>CAYNWK010000067.1:8124-22886 GCA_964400875.1 uncultured Anaerolineaceae bacterium | reverse complement strand
GTGTTAGGGTAATTGCAATTCAGCGACTGCCCTTCATTGTTGAGAAAATGGGAACACACTTGCCTCTGCCGCGACCATCTCGCATTTGTCCTATTTTGCACTTGTAGATTCAATACCCACAGGCTATAATCGAAACGAAAATTGACGGCTCATCGGCGCCGTCTTTTATTGTCCGCAAAGGGAGGGTCGCAGTTTGACATCGGAAAACGAAAATCCATACGTGGTCGCCGTGGTCGGCGCCGGCCCCGCCGGTCTGTACGCCTCCCGGCAGCTGGCCACCGAGGCCGTCGAGGTCGCGCTGATCAACCGCGATATCAAGCCGGGCGGCCTCGCTGAATACGGCATCTATCCCAATAAGCACCGCATGAAGGAAGGGTTGCGCAAACAGTTCCGCCAGATCATGGCCGAACCCGGCATCCGCTATTACGGCAACCTGAAGGTCGCCGCAGAGGGGGACCTGACCCTGGAAGAGCTGCGCGAGATCGGCTTCCACGCGCTGCTGGTCACTGTCGGTGCGCAGGGCACCAAGTGGTTGGGCCTGCCCGGCGAAGACCTGGTGGGCGTCTATCACGCCAAAGACATCGTTTATCACTATAACAAGCTGCCTCCTTTCAGCCAGCAGCGCTTCAAGATCGGCGATCGCGTTGCCCTGATCGGCGTGGGCAACGTGATGCTGGATATCGCTCACTGGTTGATTCGCGATCTCAAGGTCGATGAGGTGGTCGCCGTAGCGCGCCGTGGGCCGGCGGAGGTCAAATTCAGCAAGAAGGAGATGAGCAACATCGCACGCAACCTCGACCTGGAAGCATTCGACGCCGAGTTCGAGCGCGTTGCGCCGGTGATGCGCGAGTTGGGCCAGGATGTGGAAGCTGCCAAGACCTTTATCCTCTCGACCCTGCCCAAAGCGTTAGAGCCGGTGTCCGACTCTCGCTTTCGCTTCGATTTCCTAGCCTCGCCCAGCCGCATGATCGGCGGGGAGCGCGGCGAGGTGCGCGGCCTGGAGGTCGAGGAGACCACCCTGATCCCTCACAACGGTGATACCAAGGCCAAGCGACTGGGCACCAAGCGGGTGATCCCGGTGGATACGGTGATCTTCTGCATCGGCGACCGGGTGGATGATTCTTTTGGGCTGCCGGTGCGCTGGAACGAGTTCGTTAAGAACCCGGAGCCGCGTTTTCCGATTAACGGACTCTCTTACGAAGCCTACGATAACGAAGCAGAGCAGCCCATCGAGGGGGTGTTCGTAGCCGGATGGTCGCGCGAGGCCAGCAGCGGCCTGGTCGGCGTGGCGCGCAAAGATGGGGAAAACGGGGCGCAGGCCGTCCTCCAGTATTTGCATACGCTGGACCCTTCGGAGGATGCTGAGGCGGTGATGGAGAAATTCGAAAAGCGACTGCGCCGCCTGAAGAAAATGATCATCACCAAGGAAGATTGGCAGCTCCTGGAAAGTATCGAGCAGGCCGAAGCTGCCCGCCAGGAGTTGGAGGAGTTCAAATACACCGACAACGAGGAGATGCTCGAGGCGATCGAGTTCGCTAAAGAATGATCTCTGATGACCCAGTCGCCGGTCCGCTCTCACCGGCGTTTGCTTAGCGTGGGTTCGTTTTGAATTTTGGGAACCTCCTCGACCTCCTGGATTGCCGCCTCAGGGAGGTCGTTTCATACGCCCTTTGTATCATCTTCCGTACCTCAAACCGGGTAACTTTGCAAAATTGCCAACCGTGTATGGGACAAACAGAGAAAAACATATTGCAATATAGTGCAAAATAATGTAAATTATTTAGGACTTACCCATTTGGGTGAGTAAAGAGGGTGTTTGGGCGGCGCTCTCCAAATAACGCCGCTTTCCCTCTATTAAAGAGGCCTCTGCATGCAGATCGTAGCCTTTTCTATCGGGTTCTTGATGCTGCTCATCGGGCGCAAGCTGCCCTGGATCTACGTAGGCGGCATCAGTTTCATCGTGGGTGATTTCGTCGCCCGGCAGAACTACTTCCCCATTGACCCGGGCATGGATTTGTTGATCTTTACCCTGGCCTCGATGGTCCTGGGGGTGATCCTGGGCCTTTACCTGGAAGGGCCTTCCGTTTTCCTGGCTATCCTGATCGCCGGCGCTTACCTGATCACCGCGCTCCCGGTTCTGATGGGTTGGGATACCAGCTGGTTGACCTGGCAGTGGGCGGTGGGCGCCGGGTTCGTCAGCCTGCTGCTCTTGTGGCTGTGGCATGACTTTACCCTGATTGTGCTTTCCACTTTTGTTGGTACCGTCATGGTTACCGAGGTGTTGAGCATCGCAATGCTCTCTCGGGATGTGGTCTTCTTACTGTTCTTGATCCTGGGCTTCATCGTTCAGGTGCTGATCTGGCAGTACGAGACGTAATGTTTGATCGGGGAGATTTAATCCACGAATTTAATTAGTCCCCGGCGCTTTGTTGATCAGCCATCGAGCTCGTTGAACAAACGCCGGGGACTTTAAGCGTCTTAAAGATGGCCGTCAATCCGAGTACGGCGGGGAATAATTAATCTGATTGGTTTAGGGCATCCAAAATCCCCAGCACCCCCCGGTTAGAGACGATATCCTGCATGGACTCTCCGTAATGCGCGAAACGGACCGCCCCCTGGCGGTCGATGATGAACAGGGCCGGCATGCGGCCCATCTGGATCAGCTTGACCTGCTGCCCGTATTGATCGGCGACTGCATTGTCCGGGTCCGGCAGGCCGATGAAGGGGTATGCGCCGCGCCGCCAGTGATAGGCGAAGGAGTCTCGTTCGTCAGGGCCGATCACGATGATTTCCGCGCCCCTCTCGACGAACTCCTGGTAGTCACGGCGCAACTGCGCCAGGTGCCGCCGGCAGTACGGTCAGAAGAAACCGCGGTTAAAGACCAGCACCACGTGCTGTTTTCCCCGGAAAGCAGACAGGCTGACGGGCTTTCCATCGACGCCCACTAGGCTGAAATCGGGGGCCGGATCGCCGGTTGAGAGGCTCATCCCGCCGGCAGCTCCTCGAGCTTCTTGAATTGGATCGTCTGGGTGGGGAAGGGCATCTCGATCCCCGCCTGCTCGAAGGCCACCTTGATCGCTGCGATGGCTTCATTTTGCGCGGACGGTGGATCGGACTCCCGGTTGTCCACCCAGAAGTACAGGGTGAAATCGATGGTCGTGCTGCCGAAGTTCTGGTAGACCACCACGGGCGCGGGGTCCTGGAGCAGCCCTTTCACCCCGGAGACCGCCGCGATCGCGGTTTGGCGCACGTGCTCCAGGTCGCTGGCGTAATCCACGCCCACGCTGACCTCGGCGCGCCGGCTGGCGGCGCGTGTGAAGTTGGTGATCGGGTTGGTAAAAACGTCGCCGTTGGGGATAAACACGTGCCGGCCATCCAGGGTGCGGATCTCGGTGGCCCGCAGGGAGATCTCAAGCACCGTGCCGACGAAGTCCGAGACCTCGATGGCGTCGCCGATATCGAAAGGCTGCTGGATCAACAGCAGGACTCCCGCGACGAAGTTCTTGCTCACATCTTGCAGGGCGAAGCCGATGGTGAAGCCAACGATCCCTAGGCCGGTCAGGAATGCCGTCAGGTTGAAATTGACCTGCTGCAGGGCGATCGTCGTACCCAGGATGATCATCGTCCAACGGGTGATTTTGGTCAGCAAGATAACGATTTCGGGATCGGCATTGCGCCGTTTAAGGCCGCGCTGTACCAGGCTCCCTACGACCCCGGCGGCGACCAGGCCCAAGATAAAGATGACCAGAGCGGCGATCAGGCTGGGCAGAAATAAGAAAAAGTCCTCGACCCATTTTTGGACTGCTGTGGATAAGCCAGTCATTTCTTCCTCCTTCTATTACACCTCCAGGATGGTTCCAGGTGGTCAGGCTTAAATAGGTTCAATTGATGGCGTCTTTTTGGGGGACGCGGCGCCATGTCTCCTGGCGCCAAGGTTTAATCATACCGCATCTAATTCCCGCTCCAACCCACTTTCATGGAGATTCCCGAAGAACCCTTTTCAGGTACAATCGATCCCTGATGACCACTTCCCGGCCGGTCGTATCGGTGCTGATGCCCTGCTATAACGCCGCAGTGACTCTGGCGGAGGCCATGGAGAGCTTGGCGGCGCAGTCTTACACGGATTTTGAGATCATCGCCGTGGACGACGGCTCGACGGATGACACCCTGGCGATCTTGCAGGCCTGGGCGGGCCGTGACAGCCGCCTGCAGGTGATACCGAGGACGCACGGCGGGGTGGTCGCCGCGCTGGACGCCGGCCTGCGCGCCTGCCGGGCGCCGCTCGTGGTCCGCATGGACAGCGACGATCGCGCCCATCCCGATCGCTTAGCGCTCCAGGTGACTTATATGGAGAGCCATCCCGAGGTCGCCGTGGTAGGCTGTCTGGTGCGAGCTTTCCCCGCCGAGGACGTCCGCCAGGGCTTCGCCATTTACCTCGATTGGCTCAACGGGTTGGTGGAACCGGAGGACATCCGCCGCGAGATTTTCGTGGAAAGCCCGCTACCGCATCCCAGCGTGACCTACCGCCGGGCGCCGATCCTCGCGGCGGGCGGCTACCAGGACCGCGGCTGGGCAGAGGACTACGATCTGTGGCTGCGCCTGTATCTGGCAGGCGTCCGCTTCGCCAAGGTGCCGGAATACTTGTTGGATTGGCGCGAACGCCCGGACCGCCTGACCCGCACCGACGGGCGCTACTCGCTGGAAAACTTCTTGCGCGCCAAGGCTTACTACCTGGCGCGCGGCCCGCTCCGGGATCGCGACGCGCTGATCGTCTGGGGCGCTGGGATGATGGGCCGGCGCCTGAGCAAACACCTGGTCCGCCAGGGCGCGCCGCTGGTCGCTTTCGTGGACGTGGACCCGGCCAAGATCGGCCGGAAAAGGCGCGGCTGCCCGATCCTGCCCCCGGAAGCGCTGCCCGGCTG
This sequence comes from uncultured Anaerolineaceae bacterium, assembly GCA_964400875.1. Classification (GTDB taxonomy): domain Bacteria; phylum Chloroflexota; class Anaerolineae; order Anaerolineales; family UBA4823; genus CAYNWK01. Next base: position 17,964 of record CAYNWK010000067.1, on the reverse strand, counting down.
GTGGCGGCGATACCGCAGCCCGCTGGTATTGGCTGCGGTGGGCGCCCGCGGGGCCAGGGCCTTGATCCGCGTCCAGTTGGAGGGCTTTGGCCTGCGCGAGGGGCGAGATTGGTTTAGCGCAGCTTGAGAAGGGGGTTGGAAGTTACCCCAACCCTTATGAATACACTTTGGGAGCGATCCGATGGATTTAACCGAATTAATTCGTCCGGGGATGAGCCGGGAGGAGACCTTCCCGGTCGGTGATGAGCAGACCGCCATCCATGTCGGCAGCGGCTCCTCCCGCGTCCTGGCGACCCCGTGGATGATCGCCTTTATGGAGCGGGTCTCCCACCGCCTGTTGGCCGAGCGCCTGCCGCAGGGTACTTCCAGCGTGGGCGTGCTGGTGCAAGTGGAGCACCTGGCTCCCACGCCGGTGGGCGCCGAGGTGCGCGTGCGCAGCGAGGTGCAGCAGGTGGAAAGGAACAGGGTGACTTTCGCTGTGGAAGCTCGCGACGCGCAAGAGCTGGTCGGCCAGGGCACCCACAGGCGCGTGGTGATCGACGAAGCTCGCTTCCTGCGCCGGGTCGAATCCAAGCGGCAGGCGTCCGCTTGAGATGAACGTCCTCGTTACCGGCGGCGCCGGCTACATCGGATCGGCCGCCGCTGCGGCTTTGCTGAAGGCCGGCCACCGCGTGACCGTTTACGACTCGCTGGTCACCGGGCATCGCGCCGCGGTTCCTGACGATGCGCAGTTCATCCAGTCCGATCTGGCGGACCGGAGCGCACTGGAGGCGGTTTTAGCCGAGCGATCGATCGAGGCGATCTTGCATTTCGCCGCCTTCATCGAGGCTGGAGAGAGCATGCGCGTTCCGGGTAAATACTTTCAAAACAACCTGGCCAATTCTTTAATTTTGATCGAAGCCGCCGTGAGCGCCGGCGTGCGCCGCTTCGTGCTCTCCTCCACCGCCGCGGTGTATGCTTCCAGCGATGAACCGCTCGACGAGGACTCCACGTTAAGACCCAACAACGTTTACGGGCAGACCAAGCTGATGGTCGAGCAGGCGCTGGACTGGTACCGGCGGATCCACGGGCTGCGCTTCGCCGCGCTGCGCTACTTCAACGCCGCCGGGGCGCTGGCCGGGCGCGGCGAGGACCACCAGCCGGAGACGCATTTAATTCCCCTGGTGCTGCAGGTCGCGCTGGGGCAGCGCCCGCAGATCCAGGTCTTCGGGGACGATTACCCCACCCCGGACGGCACCTGCGTGCGCGACTACATCCACATCGGCGACCTGGTCTCCGCCCACCTTCTAGCGCTCGAAGCGCTGGAGGATCGCGACCGCCTGGTCTACAACCTGGGAAACGGCGCCGGCTACTCCGTGCTGCAAGTGATCGAGGCCGCCCGCCGGGTGACCGGGAAGCCGATCCCGGCCGAGGTCGCCCCGCGCCGCTCCGGCGACCCGGCCCATCTGGTGGCTTCAGCTGAGCGCATCCGCCGGGAATTGGGCTGGCAGCCGGAGACCCCCGACCTGGAGGCGATCATCGCCAGCGCGTGGGACTGGAGGCGAGCGCACCCGAATGGTTACCCGGATTGACGGCTGAGATGGTCAGGGCGCTTTACGATGGCTGGCCGCTGCTGCACCGCCCGGAAGGGCCCGCGGCTCTGCACCTGCTGGCGCTGCTGGCTCACCTGCCCGACGAGGTCGAACCGCTCATCGCCCTGCCGGGCGAGCCGCCAGGTTGGCTGCCTGAAGTTGCAACGCTCGTTGAGCCTGTCGAGCCGGTGGCCTACGCCCGGCTTAACTGGGAGCAGCGCCTCCTGCCGCGCCTGGCTCACCGTGAAAAAGTGGATCTACTGCACCTGACCTCCCCGGCTGCGCCGTTATTCGGTTGGGGGAATTGTGTGGTCAGCCCCAGCGGTTACGAAGCCGGCCGCCCGGAACACTTTGCCGCCCGCCTGGGCGGCGCGCTGGCCCAGGGCGGGCTGGCCCGCGCCAGGGCTCTGTTCTGGCCGTCCGACCTGCCCGCGCCGGGAACATCCGCTCCGCTCGTAAAACTGCCCCCGGTTGTCCATCCTGACTTCTTGCGGCCGGAGGTTGAACGGGAGGTAGACCTGTCCCGGCTGGAGCTCCCGGAGACCTACGTGCTCTACCACGGGCCGGGGGACGAGCTCTGGCTGCGCCGCATCCTGGAAGCGTGGAGCTGGGCGGCGGGGTCGGTCGGCGCGTATTACCCACTGCTGATCTTGGGCCTGGAGCCAGGTCCCCGCCGTCGCTTGAGCGAATGGCTGGACCAGGTCGATCTGGGCGGCACCGTGCTCATCCTGCCTCCGTTGGTTCCCCCGGAGATCCCGGCGCTTTACCGCCGCGCTTCGGCGCTGTTTCACCCGGCCCCGGTTACCCCATGGGGCGGGCCCGTGCGCCACGCGCTGGCCAGCGGCGCGCCGGTGGTGGCCCTGGACACCGGCCTTTCCAGCGCCATGGTCGGCCCGGCGGCCTACCTGGTCCCCGGTGAAGACGACCGGGCGATGGGGGCGGCGCTGATCACCGTGATCGTCGAGGACGAGGTGCGTGAGCAGCTGCTCCAGTCCGCCGCCGAGCGTGTTCAGACTTGGGGCGTTCCAGCTTTTGGCCGGGCCTTGCTGGAGGCGTATCACAAGCTGTCTTGAACAACGGAAGAGTTACCTGCAAATCAAGGTTCGATCAAAAAAGCCCCGGCCGGGGCTTTTTTGATCGAATTTTATCTTTCTTCTTTGGGCTTGCGGGTCAGGCGTCCGGCGAAGATCCCCAGGCCGACACCGCCCACTAATAGCACTGCTCCCAGAATGCCCAGCAGCGGGGAGCGGCTCTCGCCCGTCGCCCCGCTCTCTTCAGCCAGGGTCTCGGAGTTGGGCTGGGCGCCGAAATTGATCTGCGCGGTCCTGCCCGCCTCCATATCCAGGTTGTAATTCAGCGCCGTGGTCGGATTGTAGCCGTCTGGGATGGCCACGGTCAGGTTGTAGTTCCCTTCCGGTAGATCCTCGTAGCACATCGGTTCGGCGGCGTCCGTGGTGGTGTCGGTTTGCGAGACATCCCCGGCCCGGTTGCTGACGCTGAGCTCGCCCCCAGGGATGGAGGGCTCCTCTTCCTGGCGGATCGAGTCGCCGTTCTGGTCGTCGAACAGCAGCACGCACAGGGTGCCGAACCCCGGCTGCGCGGTGGAAGGAGACAGGGTCGGCTCAGCAGTCGGCGCGACCGCCGGCGGGGCGGTGGCCTCGGGGGGGCCGGCCAGGCCGATCAGCAGCTCCTGGTCCGGGATGATCGGCTCATCGGGTCCCAGGTTGTTGAGGGTGCGCAGGTCGTCCAGGGAGACGCCGGTGATGGCGGCGACCCGCCAGAGCGTATCCCCGGGTTGGACGACGTAGATGATGCGCCCGTCCGGTCTGGGTGTGGGTGTCGGGAAAGGCGTGAGCTGCAGCTGGGGCGCGGCGGACGCCGGGAGACTCACGCTGAATAAGATCAAGGCGATCGGGATAAGCCCGATCAGCGGCCATTTGTCCCTCAGTTTTGCCATAGCGGTGTTGATTATACCTTTTGGCGGGGAAAGAGCTAAGAGGTGCTGCAAGGGGATAAGTCCCCAGCACTTATTTGGAGGCGGCCGCAGGCTGCACTCCAGTGCCGGGAACTTTTTATACCCTATCTCGTTCGGAGACGCGCTGGGAGCCCCTCTGCAGGGCGCGCAGGCTCAGCAGAGCCAACAGGTTGAACGCCAGTGCAGCCAGGCCACTGGCCAGGATCCCCCAGCCGTACAGGGAGGGGGCGATTAAGGCGCCTAGCGCCCGGCCCAGGGACAGCGATGCGACGTTCGCCGCCATCAGCGTAGCACGGGCAGAAGGCAGCACCTCGGTCATCATCGGGATGATGCTTACCAGGGTGAATTCGAAGGTAATGTAGAACAGGAATAAGCCAAGTAAGGCGCCGAATAAATGTGCCCCCAGGAAGGGCAGCGCCAGGGCTGCCAGGCTGTTCAGCGCCAACCCGAGACCGACGGCGAACGGTTTGCCCAGGCGGTCGGTCAGTCCGCCGACCAGCACCTCGCCGCTCATTTCCGCCAGCCCAAGCACCGCCGCAGCCGCCCCCAGCGCAGCGATCTGCAGGCTGAAAGAATCCTCCATCCACACGCCGAAGACCAAGTTAACCACCTCGTTTGCCACGGTGGCGGTCAGGCCGATTGAGAGCGCAGCCAGCGCTGGCGGGTAGGTGACCACCGTTCTTATATTCGCCCACAGGCTGGGCCGTCCGTCCTGCGGGGCGGGGTCGCGCGGCAGCATCCAGACCAGCGCGGCGATGCACGCCAGACCGAGCAAGGCCAGCAGGGGGAAAGGCGCCATCCAGCCGCCCCTGGCGATGACAAAGCCCACCAGCGGCACGCCGAGCATGAAGCTGGTTGACCAGCCCAGTTCGGTCACGGCCAGGATGGTGCCGCGCTGGCGATAAGCGATCTGGTCGCCCAGGTAAGCCTGCATGGCCGGGTCGAACACGTACTTGCCCAGCACGGTCAGCACCAGGGCCAGGAAAAAGCCCGCAAAGGTCGGCCAGAAGACCACCAGTCCTGCCCCGGCGGTGAAGAGCAGCATACCGAAGATCATCCCCGCCTTGCGCCCGCGGCTGTCCGCCACCGAAGCCAGCAAGGGTCCGAATGCGCCCAGTACGGAGCGGGCGGTGAAAGCCAGCGAAAGCGTCTCCAGGTCCACCCCCAGGCCGCGCCCGAAGACCGGCAGGAACGGGTACACCATGCGGTAAAGGGTGTTCAGCACCAGCCTGATGAAGGCAAAGGCCAGCACCTGGAGGCGTAAGGGGTGCCGCCAGAGATCTCGAAGGGAAAGGGATTCGTCGGTCAAGCTATATCGACGGGTTCCAGGCGATGCAGCCAACGGGCGACCTGCAAGGCTGCCAGCACGGTCAGCGCTACCAGACCGGCGAAGAACAGCTGGATACGCCAGGCGTCGGAGGTTAGCACCGGCGCGGGCGGGTGCATCACCTGTTCGGTGGTAGCCAGCGCGAGCAGTAGCGCCGCCACGTAAGCCAGGTTGCCCAGGGAGGCCCAGATGGGTTTCTCGACCAGGGTCAACCCGATTTGCAGAAGCGTGCCGCCCGCGGCAAAGGCAAGCGCCATGCGCCAGCGCGGCTCGGCCAGGAAGAGGCCGTTCCAGTTGGTCTGCATGGCCCACACCGAGATCGGCAGGTACGTGACCCAAAATATCAGCCCGGTCCGTCCCAGCGCTCGCGACCAGTGGTGCAGCGAGACTTTTCCAGAGAGCAGCCCCGCTAGCCCGGCGCCGGCCGCGGCCATGAAGGACGCCAGCGCGGCCCAGACCCAGGCGCCGTGCAGGTAGACCACGCGCACGTTGGCGCCCAGCGAGCGCTCCGCAGGACCAAACGAAGTGAAACCGGCAATAGCGAAAAGGCTCACCGCCAGCCAAAAAACCGGCGATCGAAAGCGTTTACTCATTGAGATAACCTGGTCTGGGTGGGGATTTTTGGAGATTGTTCCCGTGAAAATTCCCCACTGCTCATCATCAATCCAGCATCGGCATGCGGATGCCATGTCGCTTCGCAGCGGCGATAGCCTCGGGATAACCGGCGTCGGCATGGCGCACCACGCCCAGTCCCGGATCGGTGGTCAGCACGCGCGACAGCCGCCTGGCGGCGGCTTCCGTGCCGTCGGCGACGATCACCTGCCCGGCGTGCTGACTGTACCCTATGCCGACGCCCCCGCCGTGGTGGAACGATACCCAGGTCGCGCCCCCCACGGCGTTGATTAAGGCATTCAGGATCGCCCAGTCGCTGATCGCATCGCTGCCGTCCAGCATCCCTTCCGTCTCACGGTTGGGGGAGGCCACCGAGCCGGCGTCCAGGTGATCCCGGCCAATCACAATGGGGGCTTTGACCTGCCCCTCGGCTACCAGATTGTTGAACGCCAATCCGGCTTCTTCCCGTTCACCGTAGCCCAGCCAGCAAATGCGCGCCGGCAACCCCTGGAAGGGCACTCTCTCTCGGGCCAACTTCAGCCAGCGGTGCAGATGTTCATCTTCTGGGAACAGCGTCATGACCGCCTCGTCGGTGGTATAGATGTCCTCCGGGTCGCCGGAGAGCGCCACCCAGCGGAAAGGTCCTTTGCCCTCGCAGAACAAGGGGCGGATATAGGCGGGGACGAAACCGGGAAACTCGAAGGCGTCCTTGACGCCCTGGTCGAAGGCGCGCTGGCGCAGGTTGTTGCCATAATCGAAAACTTCTGCGCCGCGGCGCCGGAAGGCCAGCATGGCCTCCACGTGGTGGGCCATCGAATCCATGGAGCGGCGGTGGTATTCCCGGGAGTCGCGCTGTTTCAGTTCCTCAGCCGCGGCCACGCTCAAGCCCGAGGGCACATAAGAGAGCACGTCGTGGGCCGGGGTCTGGTCAGTGACCACGTCCGGGGTGACGCTGCGAATGACCAGCTCCGGGTAGATATCGGCCGCGTTGCCGATCAGGCCGATGGACCTAGGCGTCTCAGCCTCGACGGCCTCTTCGACCAGGGTCATGGCCTCTTCGAGGGTGTCCACCACGATGTCCACGTAACCCATCTCCAGGCGCCGTCCGGCCCGTTCCGGATCCACCTCGACGATCAGACCAACCCCTTCGTTCATCGCGATCGCCAGCGGCTGAGCGCCGCCCATCCCGCCCAGACCGGCAGTCAGCACGAACTTGCCTTTCAGCGAGGGCCAACCGCGCTGGCGAGCCAGAGAGCCGAGCGTCTCGTAGGTACCCTGCAAGATGCCCTGGGTGCCGATATAAATCCACGATCCCGCTGTCATCTGGCCGTACATGATCAGACCCTGGGCGGCCAGCTCGTCAAAGTTTTCCTGGGTGGCCCAATGCGGCACCAGATTGGAATTGGCGATCAACACGCGCGGCGCATCCGAGTGGGTGGTGAATACGGCGACAGGTTTTCCGGACTGTACCAGCAAAGTTTCGTCAGCCTCCATCTGGCGCAGCGTCTCCAGGATGGCGTCGAAAGATTCCCAATTCCTCGCCGCCTGACCGCGCCCGCCGTAGACGACCAGGTCATCCGGTCTCTCAGCGACCTGAGGGTCCAGGTTGTTTTGGATCATGCGGTAGGGGGCTTCGGTCAGCCAGGATTTGCAGTTGAGTTGCGTACCGCGCGGCGCGCGCACAACGCGGGGTCCGGTCATGATCATAACCTCCTTCAAAAAGAATCCCTTCCGGGCTGATTATACGCCGGAAGGGATGTGGCGGAGGGGTCGATTCGGTATAGAATTAGGGTGTTTGGGCGGGTTTCGCCAGCCCAAACACCCTAAGATTACCATCGATTGGCTTAAAGGTTTGATTCCCTATTTAATTGATCGGGCGGGTGAAGCGCGGCCACCCTCGTCTGGATCGATCGGTTAGTTTTTGGAAAAACCGTTTTTGCCGTTGGCTTCGAGCAGTCCGCCGAAGGTGGTGCTTTCCATGCGCCCAACCAGCTCGGCGTGCGCCTCGCAGAAAACCGATCGCATGGGGCAGGACTCGCCAAAGGTGCAAGCGCCGGAATCGACGACGCACTCGTTGAGCAGGATGGGCCCATCGATGGCTTCGATTACCTCCAACAAGGAGATGCTGTCGGCTGTCCGGGCGAGTGATACGCCGCCGCGCGCGCCGCGCGAAGTCTGCAGCAGCCCGGCGATGGAGAGTTGTGAGACGATCTTCGCCAGGAAGGACGGCGGGATGCGTTGTTCCTGGGCGATATGGCTCGTTGCCGCGCGGCGTTCCGGGCCTAACTCGGCCAGGTAATAGACCGCGCGAATGGCATAATCGGCTTGTCGTGTAATTTGCATCAGAGGAATCTCCCTTTTATTGGCCTTTTCGGTAAGATTTATCAGCGATATTTTAGAGTAATTTCAGCCGAATTGCTAGTGACAGAGGTCATCCTTGAAAGATGACCTTTTACGTGAAATTATGGAAAAGTTATGATAAGATCGCCCCGTTTTTGGGACAGCCCCGCTGGTTGTTCGAAAAAAAGTGATCGTGAATGTTGTTCTGGCACAAAGCTTTGTATCCCAAACCTGTAACAACAAACTGGTTTGTGCGTTTATTATTATGGTAGGCGATTGGCCGAAAGTAAGTTGAATAAAATCGAGGCATTCTCGGCTTATCGCTCACGAGGTTTGCAGCAGCAGGCATGACGGCGCTTGACCTGAATCCGGCGCAACCCGAGATGTGGTAACAGGTCGGTGGCCGTTTGTTTGTCTCAAAACCGGTTTCTTATGATGAAGCGGCGTCGAGGCACAGGGCGGTTTCGCTCTTCATCTTTTGTTCCATTCGAGCTGCTCTTATAAGCAGGATCAAACCATCAGTTGCCGCTATAATAACGGCGCGCTAAATAGTTTTACTCTCGGAGGCTTTGCTATGAAACAAATCTGTGTGGTAGGGGTGGGATATGTAGGCCTGGTCACAGCTGCCTGTTTTTCCGATCTCGGCAACCGGGTGATCGCTCTCGACATTAACGAGGAGCGGATCGCCGGTTTGAAGCGCGGGGAGATGCCCATCTACGAACCCGGGTTGGAAGAGCTGGTTGAGCGCAACGTGCGCGCCGGTAGAATTAAGTTCACCACCTCGTACGCCGAAGGGCTAGAGGGCACGGATTTTGCCTTCATCGCAGTGGGCACACCCTCGGGCGTCGATGGTGAGGCCGATCTGCGGGCCGTGGCAGCTTCGGCCAAGTCGATCGCCGAGAACATGCGGGACTCGTTGATTATCATCAACAAGTCCACCGTCCCGGTTGGCACCGGAGACTGGGTGGCCGAGATCGTTTCCAGCAACCAGCCCGAACCGATCCCCTTCTCGGTGGTGTCTTGCCCCGAGTTCTTGCGGGAAGGCTCCGCCATCAGCGACTTCATGCAGCCCCATCGCACCGTGCTCGGATCGCTGGACCCGGAGGCGGCCGAAAAAGTCGCCCAGCTGCACCTGCCGCTGCGCGCCCCGATCGTGATCACAGACCTGCGCACGGCCGAAATGATCAAGTACGCCTCCAACGCTTTCCTGGCCACCAAGATTTCATTTATTAACGAGATCGCCAATATCTGCGAAGAGCTCGGCGCCGACGTCAAAGAAGTTGCCGTAGGCATGGGCTACGATAAGCGCATCGGGCCGTTCTTTCTGGATGCCGGTTTAGGTTACGGCGGTTCGTGCTTCCCTAAGGACGTCAAAGCACTGGCCTACATGGCCGCGGAGAAAGGCCGCCACCCGCAGTTGCTGAATGCCGTGATGGAGATCAACGACGACCGGCGCCCGATGGTCGTCAGACAGGTGATGGAGCTGGTGGGCGATTTGAAAGGCAAGACGGTCGGGCTGCTCGGGCTGTCCTTTAAACCCAACACCGACGATATGCGCGACGCCCCTGCGATCGACATCGCCAAGATGATCCAGGCGTACGGAGCCAAGGTGCACGCCTACGATCCGGTGGCGATGGAAGTCGCCGCCCCGCTCATGGATGGCGTGGAAATGTTCTCCGACCCCTACAGCATGGCCGCGGACTGCGACGCCCTGATTGTGGTCACCGAGTGGAACGAGTTCAAGAACCTGGACCTCGAACGCATTTGCGAGAAGATGCGCTCGCCGGTGTTGGTAGACGGGCGCAATATCTACGATCCGGCGGTGATGGCCAAGATCGGTTACACTTATCGCGGCATCGGTCGCGGTTACAATGGTTCTTATCACAACGGCGAAGTCGAACACGAGGTCATCGCCTCGCCGACTGGCGTATAGTTTCTAGCAACCCACCTGAAAGGAAATCGTGTGGGGTTTTGGGGGGGGGGGGGGGGCGCGGGGCCCCCCACACAGAGGTGTA
>CAYNWK010000067.1:0-8114 GCA_964400875.1 uncultured Anaerolineaceae bacterium | reverse complement strand
ACCCGTTAGGGGGGGGGGTGGGGCCCCCGCCCCCCCCCCCCCAAAACCCCACATTTGCTTTTCGAGATGATGATGGCTGAACGCCCCCCGGTATGTGATTACGAAGGCTCCGATTACCAGGCTTCCTTTTGGGATCGGGGCGAGCGCGCCTACGAGGATCAGGTCGAGGCGGTGGCCCTGCGCCGCTTGCTGCCCCCCGGAGGCGAGCGTTTGCTGGAACTGGGAGCCGGAGCCGGGCGCAACACCCCGCGCTACGGCGGCTTCGAACAGATCGTGTTGCTGGATTATTCGCTCTCCCAGCTGCAGCAGGCTCAGCAGCGCCTCGGCCGCGGGGACGGCTACCGGTACGTGGCCGCAGACGTCTACCACCTGCCTTTCGTCCCCGGGCTCTTCGACGCCGCTACCATGATCCGCACCCTGCACCACATGGCCGCGCCCTCGCAAGCGCTCGCTCAGGTCCGCCAGGTCCTGCGGCCAGGGGCGGTCTTCGTCCTGGAATACGCCAACAAGCAGAACCTGAAAGCCATCTTGCGCTATGTCTTTCGTCGACAATCCTGGAGCCCGTTCAGCCATGAGCCGGTGGAATTCGCCCGCCTGAATTTTGATTTTCATCCTGCGGCGGTGCGCAACTGGCTGGCCGGGAACGACTTCGTCGTCGAACGGCAACTCACCGTATCGCACTTTCGTCTTGGCGCGTTGAAGCGCACTGTGCCGCTGCGCTGGTTGGTATCCATGGACGCGCTGGCCCAACTGACCGGAGACTGGTGGCAGCTGACCCCCAGCGTGTTTGTGCGCGCCTGCGCTGCGGATGATACGCCACGCGCGACGGTAGATGCGCCGGGCGTATTCTTCCAATGTCCGGAGTGCGGGGGTCGCGCTTTGGATGAAACCAAGGATGCCTTAATCTGCGACCGCTGCGGGCGGCGCTGGGCTATTCGCGACGGTATATACGATTTTAGAGAACCACAAGGTGAGTAGCTGGCATAAGAGCAGTGGGGTGTCTAGACACTCTTACGACTCTTATTGGCGGCGTAAGACCCGGTTAAACTTTCTCCACCACCCAGAAATGCGATAAACCCAGGACGCGCAGCGGAGTCCGCTCCGCCCAGTGCAGGAGCGACCGCAGAGCCCGCCCCAGCGCCGGCCAACGGGCAATGATGTTATCGTAAGCGCCGAAGATCACCGTGCGCTCCACGTAGCGCACCGGCAGGCCGGTGAACAGCTGCGCCAGGTCCCGGCGGGAATAGACGCGCACATGGGGCGCCAGCCGGTTGCGCAGGTTCCGAGGCAGGTAGTTGACCAGGGGGATGTTGCCGAACCGGTAGCGGCCGCGCCAGTATATACCGTGAGTCTCGAAGGGATAGCCGCGGTTGGGCGCGAAGATTATCATGCGCCCGCCGCGCCGCAGCACGCGCGCCATCTCCCGGACGGCGGCGCGGTCGTCCTGGACGTGTTCGAGCACCTCGTGGCTCACGATCAGGTCAAAAGTCTCGTTGGGGAAGGGCAGCAGCTCCCCCTGTCCCCCGACGATGTGCTCGGCGCGGCGGCGCGCTTGCACAGCTCGCTCGAGGTCGAACTCCAGGCCGAAGACCGTCTGGCAGTGCGGGGCCAAGTGCTCGATGTACATGCCCACCCCGCAGCCGTTCTCCAACACTTTGCCAAAGTCGCGCTCTCCGGCCGCTTCCAGGATCATCTGCAGCCGGCGCTGCTGCCCGGCCCGCCACACGTAGGAGGGCTCGCCCCGCAAGGCAGCTTTTTCGAGATCGCGCCCCTCCATCAGCCCTGGGTCCCGGTCTCAAAGGGTATCCAACGGCCGCCAGCCTCGGCAGAGTCGCGCCGCCACTCGAGTTTGAAGCCGAACCCCTGGCGGTTGTCCACCAGGCGCTGCCAGATGGGTTCGAACACGTACAGCTGGTTGCTGCTGACCGCCTCACCCAGATCGGCAACGAAGGGGAACTTTTCCAGGTAAAGCCCCCAGGCGCGATCCCAGTGATCCCCACGCGGGACCGGCTGCACCGTCCCGCGCAGTTGCGCCCCGCGGATTTCCTGCCAGTCCCGGCATTCGGGGTAGAGGGCTACCGCGGCGCGCGGGTCGGCGCGCAGGTCCCGGCTGTGCTGGCTGTCAGCCGCTGAAAAGAAATAACAATCCAGCGCCTCGTCAGCGGCGAAGTACACCGGCGCGGCGTGTGGCTCTCCCTCCGGCGAGACCGTGGCGAGGGTCATGGTGGTCGCAGAGAAGATTTCTTTGAGGGCGATAGGATTTTGCATAAGATACATACTGATTCGGCAGATCAGCACAGGTACACGTTGGACTACTTCATTCCACCCCACTTTTTGTACAGCTCGTTCCCGATACCCAACCGGGCCAGGACCCGGCCGACAATGTTGTCGACCATATCTTCCAGGCTGTGCGGCTGGGTGTAGAAGGCCGGCACCGGCGGGAAGATCACCGCGCCGGCCTTGGCAGCCAGGTTGAGCAGGCGCAGGTGGCCGCGGTGCAGCGGCGCCTCTCGCACTACCAGGATCAGAGGACGCCCTTCTTTGAGCGTCACGTCTGCCGCACGGGTGATCAGGTCGTCAGCGTAAGAATTGGCGATGGCCGATAAGGTCTTGATCGAGCACGGGATCACGATCATCCCAGCGGCGGCGAATGAGCCGGAGGCGATGCTGGCGCCGATGTCCCCGTGGTTGTAGGTCTCATCCGCCAGGGCCAGCACGTCGCTCACTTTCCAATCGGTCTCTTGGGCAATGGTCGCCCGGGCGGCCGCCGAGAGCACCAGGTGGGATTCAACCGCCAGCGACCGCAGCACTTCCAGGGTGCGGATGCCGAGGATCACGCCGGAAGCGCCGGTGATCCCCACTACAAGCCGCCGTGGCTCCGGTCCTTTCTCTGCAGGCGTTGAGTTCATTTAACCCCCCAATGGATGGCGATCGCGCCGAACATCGTCCGCCGGAAGCCAACCTGGCGAAAACCCGCCGCGACCATGCGTGCAGCCAGCTGCTCGGCACTCAAGAACAGCTCGGTGGAATTCGGCAGGTAGCGGTAAGCCTCAGGCTCGCCGGTGATCAGCCCACCCAGCGCCGGAATCACGCGGTGCAGGTGGAAATCGATCAGCGGAGAAAGCAAGCCGGGTTGGGGCCGGGTAGTGTCCAGGACAACGATCTTGCCCCCCGGCTTGAGGGCGCGGTATTGTTCGCTCAAGACCTGGGCGACGTCCGTCACGTTGCGCATCAGGAAACCGGAGACGACCGCGTCGAAGGCGCCTTTGGGGAAGGGGAGCCGCAGTGCGTCCGCTGCGGTCCAGTCCGGCCGTACAGCGGTGGGGAGGCCTGCTTCACGCCGCCGCTCCCGCCCGACCTGCATCATTTCCAGGGTGAAGTCGGTCGCCACGGTTTGCGAGCCGGGGTATTGGCGGAGCGCTTCTTCCGACAGGTCGCCGGTCCCGGCGCCCAGGTCGAGCAACTGCCCTTTGGGGGGTAGCGCCGCGCGGCGAATGACCTCCCGCCGCCAGGCCCGATCCTGCCCTGCGGTCATTAAGCGGTTCATCAGGTCGTAGCGGTGGGCGATACGGGTGAACATATCCTGGACGTAGTGCGCACGCTGGTCCCCGTGTAGCTCGGCCATCTTAGGCTCCGGTTTCCCCGTGTAAAAGCGCGGCGTCCTCTGCTCGTGCCACGCGGCGACCCTCCTCGACGTCAACCCGGGTGAGCAGGTATCCGCCGATGATGAAGAAGGCGATCAGGCTCAAGACAGCCGGGCGGCTGTTGCCGAAGGTCGTCGCAGCGTAGGCAAACACCAGCGGACCTAAAATAGCCGAGAATTTTTCCATGATCCCGAAGAAGCCGAAGAATTCGCCGCTCTTGGAAGCCGGCGACATGCTCGAGAACAAGCTGCGGCTCAGACCCTGGCTGCCGCCCTGTACCACCGCCACCATCCAGGCCAGGAACCAGAACTCGATCACCGAGTTGAGGAAATAGCCCCATACAGCGATCACGGCGTAAACCGCCAGCGCCAGCAGGATGCTGCGTTTGGTGTCCATCGTTTCGGCCAGGCCGCTGAACAGCGCTCGTCCTAAGGCCAGCGACAGCAGCAGTCCGGCGACCTCCACGGCGGCGATCAGGCCGATGATCAGGCCCAGGTTGCTGGCGCGCAGCGGCGGCAGGATCGAAAGCCGGGCGATGCTCATCACCGTGCCCTGGCTGCGCGGATTGCGGTCGCCAGTGTTGATCACAGTCAGGGTGTGTTCCCCGGACGATGCGGCGGTAAAAGTCTGTAAAACGCCATAACGGACCGTCGGGTTGTAGGCGTCAACCGTCAGGGGCTCACCGGTATCTTCGTCGATATAAGGTTGCCCGTCCAGGTATACGTCCCAGATGCCGTAATCCGGGCCGGTGGAGTAGACCACCTCGACCTGCTGCCCGTTGAATTCGATCTGGTAGCTCGCACCGGGATCGCTCGTCGAGCGGTAAGCCCCGCTGGCCTCGGCGCCCAGATCTCCGGCGGATACGGCGAGGGTTTCCCATACGCCAGTGTATGCCAGGCTGTCGTCCGTGGAGAGGTACATTCCCTGGCCGACGGCGGTTGCCGTGGCCCGGAAGGGTTCAGGAGGCCGGCCGGTGATCGAGGCCGGCAGCAGCCGGGCGCCCAACACCCCGGCAAGGGGCAGCGCGATCATATTGAAGAGCACGAACGCTAAAAAGAGCGGTCGCCGGCTTTCATTGCGGCTGGGCAGACGGCCGAAGATCAGGCTGTAGGGGATGCCGACGAACTGCACCAGCAGCAGGGCCAGGATCAGCTCGATGCTGCCGAAGCCGAGCTCCGCGCCGTAGATCGCCGCGACCCCGATAATTGTCCCAATCCCGTCGATATAGATCAGGAAAGCGATCAAGTATTTGAACAGCTCACGGTACTGGCGCAGGGATTTGAGGGTCCGCCACAGACGCCGGAAGCTGATCGTGACTACGTTTTCGCTACCGCCCAGGCGTGCGGTGGCGGCCGGCGGTTCCGGGATGCGTAAAAATAGGGGGATCGAGAAGAGCGCCCACCACACCGCGACGCTTAAAAAGGAAAGCCGGGGACCTAAGGTACCCGGCAGCACCTGAATCATGACGATATTGATCGCCAGCAGCAACCCGCCCCCGAGATAACCCAAGGCGTACCCACGGGTTGAGACACTGTCGCGGTCTTCCTCGCGGGCGATGTGCGGCAGCAAGGCGTCGTAAAACACGTTCGCCGCGGTGAAGCCCACCCGTCCGACGAGGAACAAGATCGAAGCCAGCAGCCAATCGCCGGTGTCCACCAGCACCAGCAAGCCTGTGCCGATCACGCCCATCCCGAAGAAGATCGCCAGGAAGCGCTTTTTGCCGCGCATTACGTCCGAGATCGTCCCCAGGATAGGTGAGAGCAGGGCGACGATGAACAGCGAGACGCTCAGACCGGTGCTCCAGTAGGCGGTCGCGACCGCCGCGCTGGGCAGCGTAGCCCCCGCAACCTGGCTGTAATAGATCGGCAGCACGGCTGCCAGGATCGTTGTGGCGAAAGCCGAATTGGCCCAGTCGTACATCGTCCAGGCCCAGATGCGGCGTTTGTATTCCTGTTCGCCGACTTCCCCATAAGATGTCATCGCCTCGGCAACCATTTTCTTCTCCTCTGTGCTCAGGAACCAGGGGTGCAGCGTGTCGCCAGGTTTGCCTCAATCCAAGAAGTGGTGCAAAGCCCGGTTATCAGCAGGTTTTTGCACCACTTTGGAGGTGGTTGTTATTGAGCTTAAAATATTGCGGAGCGTTCGCGCGCAGATACACGCTTCTTAGCCGGGCGCCTGGGCGCCCAGGCGTCTTTATTCTCTTGGCAAAGGGCGTAACGCGTTCATTATAGTATAATTGTTAATGATAGTACAGATGGATCGGTAGGGAGGGGCGGCAGCCTGCAAGGTCCCCTCTGGAGGCTGTTTAGACCGCGGTCTGTTAGATTTTTGTGGTACGCGCACTTATTTATATAGGATTTACGCCCGTGAGTGGGTTTGGTTTGGCTTTGTTTAACCCAGCAGCCCCACTTTTCCAGCGAGCTGCGTAACTTCTATGATTGTTAGTTATTGCCTGCAGAACGTAAGACCGCCTTGTATTGGACGGCGCCGGTGACCTTGCGACCTTCGGGTTGCGCAAGGTGGAGAGTAAGATAAAAGCCCTCAACTCATTTTCCGCCTGACGTAGAAGCCATTATTTGACGGGAGTCCCCCATGCGTGGTCAGAGGGATTCCAGCTGCGTAAGACCTTCTTGTTTTTTTCTTTGCATTATCGCTGCGGTAAACTGAGCCATAGAGGGGCATCTTCCCTGAGCGTGCTGATTCGAGACGGGCGCAGGCATCCTGGGCTCTTTTCTATTTAATTATCCTTTGAGGATTTACGCAGATCGTGGAGAGAGCGGGGCGTTTGGGCAGACGAAGCCCGCCCATACACTCCTAACCTTCTTCCAGGTGCGATAATCCTACCGTTTTTATGCATATTTCTTAGGAGTTATTCTGATGAGTATCGATTTTATCGCTCGCCTGATTGGCATGGTGATCTTCGCCGGGTTTGGCGTGTACTGGGGGCTTTCAATCGGAACTTTAGGCGACAAGCGAGATTTGTACACGGTGGTTTTAGGTCTGGTCGGCGCATTGATCGGCTTGGTGCTGACTCCCTATATCACTACCCGTCCGATGAAAGGGCTGCGCGCCTTGCTTTCCCGGGTTTCGGCCCATACGCTGGTGGCGGGATTGGTCGGACTGATCTCGGGCCTGGTAGTCGCCGCCCTGCTCAGTTTCCCGCTCTCCTTGCTGCCTTCTCCCTTCGGCGACATCTTGCCGTTCATGGGCATGCTCTTGTTTGGCTATTTTGGCATCGCCGTGTTCGTCATGCGCCAGAACGATATCTTCTCCGTGCTGCGGGTTAATTTTCCCAGCCGGTCACAGGCGAACGAGGATGGAAACGAGGAGCGCACCAGTCGCACCATCCTGATCGATACCAGCGTGATCATCGATGGGCGCATCGGCGACATCGCCAAGACCGGGTTTATGGTGGGTACGCTGCTGATCCCCCGCTTCGTGCTCAACGAACTGCAGTACATCGCCGATTCAGCCGACAGCCTACGCCGCCAGCGCGGCCGGCGCGGCATGGAGGTGCTTTCCGATCTGCAAAAGGAATCCACCGTGCCCGTCCGCATCAGCGATATCGACGTCGAAGGCGTCCGCGAGGTGGACGATAAGCTGGTTATCCTGGCCCGGCAGCTGCGCTGTCCGATCCTGACGAACGATTACAATCTAAATCGTATCGCCGAGCTGCAGGGCGTGCCGGTGCTCAACGTCAACGAGCTGGCAAATGCGGTCAAATCCGTTTATCTGCCCGGCGAACCGATCCTGGTTAACCTCATTCAAGAGGGCAAGGAACACGGGCAAGGCGTAGGGTATCTGGATGACGGCACCATGGTGGTCGTGGAAGATGGCCGCGGGCGGATCAATCAGGAAGTCTCCGTCACGGTTACCAAAGTGCTGCAGACCGCCGCCGGCCGGATGATCTTTGCCCGCCTGGAAAGCTGAACGAGCACAGGATACCGAGGAGATCACCTATGTCGCTGCGCATTTACAACACGCTGACCCGCCATAAAGAACCCTTCGAGACGCTAAAGCCCGGCGAAGTGCTGATGTACGTCTGCGGCCCGACGGTTTATGACAAGGCGCACGTTGGCCACGCCATGTCCACGCTGGTCTTCGATATCATCCGCCGTTACCTCGAGTTTCGCGGCTACCAGGTCCGCCACGTGATGAACTACACCGACGTGGACGATAAGATCATCCAGCGCGCCAATGCCGAAGGCGTCGATCCGATCAAATTGGCCGAACGCTATATTCTCGAATACCAGCACCACCTGGAGGATCTGAATGTTATCCCTGCCACGGTTTACCCTCGAGCTACCCGCGAGATCGATCACATCATCGCTATGGTCTCCGAGCTGATCGAGAAAGGCTATGCCTACGAGGTGGAAGGCGATGTTTATTTCCGTGTAGCACGCGATCAAGATTATGGCAGGCTGTCCGGGAGGCGCATAGAAGATATGCGCTCCGGGGCACGCGTAGAAG
>CAYNWK010000066.1:0-22941 GCA_964400875.1 uncultured Anaerolineaceae bacterium | reverse complement strand
GAACTGTGGGATCCAGAACTGGCCGAGGCCGAAGAGGGACAGGGCGATCGACACGAGAAACACGATCAAGCCGAATGCGATCAGCAGGCGATCGCGTATTTTGTAGTGCAGCTGCTCCAGCCAGGTGCGATTCTGGGTGCCGAAAGCGCGCAGGTCCATAGCGTCGATGATATCCTCGCTGGCGATGATTGAGTGAATAGTCACCGGGACCATCAGCGGGGCGAGCTTACGGACTTGTGCAAACAGGCCGCCTTTCAGTTTCTCCAGCTCGTAGCCGCGGGCTTTCTGAGCATCCAGGGTGAGTTGGAAATCCCGCCCAAACGAAGGGATGAAGCGCATGGTCAGGTCCATCGCGTAAGCGATCTTGTCGGGCAAACCCAGCCCGCGAAAAGTGATGCCGTATTTGGAGGGGTCCAGGGAGTACGGGATCATGATGGTCAGCGCAGCCAGGGAGGAAACACGCATCATCTGGCTGAGGGCGAAGAAGGTCTTTTCCAGGGTGATATCCAGTGTTGGCTGCCAGCCGAGGATCGTGAAAGGCGCTTGCAGCCGGCGGACGAGGGTCTCGGTATCGTAAACTTCGGTGCCGCCGCGCCCGGTGATAAAGGTAAGGACGGTGAAAAAGATGACAAAACCGCCAATGAACAACCAGGCCCGGCGCATCTCCCGCCAATTGATCCCAGAGGTGAACACCCAGATCATCGCCACCACGAACAAGACGAACAGGTAGCGGGCGTCCCAGAAGAGCAGGGTGGTCGCCAAGTGACAGGCGTAGTAGATTAACCAGGCGCGCGGGTCGAACCACTGGATCAAGGACCTGCGCTCGCGGTATTGCCAGGTAACAAGCATTATTTAGTTGGGGACTGCAGGCGGGAAAACCACCAGCAGTCCCCAAACGATCAGCGTCCGGATTGGCGCTGGACGGCCTTGTAGGCTGCCACCAAAATAGGCACCAGGATGGCGGCGAAGATCAGGTTTGGACCCGCTGCCGGCAGAAACTCACCCACGACGGCCACCGTGGGCGAGAAGCCATTGATCCAGATGTCGGAAATGGCGGCGAAGCCCAGGCCGATCAGGTTGCCCAGCGCCCCCCAGGTGACCGCGGCAGCCATGTCCACGTCTTGAAAGGCAAAGCGCACAACCAGAACCAGGACAAAACCCACCAGGGCCGAGATGCCGGCGAACAACGAGATCGGCGCATCGCCGAAGATATCATTCTCGACGTCGAAGAACAGCAAGTTGGACACATCGGGGTTCAAGAAGTAAAAAATTACGCCGATAGCGGCGATCACACCGCTGATCACCAGCACGGTATCCATACTGCGTCGCTTATTCGGGAAGAGGTGGATCATCCCGGCGATCAAGCCGATCAGGCCGTTGCCGATACTCCACTGCGGGGAGAGGCTAAAACCGGTCAGCGCATCGCCGAACATATTGCCCACCGCGCCGGTGAAGAAGCCAACCACGGGGCCGAAGGCGTAGCCGAAGAACATGGGGATGGCGACGGCCGGGCGCAGCGCCACCTGGCTGACCGAGGGCACGGCGAAGACCGTGCCGTTGAACAGGTAGGAAAACACGGCGTACAGCGCCGCGCCGATGGCCATGTAGACTACCTCGCGGGTGCCCACCACCCAGATCTGGCTGTTCCGGGTAGCCAGGTAGATCAGCAAGGCGATCAAAAGCCCGACCCCGACAAAGACGAAGCGCAGCAAGGCGGTTTCATCCAGCTGGAGATCGGGGTTGAGCGCCCCACCAATCCAGACGATCAGCAGGAAAAAAACTAAAACACCAATGAGAGAACCGATGACAGAGATCAACCTGCGGTCCATTTGCTCCTCCTTGATAGAACTTTGGCAGATAAGAATAAAATCACACGATCGAACTAAGGGTGTACGGCGTGCGCCAACGCTTCGGCGCGCATGAAACGACCGGTCTCCGGCAGGTGTTCCACGTTGGCTTTGAGCAGCGAGGTGGGCACCAAACGTGAACCGGTGAGCAAATCGAAGTCCTTTAGCACCTCCTCTGGCGGGCCATCGGCGACCACGCGGCCCTCATTGATCAATAGAACGCGGGTGGCGTAAACGACGGCAAGATCGATATCATGGGTGATGAACAGAATGGCCTCGAAAACGGGCAGCTGCAAGATGGCGTCCATAAAGCTGCGGTAATTCCTGTAGTCCTGGCCGGCGGAAGGCTCATCCATCACCAGGATGCGGGAACGCATCGACAAAATAGCGGCAATGCTGACCCGTTTCTGCTGGCCGAAGGAAAGCGCCAGCGGCGGGTCTTCTTCCATGCCCTTTAAATTGACAATTTCAATGGCTTCCTGCACCTCCTGTTCTATCTCCGGCCCGGTATGGTCCAGGTTTTTCGGCCCGAAGGCTAATTCTTCCCGGACAGTGGGAGCGAAGAGCATGTGGCTGGGGCTTTGAAAAACGTATCCCAGCGTCCCGGCGATCTGGGCGACGCTCAAGTTGCGGGTGGACTCGCCGCCGATCAACACCTGGCCGCTATCGGGCTTGAGCAACCCGATGGCGTGTTTGACGAGGGTGGTCTTGCCGGCGCCGTTCTCGCCGAGCACGGCGATCACCTCGCTGGGGTGAACCTCCAGGTCAATACCCTTCAAAACGCGCTGACCCTGAGTGTAACCAAAGGAAACGTCCACGAAAGAGACCAGCGCCGGGTTTTGCTCATCACTACCACGGGCGTGAGCGCCAGGGAGGATCTCGATCTCTTCAGGGGGCGGGTCTTCTGCAGCTCTTTCCAGGATTACATTGGCGGGCAGCTTGACCTCGCGATAATCCACCACTTTGTATAACCCCTCCGGCGCCCCAAGGTAACGAATTTTCCCCTCAACAAGGTAAAGTATGCGATCGGGGTTGATGGCGAGCACATCTTCGACGCGGTGCTCGACGATCAGAACGGTCAAGCCTTCGTCCACCAGCTCGCGGATCAGCTTGAGCGTCTCCTGGGCGCTGGCCGGATCCAGGCTGGCCAAGGGTTCATCCAGAAGCAGGATGCTGGGGCGCATAGCGAGCACACCGGCGAGGGCGACCTTCTGTTTCTCCCCGCCGGAAAGGCTGAAGGTCTGGCGCTTGCTCAAGTTGGCTATGCGCAGGCGCTCCATCGCACCTATTGCCCGGGCGCGAATTTCCTCCCGCTCCAACCCCAGGTTTTCCAGGCCGAAGGCGACCTCATTCAGCACCTGGGCGTTGAGGATCTGACGCTCTGGGTCCTGCAAGACGGTGCCAACGATCTGGGAGATGCGCGATAAAGGCAGATCGGCGATATCCTGCCCACTTAGACAGATCCGGCCGGCAAGCTCCCCTTTGTAGCTGCCGGGAATCAGCCCGTTGAGCGCGCGGATCAGCGTAGTCTTGCCGCCGCCACTGACCCCGGCGACGAGCAACAGCTCGCCGGGTTCCACCTGCAGGTTTATATTTTGCAGCGCCAGTTCTTCCCGGTCACGATAGCGGAAAGATAGCTCGCTGATATCGATCGCGAATTCTTCGGTCACGGGTCTCAATTCAGAATATCCAGGGATAAGCGTTGCCGGAGCAAGGCAGACTTGAATATAGCATCCTGCCAGTCTTCCGTCAAGAATCTGATATGCTAGAATAGGCGCTGTGAACGCCAAAATCGTCTTTATGGGTTCCCCCGAGTTTGCACTGCCAACGCTGCGCGCCCTGGCCGCCAATTTTACGCTCGCCGGCGTGGTCACCCAGCCCGACCGGCCGGCCGGGCGCGGGCGTGCGCTCACCCCACCGCCAGTCAAGGAGCTGGCTGAGGCGATGGGCATCCCGGTGATCCAACCCCGCCGCCTGAGTGAAAGCGAGGCGATGGCGCAGTTGCGCGCCTGGAGCCCCAACCTGATCGTGGTAGCGGCTTTCGGGCAGATCTTGAAGCCCGAGGCGCTGGAACTGCCCGAACACGGCTGTGTCAACGTGCACGCCTCGATGCTGCCCCGCTGGCGCGGCGCCGCGCCAGTTCATGCTGCCATCCTGCACGGTGACGAGCAAACCGGCGTGACCATCATGCGCATGGACCCCGGCCTGGACACCGGCCCGATCATCAGCCAGAGAGCCATACCGATCCAACCCCAGGACACGACCGGGACGCTCAGCAAGCGGTTGGGAGAGCTCGGCGCGGATACGCTGATCGATACTCTGCCAGCTTACCTGCAAGGAGATCTGCAACCGCGCGCTCAGGACGGCGAGCTGGCTACGTATGCACCCATGCTGGAGAAGTCGGACGGACTGCTCGATTTCAACGAACCGGCCGCAGCGCTGGCCCGCCGCGTACGAGCCTTCAACCCCTGGCCCGGCGCGTTTACTTTTCACGACGGGCAGCGCCTGAAGATCCTCTTCGCCCACGCCGTCGAGGCGGCTTCCCCAGGGCCAGAAGCCACCATCGTGCACGATGGACGGCCCGCTCTCGGCACAGCAGCAGGGCTGCTCGTCCTCGATGAGGTACAACCCGCCGGAAAGAAAGCTATGCCTGGCAAAGCCTTCCTATTAGGCGCTAAGGACTGGGCTTCATAAAATTGACCTGTATAAATCGTAAGTTGGGATGAATGCTGAACCGCCACCGGCGGCTCCCGATGAAGATTAATAGCATTGCATCTCATTATTCTAAAATGAAAGTTAAACCACATCGATGTCCAATAACTCAAACGAAGACGCCCATTACCGCTTCACGTTCCTGCGCCACGGCGAATCTGTCGGCAACGCCGCTGGATATTACCAGGGCCAGCACGATTACGAACTTAACGTAACAGGCAGAGCCCAGGCGCGTGCCCTGGCGGAACGCTGGAAGCAAGAAGCGGTCTGCTTCGACGCGATCATCACCAGCCCGCTCTTGCGCGCCGCCCAGACCGCCGAGATTATCGCCCAAACCTTGGGAGTCGAGCCCTCCGCCGATCCAATCTGGATGGAACGGGATAATGGCAAGCTATCCGGACTGACATTCGAGCAGGCTCAGCAGGAGCTGCCGCGTCCTAAATTCGTCCACCCCTTTTCGCCAGTCGGCGTTACCGGAGAAAGCCAGTGGGAACTCTACCTCCGCGCCGGGCGAGCCGTGCAGAGCTTAGTCACCCGTCCAGAAGGGAACTACCTGATCGTCTCTCATGGAGGGCTGCTCAACATAGTGCTGTACGCCATACTGGGCATCGCCCCGCAAGCCAACTTCCAGGGGGTGCGCTTTCGTTTTCGCAATGCAGCCTTCGCCACATTGACCTACAGTCCCGGCGCCCACATCTGGCTAGTCGAGGGTCTAAACGATCACGCACACTGGCCCAATGTCGAATAAATCCGAAATCGGCTTGAGCTACCTGGTCTTCGGCGCCGGGGCGATCGGCACGTACCTGGGGGGCAGCCTGGCTTTAATCGACGAGCGGGTTGTATTCCTCGAACGCCCTGAAAACGTCGCCAAACTACGCAAAGATGGCCTGACACTCGAATTGAGTGAAGAGAAAAATGAGCACCTCGCAGAGCCAAAAGTCGCGGGTTCTCTGGAAGAGGCTCTGGCGGGCGGACCCTACCAGGTGGCACTGTTCGCGTTGAAGTCCTTCGACACCGCAGCAGCCCTGGAGGAGATGGCGCCTTTCTCAGCGAAGCTGCCAGCCATCCTGTGCTTGCAGAACGGCGTAGATAACGAAGCCGCGCTGGCCGCGGTGCTCGGCAAAGAGAAAGTGATCGCCGGCACAGTTACCAGCGCCATCGGACGCCGCGAGGTTGGGCAGATCGTCCTGGAGCGCAAGCGCGGGGTGGGCATCGCCGCCGATCATCCCCTTTCGGAACAACTGGCCAATTCGTTCAACGCAGCCGACCTGAACGCCCGCCTGTACGCGGACGCTGCAGGGATGAAATGGTCCAAGCTGCTGACCAACCTGATCGGCAACGCCAGCTCAGCGATCCTCAAGATGAGCCCGGCGGAGATCTTCGAACATCCCGGGCTGTTCAACCTGGAGGTAGCCCAGCTGCGCGAGGCGCTGACGGTCATGCAAGCAAAGGGACTGCACCCGGTCGATCTACCGGGCACACCCGTTCCGGCCCTGGCGCTGGCAGTGGGACGCCTGCCGCCGGTGGTAGCCCGGCCGTTACTGCGACGGGCAGTCGCCAGCGGGCGCGGCGGCAAGATGCCCTCTTTCTACCTTGATCTGTATAGCGGGAGGGGCCAAAGTGAGGTGGGTTACCTCAACGGCGCGGTGGCGCGCCACGCCGAGCAGTTGGGGATACCGGCCCCGGTCAACCGCAGGCTGAGCGAGATTTTAACGGCGCTGACACACGGCGATATGCCCGTGGGAGCATTCGCCGGGCAGCCGGATAAGCTTTTAGGCCAAGTGGACTTGAAAACCTGAGGCTATGGAAGCTAAACAAAAAATCCGATTGTCACCTGAAGAAGAGACGTTGTTGATCACGCTGTACAGCAGGGTTGCCGCCTGCCCAGGGTCGATCCTGGCCGACGAAAAAGCGCAAGCTGTCTTCGCGCAGGTAGACTTCGATTTTGAGCAGTTACATGTACCAACCGGCACACGCCTGACGGTCTGCCTGCGGGCGAGAAAATTCGACGATATTGTGGTGGAGTTCCTGGGCGAACACCCCAAGGGGACAGTACTGCATTTGGGCTGCGGCCTGGATACGCGCTACTTCCGGGTCGATAACGGAAAAACCGAGTGGTACGACCTTGATTTCCCCAGCGTGATAGATCTGCGCGAAAAATTCTTCCAAGAATCAGAGCGGTACCACATGATCCTCTCGTCCGTCACAGACCTGGCTTGGATCGAGACAATCCCACAGCTGGAGAATGGGGCCTTGATCCTGGCAGAGGGCTTGTTGATGTACCTGGATGAAGAGCAGGTGATCGCCTTGATCGGCAGGTTAAAATCACGATTTCCCGGTAGCATCCTGGCTTTCGACGCTTTCAGCTCGCTGACAGCCAGAAATATCCACCGCAACCCATCGATGAAGGCCACTGGAGCGGTGGTGCGCTGGGGGATCGACGATCCCGAGCAGATCGAGCGTTGGGTCGAAGGCGTCCAGCTGCTCGAAGAATGGTATTTCGTTCAATCCGAACACATCCGAGCGTTCGGCGCTTTCAACCGGATGATGTTCAAGCTCGCCGGGTTATTCCCAGCGGCGAACAAAGCTCACCGCATCCTTCAATACAAGCTTTAACCGTGACCGGTCAGAACACCTCAGCGCACGCGCGCCAGGAGGGTGCCCAATAAGGCGTTGAGAATGCGAGCGCGGTATTCGATGGCGGTGCTGACGTTCTCCTGGTGCAGGTCGAACAAGACGTTATCCACCTCCAGCGCGCCGGCGTTGTTCTGGCGCACGGGGAAGACGGTCTCGCTGTCCCCGTCCAGGCGTATGATGGTGCGCGCTACCGGGCTGGCCGAGGCGAAATCAACCGGATTAGACCCACCGACCTCCACATACCTCGATTCCACCTGCATGGTGGCGGCGTCCTGGACGTAGCGGGCCACGCTGGCGGCCGCATTTTTGAGCGCGGATTCGAATTCATTGGCCATGTTTAAACCTCCTCTGTCCCTTGTGATATCTCTGCATAGTTTTTCAATTCAGACAATACTTGGTTGACGTACTTCCAGGCAACCGGTAAAGCTAACAACGCGCCTCCCGGCGTAGCGATCAAGGCTGATAACTTAACCGCACCTTGCGTGACCACGATCAGCGTACGCAGCATGGTCAATCGCGCAGCCAGCGCCAGGCGCAAAGCGCGCCGGTGCAGATCGAACAGCTCTTCAGTGGTCGCCAGCTGCCAGGCGGTGCCCAGATCGCCGCTCCAATCCACGACCGTACGGGCGACCAGCTGGCCCTGAACCTGGGTCTCCACCCAGGCCAGATGCAGGAGCAGCTGCAGCAGGCGATCGACGGCCTGCCGGATCTCACCGCTGGCCTCTTTCAAATCGTTTGTACGACCGGCACGAGCGCCAAAATCCATCTGACGCGGATCGGCGGCAGCGATCCAGCCCAGTACTTCTCGCTCGGACGGAGATAAGGGCTGTTCCGGCGCGCCCGCAGCGGGCGCAGGACCAAAAACGACCGATCCACCGGGCCGGCCACCGGCGCGACGAACCAGCTCATCCAGCTGAGCAGGGATGGTTTCCAAGGCACGGTCGGCCGCCTCAACCTGGGCTTCGGCGCGGGATAACTGCTTCAGGGCTGCCTCAGGATCGGTAGGCAGGTCCATGCGCCAAGTCGGCGCGGCCCCTTCCTGTGCAGGCGCCCCAGGCGGCCCGAAGGCGACCGACTCTCTCGACCCTTCAGGCGGCAGTTGCCAGAGATCGAACACCGGGGGCAGATCGCTCAACAGTTCCAAGTCAACCTCGGAGGTTTCAAGGTTTGATCAGGTTGACAATATTGGAGGCTGCTGAAACCGCGGTCTTCAAAAGCTCGGCGCGGCTCTCCTGCGCCTGGCGGACCATGTCCATGTGGATGCCCCACAGCTCGGTGTCGAGCTCCCCATCTTCCTCCGGCACGCAAATTAAAGTATCTCCGTCGATCTCGATGCGGGTCAGGGCGCGCAACTTGGCGCCGCTGAATGTCCCCCCCGAGAACTTGACGTCGTCCATCTCTTCGCTGACGTAAGTGGCGATATCCAGGCTGGTGGCCTCATCCAGGGCCTTGCCGAGGAAGCCTCCCAACTTCTCCACGAATTCACCCAGGGCATCGCCCATTTTAGCCTGCGCGTTGCGGAAATTATCAATCAGTCCGTAGTCAACCCCGGCAGGCGATCCAACGGGCGTGGCGGGCTCGGCGACGCCCCCCGGCGCGGCGGGTTCCGGTTGCGGTGAGCTCGCAGGGGGCTCAGGAGGAACGGCATCCGCCTGCTCGACTGACCGATTGATCAGATCGACCAACGCCTCGCGTTCACCATCCGCGCTGACCTGCTCCCCAGCGGACAGGCGGACGGCCGGATCGCCCAAGATCAAGGTATTACGGGCATCGTTGCTGGCGGTCCACAAGCCGGCGATCTTGACCACATTTTGAAACTCTTCGCTGGTTTCGTCCAACTCGGTGGTCAGATCCGAGGCCAGCTCGGCGTAGCGCGAGTTGAAATATTCCAGCGCCGAACCTACCGGATGGCCGGCCAGGAGCCGGTCCAGGGCGCTTTCAAAGGTGACCAGCTCCTGGCCGACCCCATCCCACAGGAAGGAATAGCCCCAGGCGCGTTCGACGTGACCGATCACGGCCAGCGCGCCACCGCCCGAGTGCGATAGCATCCGTTTCGGAAGTTGGGCCAGGAACGCTTTCGGAGCGACCGGTTTGCGGTCGACGTATTCCCGGCGATAAAAATCGTCAAGGTGTGGGGTCCCCGCGCCGTAACAGGCGAAAAAGAAGGCCAGCATGCCGAGCACGTTCGCGTCGGATCCGAGGTCCTCGGCGGAAAAATAGAAATCCTGGGGAATCGGCCCCTGGTGCACATTCGGTCCAGGCCAATCCTGGCACAACAAAGCGCCCTGATGGGGCAGCTGGCGAGCATCGCCCATCGGAAAACCCATGCCGTGTGAAGCGCTGAACAGCAGGGCTGGGGCACGATCGGCGTCTAAGAGCTGCGCGAGGTCGGATTTATATGCCTGATCACTGGTCTGAATTTGTGTTTGCCAATCCGTATGCTGCTGGCGCACATATTCTCCCAAGGGAGCGATCAGGTGCTCACGGCTGAGCTGGGTGGCCTGGTCATCCGGGTTGGCAGTTCCAAAGAACACCGCACGGCGCGGCAAGGACCAGCCGCGCTTCTCGGCTTCGACGACGCTGAGAGCGTAACGATGGTAATCTTCCAAGTCGTCGAAATGGATGCGCCCCACAGCGTACTGCACATCTAACTGGTATTGGAAGGAAAAAGGCACAGTATCGGGATCACCGACGATCAGCAGGTAATACGGCAACTTGTCCGGATCGGCGGGCCCAGCCCCGCGACCGTGAATCTTCAAGAAATCGCCCTTGGACTGCCCGCTGCGATAGCCGAGCTCCCCGCTGCACTCCTTGAAATAGTGCTCCTTCTGCTGGGCTGCCTGCTCTTTGCGGTGATCCAGCAAGGGGCGCATCGCTTCCTTCAAGGCAGTCAGGGAGGTCGGATCCAATCCAGCCGGGAAGATCACACCCCAACCGGCCTGAGCCAAATCCTTGGGATCGAGTCCTTCTCTCAACCCATAATGGCGACCCTGGCTGGCGTCCAGATCCACGCGGATGCGAAGATCGGTCAGGTGCTGCTGATTAATCGGAACGCCGCGGGCAGCCGCGGCAATCTCGGAGGCCGATTTGGGCGGCAGGTCATACCTCCCGGTGGCGCCATTGACGCCGTTGAAAACCAACAGATTTTCATTCATTGCGGCCCTCCTGAGGGAGTAGTCATGGGGTGGGAGTCACCGTGGGCGCCGGCTGCTGACCTCCAGCAGGAAAATCGGGGCAGGTGACCCGGTAATCTTCGCCGGGGAAGAAGAGGTCCCATTCCAGCTGCGAGAGATTGCGGCCGCTGAACTGACAGGCCAGGTCGATCCAGGCATTCAAATCCCAGCGGAACACCGAACCGCGGTCGCTGCCGCTGACCAGCACCGCGCCGTCCGGTCGAAAAGCCAGGCTGGTAACCCCACCGTCGGAGCCGGATAAGGGACCTCCAATCTGTTGAGGCGGAGAGACGATCCACAGGGCGATCAGGTTGTTCGTGCTGCCGGAGGCCAGCATATCGCCGTTGGCGCTGAAGGCCAGGCTGGACACCGAACCGCCCAGTCCGACCAGCGGTATCCCTCTCTGAAGGCCAGAGGCCGTATCCCAGAACTCGATCGAAGCGCCAGCGTAGCCAACCGCCAGCAGGTTCGCGTCTACCGGATTAAACGCCAGGCTGGTGATGCGGTTGGTCTGACCGGTGAGAATTGGATCACCGACCTGAGCGCCGCTGTTAGCATCCCATAAATAGATCAACTCCCGGAGACATAAATCAGTGGCTTCAAGGCCCTGGGAGAATGACTGAGCGAGCCTCGTCCGCCGGATCTGGTCACACACGCCGGCAGCAACTACGTCGCTAGCAGGGTTTATCGCCAGGCTGTCGATGGTTACAGGCTGCTCGAGCGTCTCCGTCGCCGTTTCAGCATCTTGTTCGTAGACCTCGATGGAGGCCAAGGGCAAATCGACCGCCATAGTCTGGCGATCGGACAGATTCCATATCTCCAAGCCGCCATCTCGACCCGCGACAGCCAATTTTGTACGATCCTGGTTCAATGAAGTCAAGCTGGCGATTTCGCCCATCGCCGGGTTGCTCGCGGTGAGATCCGTCTCCGCTCCACCAGTTTCATCGACTTCAGACAGCGCCAACCCAGCCTCCCCACTGCGCAGCATCCAGAACGAGGCGTCGCCGGAGTAAGCGAGAGCAGAGATCTCTCCCGAGCCAACAAGCAAGTTCTCCCCCAACGACTCTTCCGCCTGCAAGTTCAAGACCAGCAGGCTGCGGTCGAGGCTGCCGCTGGCGACCAACAGCTTATCGCCAAACTGGGCAAATGACATGCCGGTCACGATGGAAAGAGGTCCGGGCAGCCTTTCGAACAATTCTTGTCGACGGATATCCCACAAGGCGGAGCTGCCGTCGTTCGCCCCACTGGCCAGGAGCTGCCCATCCGGGCTGAACGCCAGGCTGGTCACATCGCTGCCCGTCCCAGCCAGGATTACAGGGGCTTCATCCTGCCAGACAGAGGTGTCCCAGAGAAGCAGGGAGATCTCTTTCTTCCCGCTCTCGTTATCCTCGGCACCGGTCGCCAGCCATTTGCCGTTGGGCGAAAATGCGAGGGCGCGAATAGGCCCACGATAGACATCCTCGATCTCCTGGACGGCGCTGCCACTGGACACCGACCAGATCCGCAAGACCCGGTCCACCCCGCCGGTGGCGATCAGCTGGCCATCCGGCGACCAGGCAATGGCGTACACGTCGAAAGCCTGATCGCGGGTGCGCAAATTTCTCGTAGACCCCGTTTCGATCTCTTTGATCAAGATGTTGGGCTGCGCGCCCAGTTTAATCACGCTGTAGGCCAGCGTCGATCCGTCGGGGCTGAATTTTATGTCGAGAACCTGCGAAAGGTTGGAGGGGAAATTTCTCACCTTTACCCCTTCGATGCTATCCCAAAGCAGAATATCTCCCGCAGCGTCTCCGGTGGCCAACACTTTCCCATCTGGGCTGAAATCGAGGGTGTTCATCGTACTGCCGCCATTTGTGAACCCCACCCAGGCTTCGCTCTGGTTTTCCAGATCCCATACACGGATCAAGCCATCTGCGCCTCCCCAGGCCAGGAGGCCCCCATCCGGGCTCAAAGCCACATCGTAAATGGCGATCTCCTGGGGAGGGATGGGCAGATCAAAGGGCTCAGAATTGCGGGTCAGGTTGCTTAGAAGCCCGCTCAACAAGGCGTCCAATGCCTGGCCGGTCTGGCTTTGCCCATAAGCCTCAACACCGAGTAAAAGCCCTAATGAGGGCTGGCTGTCGAGCTGGGACAATGCCAGGGCAGCCAACTCGCGAGAGCGGGCGAGCTGCGCCTGGCGCCGGGCTTCAGCTTCGTTTTGTTCAGCGATAGATGCATTGGTCTCAGCGATCATCTGCTGGTCTACGGCCTTCGTCCCGGCAGCCTGGGCGGTGGTGAGGGCATTTTCCGCGCGACCACGCTCGATATTAGCCTGAGTGCTGGCAGCCTGGGCGGCTCCAAGATTCTCGAAAGCTTCAGTTCCCCGAACCTGGGATAACCCCAAGGCATTGGTCGCGGTTCCCGCCTGCTGGTTGGCACGGTCCGCATTGGCAGAAGCCAGCCGCTGGCTGTAAAAGGCAAAACCGGCCATCACCACAGCCAGCAGAAGAACGACGGTCAGGTAGATCGCCCGGCGGCGCAGGCGCGTGGCAGCTCGCTCCTGCTCCTCCGCGCGCTTGCGCTCGGCGGCGGCGACCTGTTCGGCCGCTTCCAGCTTTAGGCGGCGTTCGCGCTCGGCCGCCTCGCGGGCAGCCTCTTCCCTGGCGCGCAGCTCCATGGAGGCGTCCAGAAACTCCCGGTCGATTTCGCTGACCTCTTCCGGGTGTTCAGCAGCCCATTTTTCCGCTTCCGCGAGCGCATCTTCACGCAAAAACAGGGTATCCGAGCGATCCTGCTGTTCCCACAGGGTCGCCTGGCGCTGCAAGGTGCTCAAATTCGCCTGCGACCAGGCCGCGTTGTTGCCTCTGACCGGCGCGAGCATGCGGTCGTGGACCAGCTCGAACCAGGTGGCACCGCGCCGCTTCTCCCCTCTCACCAGGTGGGCGTCTTCAAGCTCGAAAATGACCTCATTCGGCAAGCCGGCGCTGCTGCCTTCCCCCATCAAGACCTGTCCCCGAAACCCCCCTTCGGTGATCAGCTGGCGTTCGACCCATTCACGGATTGATCGTTCGGTCACTCCGGATTCTGCGGCGATGCGCTGCACGCGTTCGGCGTAATATTCCGCCAGGGATTCATCGACGTCGCCGACCGTGGCCAGGTGTTCGGCCGTGATCTGGTCGGCTTCGGACGACAGGTTGCGCCACAAACGGTAGCAAACGACTTGCAGCTGGACCGGTTCGACATACAAGCCTAACTGCTCCTCGGTGCTGCCATCCGGGTACTGGAGCAGCACACGACGCAGGTCGTCCACCAGCTGCTGGGCAACCTCATCGGGAAATTTGACGCCCGATTCGCGGGCCGGCTGTTGAATCGCCTGGCGGGCTGCCTGGGGACCTAACAAGTCGAGGCGGTAAGTATTCGCAAAACGGGTAGGGATCGGGCGCAGATAAGGTTCGAGGGCAGCGTAATAATCCTCACGCATGGCGAACAAAGCCCACCGGCGGCGGTCTCGCAAAGCCGTCCCGAGCTGGCTAAAAAAAACTTCCTTGCCAGGGCGATCTGTCGGGTTTAAGGTCAGGATCTCTTCAAACTGGTCGAACAGCAGGACTTCGGAGGTCGATTCATCTTCATCGTCGTCCGTAAAACGCCTGGTGCACTCCTGCAGATACCCGTCCAGGGATCGCTCGGCCAATTCTTCAAGGGGGAGCTGATCATCCTCCGCCAATCCTTCCTCGAGGGACAGCAAGGCGCTGAAGATATAGCGATTGAAGAATGCAGCCTTTGCTAACATCTCCCGGGCTTCGGGGGGCGGTTCCTGGTTGACGCGCATTACCGGCAGTATGCGGAAACCAGTCGCGCGCAGCTGTGGAATCAAGCCGGCCTGGATAAGAGAGCTTTTACCTGCGCCGCTGGGAGAATGCAGCAAGACTATGCGCTCGGCGATCAGGAGGTCGAGCAGCTCGCGCGATTCAATGTCGCGCCCGTAAAGCTTTTCTCCGGTTTGAAAAGCGCGGGGGCCGACGTACGGGTTCGGGCGGGTGTTTGTAATGCTCATCATGGCGGATCCTATCGAGCGTTCTCGTTCCAACGCGCCGACAATTCCTTGAGGAAGTCCTCAGCACTGCCCCAAAACAGACTCACGTCGGCGCCCTTGGCGAAATATTTCTCCAAATAGCGGCGGGCGCGTGCAGGTTCCAGGATGCGACCTTCCTCCGGTTCGATTTGAGCAGCGATATGGGCGTAGCGGTCCCGCCTACCCCCACCTTGTTGGGAAAGAATGCTGCGGAATAACACGCGGAAGTTCCATTCATCCATTTGAAAGCCCAAAAAGAGCAAAGCCGAGTCGGCCAAAACCCGGCGTACAGCGGACGGGATCAGGTCCTTATTGCTGGTAACACCGATCAAGTAATCAAAATAATCATCCTCTGTGATCACGAGCGAATCGGGTTCGTCCAAACGACCAAAAAGATGATATACCAGCGGCTCTTCCGGTGTGGGAAAATAATCCGCCTCACAGTCGAAGAGCGATTCGCGCTGTTCGATGTATTCATTCCAGGGGCAAAGGATCACTTTCGGTTCTTTTCCCGCCTCGCGAAGCGCATCTCCCATCAGGTCGCCCGGGTTGGTAGTGATGTAGATCGGCAGGGGTAGATGGGCCAATATTTTGTAGGGGTCATACTCACGCTTATCCCGAAAGCGTTCGCCGACGACGCTGACTAACTGATCGAGGGGGGCGCGACCCTGCTGTAAATCCCCCGGAAGGTCAGACTGGTAGCGTTCCTGGATGTAATTTTCTAAATACTCTTCGAGCTCATCATAAGGAGCCTGAGCATACTGGTTAATCGCCAGATACTGAGCAACCTGGGGCAGGGATTCTCGTTCGTGGGGAGCCATGGGGTAGTGGTAAGACTCCGACCAGCGCTGGGCGATATCGCGCATTGAACCCAACATCGGCTCAAACAATCCAGGACCCAGAATGGGCGTGCACTGCCCCCGCTTAATACTGCGCAGAAGCGCCGGCCATTTCTCAAAGCCGTCTTTATCGCCCCCAAATCCGGGGACGTACCAAATACGCCCGCTTTTCAAGCGCATAAACAGAGCCGGCATCCAGTAGTCAGGCCGGTCGCGCACCGCGCCCCGGGCAACCGCCATCGCTCTATCGATCTGGCCATCGCGCTGCAGCTCGGTAAAGAACACCGGCATGAACTCAGCGACCGTCTGCATGCTGATATTGCCCTGCATAGCGATCACAGCCGGGATGCCCGCCTCCGCCAGACGCGGTCCCAGGGCGGACAACGCGTCGCCCTCGCCCTTGCCCGCACTCTGGCAAGAGGCCAGCATGGCTAAACGCGGGCGTTGAGGCAGCTCTTTCAGCCGCAAGACCAGATCTTCCCCTGAGACGCGATCGACTTTGCCTTGCTCGTCTTCCAGCCACAACCAGGGTTCGTCCTTGATCATGGCGCCGTGGCATACGAGGTAAAGCACGTCGAATTCGGTCCCACGCAGCGCTTGAATGATCCGGTTGAGCGTTGCATGGTCAGCCCCGTCACTCGAAGTTGCCAGCGGTTCCATGGGGATGGCGCCTAAACCATTCTCAACCCTGGCTAACTCCGCACCCACATCAACAGGAGCCAGATTGTACTCCGCCAAATCGGAGGGGCTGGCGATCACCGTTAAGGCGCGCAATGCGCCCATAGGGCGAAGCTTGACCGGACGCCAATCCAGGCTGCTCAAATAGCGAGAAAAAAGCAGGTTTTCATCGGTGGTTAAGGGGGCGCCATCTTGAAAGTTGCGTAGCGTCTCCCAACGCAGGTTATGCAGCTCTGGCGAGCTTGCGCCAATCATCAGGCGCACCCTCAGGGGCAGATTCAAGCTTTGAGCGTTCGCCAGCGCCTGGGAGAAAGCATTTTGGACGCCCGGATCTAGGAAGAGATCCTGGGTCAATCTACGCCCGTACGCTTCCGGATCGTACATCAGCTCCTGGAGCGCGTTCAAGTCGAGCTTTGTTTGTAACGATTGGCCCTGTCCCAGGCGCACCTCGGCATCGCTCTCCGGCTGGCTGAAGCGCAGCTCCAGCGCATAGCTGCCCACCTCACGGCGATGCAAACCGATCTCCAACTCAGCGAATTTATCCATAAGTCATACTCTCGCGGTGAATTAAGTCCTGCTAATAGCAGGATGGTAGCAAACAAACCCTGAGCGTTGACATGCACGGCCTCGAAGAATCACCAGCCAGCCTTCGATGCTGAAAACTATAGAAGCTACACAGATCTCCAAGAAAGTGAGGGGTAATTGGACGGGCTTCACCCGTCCAATCACCCCCTTTCTCCCCTCAAGTGCGTAAGTACAAAACCAAAAAACTAACCAACTGGATAACCGTACACCTCAAGAGCTGGCTAACGAACCACTCCATAGAACAACGGCAATGGCTTAACCGGATCGTCGCTCCAGGCATGCGCTGACAAGATTTGCTGGCGGGCTACACCCAGATCTTCTTCCCGATTCGCATGAACAGTAAACAGCTTCTCCCCTGCCTGGATCTCATCGCCCACGCTATGAAAGATCTCAATACCGACCGCGTGATCGATGGGATCACCTTTTTTCTCCCTACCTGCCCCGAGCAATACGGCCGTTTCCCCCACGATGCGTGCGTGGATCTGGTTAATATAACCCGACCTCGGTGAGGCTACCTCTTCGATGTTCGGCGCGGTCGGCAGGCGCTGCGGTTCGTCGATGTACGCCACATCACCACCCTGAGCCGCGACCAAAGCTCTAAAGCGTTCCCAGGCGCGCCCAGATTCGATCGCCTGTTCCGCCAGCTGGCGGCCCTCGCGCTCGTTTTCAGCAATCTCGCCCAGGACGAGCATTTGCGCAGCGACGACTAGACAGTGCTCGTGGAAATCTTGCGGACCCTCACCGTGCAGCGTGCGGATGGCCTCGCGGACTTCTAACGCATTGCCGACCGCGACGCCCAAAGGCTGGTTCATATCCGCGATCAGGGCGACGGCTTTGCGGCCGGCATGTCTTGCAATATCGACCATGCGTCGAGCCAGCTCGCGCGCCTGCGCTTCTGTCTCCATGAAGGCGCCCAGACCAACTTTAACATCCAGGACGATGGCGTCCGCGCCAGCAGCGATCTTCTTACTCATCACCGAAGAGGCGATCAACGCTATCGATTGCACTGTACCGGTGACGTCGCGCAGCTCATACAGCTTGCCATCAGCTGGAGCCAAAGCTTCCGTCTGGCTGGCTAGAACCAAGCCGACCTCGGATAATTGGTTTAAAAACTCTTCGGTGGTCAGGTCGCTGTGGAATCCGGGGATGGAATCCATCTTGTCCAGCGTTCCGCCGGTGAATCCCAAACCCCGCCCGGACATTTTACCTACCGCCAACCCGCAGGCCGCTACCATGGGCTCGACCACCAGGGTGGTCTTATCGCCTATACCTCCGGTGGAATGCTTGTCCACGGCAACCGGGACGACCTCCGATTGGTCTAAGGTCACTCCAGAGTTGACCATCGCCAGGGTCAAATTGGCGGTCTCCCGAGAGGTCATCCCATTGAGCAGAACAGCCATCGCCCAGGCAGCTGCCTGATAATCGGGTATGTCGCCGCGCGTAAATCCCTGGATGAAAAATTCGATTTCTTCTTGGGTGAGCTCTTGTTTATCCCGTTTTTTTGCGATAACGTCTACCGCCCGCATGGACCTCCATTCGGATGCGTTGATGGCTATGGCTTAGTTTTCTCGATTATTAAAAGAATACCTTATTAGATTAGTCAGACTGTCTCGAGGAATTTGGTGATTTAACCGTTCGGATTTCGCCCAAACATACCAGATTATCCCCTCAGTTGCGTCAAGTCCTAAACCTGTTACAGTTATTTCCGCACCTTTCCAATTTGTAAGGGTCAATAGGATATCTGGGGGATAACTCCACTCCTCAGGCTATTATATTCTATAGTCAGAGAGATTACGTCTGATTTTTAAAAGACCTTTAGGATGCGTCGTTTAGTTCTGGAGGCGTGGGAGGGGCATTGAACAGCTCGAAGATTGCACGAGAAATCGAGTTCCTACAAACTCAAGTCGATGGATTGCACAAGCACGCCGAAGATCCAAATTCGTTGAGAGAGCTCATCCTCGAAGCCTGCTCATCAATGCTGACGATCCTGGAAGAGTCGCAGCTGCCATGCCCGGATAGCGTCACCCCCAAGAACACACCGGAATCGATATTGACCGAGACCATCCGGCGGATGCTCTTGATCATGGAGCGTTCGCAATCCGAATTGGGGGAAAGCGAGGCGCGCTACCAAGCGATCGTCGAAAGCCAGACCGAGATGATCTGCCGGTTTCACCCCAATGGAGGCATTACCTTCGCGAACAGCGCCTTCATTGACTACTTCGCCGCTCCAAAAGAGACGATCCTGGGTCAGAATATCTTCGATTTCTTGACCGGATGGGCTGAGGAAAAGCGCCTAGAACTGATTGAAAACTTAAAGATCACCGATCCGATCTTCGTTATGGAATGTACCCAGGAGCACATCAATCGCTGGCAAATGTGGACTTGCCAGGGGATATTCAACGCACACAGTGAGCTTATAGAAATCCAGGCTGTCGGTCACGATATCAGCGCCCAAAAACAGGCGGAATCGGAGGCTGCCCGGCGCGCCGTCCAGCTCGGGGCATTGCATAAGGCGACAGCAGCCTTACTGAAAACGCTGAATTTGGAAGAATTACTCGGGCAGATCCTGGACGCCGCCAGCGGCGCGATCCCCATCGCCGAAAAAGGTATGCTGCACCTGATCGCAGAAGATACCGGACAGCTGGAAATGCGCGCCAGCATGGGCTACAGCGACCCGCGCATCAAGAAATTTGCCCTGCCAGGGAGCAAAGGCTTTGTCGCCAAATCGGTTCGTTTGCGACGCTCTTTAATGATCACCGATTTAGCAGCTGAGCCAACCCTGCAATATAACGAAAATATTCCGGAAACCGGCGCCTTACGATCCGCCATCGTCAGCCCTTTAATCTCAAACGACCACGTACTGGGCGCGCTTTCACTGGAATCTTATCTCCCCGGCGCCTTCTCGGAAGATGATCTCGCGCTATTGGCCAGCTTCGCCGCCACTGCGACCGCGGCGATCCACAACGCGCAGCTGCATGCTGAAGTGCAAGAGCTTGCCGTCACCGATGCACTGACCGGCATCTACAACCGTCGCGGTTTTTGTGAACTTGGCAGCCGGGAAGTCGAAAGATCGGCGCGCTATGCGAGACCACTCACCGCGATCATGCTGGACATCGATGACTTCAAAGTGGTCAACGACAGCTTCGGTCACGCTTTCGGCGACCGAGTTTTGCGGGAAGTTGTCGATATTTGCTGCCAGAATGTTCGCACAGTGGACATCATCGGCCGTTATGGGGGCGATGAGTTCGCCATCTTGCTCCCTGAAACGGACATGTTTACCGCCGCCAAGGTTGCCGATCGTTTACGAGACCGGGTTGAAGCGCTGGCTATCACTTATATCGATGTGGAGGCTTCAGTGACGATCAGCCTGGGAATCGCCAAACTGACTCCGGAAACACAATACCTGGAAGGGTTGTTAGCCCGGGCAGACTCAGCGATGTATGCTGCTAAAGGTTCCGGAAAGAACCGGGTCGTAGTTAGCTGACCCTCATCAGGCATCATCCGCTAGATTTTCTTTTACTTTCTCCCAAATATCTGCAAACATCGCCTCGGTGAGCAAACCGGTCTGCGTATTCTGCCGGCTGGGATGGTACGAGACGATCATGGTTGGCAGCCCATCCCCGAGCGAATACACCGCTCCGTGGGAAAACTCAAAGCGCGGCAGCGAGTATCCCTGCTGTCGAAGCAGCCTGAGCGTGTTATCGAAAGCGATCCGTCCAAGCGCCACAATCACCTTAAGCGCCGGGAGCAAGGCCATCTCCTCTCCGAGATACGGCAGGCAGTTATCCATCTCCTGTCGGGTGGGCTTATTCTTCGGAGGCACGCAGCGACAAACCGCGCTGATGAATAAATTACTGAGCTCAAGTCCATCGCCGCGTTGAAAGGCGTCCGGTTGGTTGGCGAACCCTGCCTCAAACAAAGCCGGGAATAAAAAATCGCCTGAGCCATCTCCCGTGAACATGCGCCCAGTGCGGTTGGCGCCGTGCGCGCCAGGCGCAAGCCCGACGACCAGCACGCACGCTTGTTGATCGCCCAGGCCCGGAACCGGCTTTCCCCAATATTCAAAATCTTGATAGGCGCGTCGACGCACGCGAGCAACTTCCTCACGCCAGGCCACCAGACGAGGACAGCTTTCACATGCGACGATACGTTCGTTCAACAAACGCCAGGGCTTTGACTTTTCGTCCATGATAGGATTGTATCTAAAATAAGCAAAGGTAGGGTTTTGGCTTGCAAAAGAGTAAATCGCAGCTGAAACTTAAAAATCACCGCCGACATTATAATCCAAGCACATTACCGGTTCGCCTTAATCGATTTTGGTTTCGAGGAATCTCCGTATTAACAGAGAGAAGCGAAATTCGGGTTGTTTTTCCTGGCAAAGACTGCAAAAAGCTCCTATCCAAAATTTTGAATGAGCTGGCAATTCACTGACTATATTCTACCGGTATTATTTATAGGGGCATTTTTCGCATTTCTCGCCACCTACTTCTGGCGTTTAAGAGAGACCACCGGATCAAAATTCTTGAACTGGACACTGTTCAGCAAGCGTCTAGTGAATAGCCACTCGGCAGCACGTAAGATGGCGATCGAGAACATGCGCGATGGGGTCATCATCTTAGACGCCAGCGATCAGATCGTCGAACTAAACCCATCCATCCGCGGCATCCTCAATCATGACTCAATCGGTTCCATTGATCTTTCCACAGAGCCGATCCTGGCGAGCTGCTACCAGCTGCTCAGGGAATTCAAAGAATCCGGACACTCCCAGGCAGAGATCTTCATTGGTGATGGCGCGAGCCAACGATTCTACGAGGCGCAGCTCACGCCATTAATGAATCGCTCCGGTGGGATAACCGGGCATATGTTCGTCCTGCACGAAACAACAGATCGTAAGCGAGCCGAGGAAGAATTCAACGCAACGCTGATTAAAACCGAAGGCTTGTATACCCTAAGCCGCGCATTAATCTCATTGGACAACCTTCCCGCCATGCTCCACGCGACGGTAAACGTGGTCGCGGAAACGCTGCCCGCCGATCGAGTCATCCTGGCTATCTTCGATCTGGAAAAAAAGAAAACGCTGCATTACCTGCGCGCCGGTGTTTACGCCGATGACCTTGGCGTGCCAACGTTTGACGAACTGATGCAAGGACTCAACGGTTGGGTGATCCGGGAGGGTAGACCAGCATTATCCTCAAAGGACAAACACGACCCGCGTGAGCTACCAGAGCAGCACTACGAGCGCATTGCCTCCCGGCGCGGCTCCACGCTGATCGTGCCCTTGGAATACCGCGGGCGCTTGATTGGCACCTTAACGGCAATAAATCCCCCCGAGTCCGATGATTTCAGCTTGCGCGACCAGGAACTGATGCTGGCCATGGCGCACCAGGCAGCCTCATCCGTCCAAAATGCCAGCCTCTTTGAGGATGCACAACGGCGCGCTCGGGAGGCAGACACCCTGCGCCAGGCATCCGGCGTGGTTGCCGCCACCTTGAATAAGGATGAAGCCATCGAGCGCATTCTCGACCAACTGTCCTTGGTGGTCCCGTATGACAGTGCCAGCGTACAGCTGCTCGGCGAGGGTTACCTCGAGATCGTTGGCGGCCGAGGTTGGCCCGATCCGGAAGCCGTCATTGGCATCCGTTTTCCCGTCCCGGGAGAGAATCCCAATTCCGTCGTCATCGAAAGGGGCGAACCTTATATCCTGATCGATGCACCCAGTAATTATTCCGCTTTTCGGAGCGGTCCTCACAACCATATCCGCTCCTGGTTGGGCGTTCCACTGTACGTGCACGAGCGCCTTATCGGCATGCTGGTCCTGGACAGCGTCCACCCTAACTATTACAACGAAAGTCATGCAAATTTAATCGCCGCGTTCGCCGATCAGGTCGCCATCGCCATCGAAAACGCACGCCTGTTCAGCGCAGAAAAGAAGCGCGCCGAGGAGTTGGCTATGCTGGTCGAGAGCAGCGCCGAGATAACCACCTCCCTCGAGCTGCCCTCAGTTTTTAAGACGACGGCGGAACAGTTCACACGAGCTTTGAATGCGACCAGCGTATATCTGCTAAATTTCGACAACACTACCAGGAAGGCAGAAGTTGTCGAGGAGCACTTTGGGCCCGAGGCTAACTCAATGGAACGAGTCTCGGACAAAGGCACGGTGTATGATCTCAACGAGTACCCGCGCATGCTGGCGGCATTGCGATCCGGGCAACCAATAATCTCCAAAGTAAGCGATCCTAAAATCGACTTAAAAGCGCGTACACAGCTTCAAGCGCACCAATCGAAGTGCGCTTTACGCGTCCCCATGATGGTTGCGGGACAAGCCAAGGGGTATGTCGTTATCTGGGACAGCCGTAAGGAGCGGGAGTGGACCAGCGAAGAGATCCAGCTCAGCCAGACTCTGGCGAACTTATCCGGAA
>CAYNWK010000065.1:0-23108 GCA_964400875.1 uncultured Anaerolineaceae bacterium | reverse complement strand
GGTTTTCTTGACCTTTTCTTTTGTGGTCATTTAAATACCTCCAGCGATGTTTTCAGCAGAAAGTTCCGGTTCTTGATGGCTATATTATAGTATATACGGCCTTTAGGTGCGGGGACGCTGCTACAGCGTCCCCGCACCAGCAGCGGCTCCCCCATAGGATCCGGGTTACTGTGCTTCGATCAAGACGTCGTCGAAACAGCCCCCGGAAAAATAAATTTCATTAAGCCCGTCGGTGAAGTAGCGCACCGAGTCCAGGCTGACGCCCTGGTCGAAGGGCAGGTTTGCCCCCACAAGGGCGCCGTTCACCGAGACCTGGAAGGTCTTGGCACTGACATCCGCAAGCACGCTCACCATTGCGGAGCCGCTGACCGGGACCAGCGAGAATCTCGTTCCGCCTGCCTGGTAGCCCAGGAGCTCCTGAATGCGTCCGAAGCTCGTCCAGACCAGATTGACGCCAACCCCTGCGTCCTGGGAATCGACGCTCATCAGCGCGCCATCCCCGAGCTGCATGAACAACTGGTAATTATTTTCGTTCCCCGTTCGCTGCCAATCGAAGGCGAACTGCCAAAGCAGCAGGTCGTTGCTAACTTGCTGGAAGCTGTGCTGGGCCTGGGGGCGGTCGTTTAGATCCGAGCTATCCAGGAAACACATGCGCTCGCCGGACAGGCCAACCTGCCCGTCGGGGGTTTCTACTTCGGTCCAGCCGTTCCCCAGCTGGTCGCCATCCGCTCTGGCGAAATCATCGACCAGAAGCGCGGGGGAATAGGGGGTGGCTGTTTCCGTCGGCAGCGGCGTCGCAGTATATGTCGGCGTATCCGTTGGTAGAGGCGTGCCGGTCGGCAGGGGTGTCGGTGTTTCTGTTGGTATAGGCGTGCCGGTCGCCAGGGGAGTTGGCGTGTCCGTTGTGGTAGGTGTATCGGTTGGCAGAGGTGTTGCCGTAAACGTAGACGTTGGAGTATTTGTCGGCGGCGGGGTTGGTGTATTCGTCGGTAGCGGCGTTGGCGTGTTCGTTGGAAAGGCCGTTGGTGTAAATGAAGGCGTAGGAGTATCCGTCGGAAGTGGCATTGGCGTGTCCGTGGGTAATGGAGTCGTAGTATCCGTTGGCAATGGGGTCCCAGTCTCGGTCGGCAGGGGCGTAGCCGTATCGGTCGGCAACGGTGATGGCGTATCTGACGGTGTGGCAGTGTCCGTGGGTTGCGGCGTTATCGTATCGGTTTGTGTGGGAGTATCGGTCGGCCAAGGGATCGCAGTATCCGTTGGCAACGGTGTCGGTGTGCCCGTCGATAATGGCGTTGCTGTGTCCGTGGGTAGAGAAGTCTTTGTTACGGTCGGCAAAGGTGTTGCCGTGTCCGGCAGTATGGCGGTTGGCGTGTCTGTGGGCGTTGGCGTATCCGTCGGTTCGGGTGTGAAGGTGGGGGTGGGTTCTGGAGCGGGTTTTTCCAACAACAGCACCCAGTCCTGGTTGTCCGGCGCTTGGAAGGAGAACCACCCGCCGCCGGCTGCGTTGCCTGCAGGCGTGGCGACTCCGCTGCGAGGATCGAACCAGGAGACGTCGAACTCACCGGTTGCTGCGCTCAGATCGAGCGAGATTTGCCCGCCGGAGGCAAAATAGACGACGTAGACCTGGTCGATTTGCCCAAAACAGGACCAGCCCCGATCCGTGGAGAGCAACTGGTTGCACGAGCTCATTTGATAAAACGGCAGTGAAGCGGAGAACAGGCGCGCCCGGAGCATATCGTCCAGCAAGACACCGAGGTCGGCTAAAGGCAGCGGTGGGTTGCGACTATCGCCAGTAAAGTAATGCAATTCGTAATTGCCGCCGCTTAAAAAGATCGGGTAGAGTACCTGCGTGCGCATTTTATCCCGCACTGCAGGGTTTACTTCCGTGATCTGCGGGGTCTCGTCGATCATGATCGGGATCGGTCTTCCAGCAGCCGCGCTTGCTTCCCGGTGGGCGTTGACGACGGCACTGTAAACCGGCAATTTCTCCTCGGTGAAATTGCCGGCGCCGTTTCCCACCTGCATGCTGGTCAGGTCGAAGTTTTCGTTTCCCAGGAAGGGCCAGCTCGGCTTGCGATGGACGGTGATGGGATGGCCATACGGATCGCTGTTCCCGAGCAGGACGGCGAAGTCGATTTGTTCGGCATCGCTGTAGTTTTCGTCGGCCTCTTCGCCGATGTTCCAAATCAAACCGGGATGGTGGCCGAAGCGGGCGACCATCTCCCGGTAGTAAGCGGCGCGGTCGAATGCATGCCAGGCCCCGTCGTCCTCCAAGACAAGGTGCAAAACGATGCCCCGGCTTTGCACGTAGCTGAAGAAATCCTCCCAGGCTTGCAGCCTGGCGACGTCGAACCAGTCTGAGTTGGACTTAGCCTCCTCCTGGGTCGCGCCAAGCCAGGGCCACACGTCGCGGTCGTCGCCGTCAATGTTGTTGGTGATCAGGTAGACGCTGTTGACGCCTTTGCTGCTCAGGTAGTCGATGGCGGCGCGCTTGGCAGCCCAATCACCAAAAGCCGATCCCAAGAAGTTCTCCGGATCGTCAATGCCGCCTTTGATCCAGTAACCTCCGTCGGCGAATTTCAGGTAATGCCGGCCGGTATATTCCAATCGACCAACACAGTACAGCTCGGGCAACCCATTCGGGTTCTCGTTTTGGCAGCCGACCGGTTCGGTCACCGTGAAGGTGCCGCTGTGACCGTCCAACAAGGGCTCCTCGCTCGCACTGGTGTACGTCCAGACACCCACCTCATCAGGGGAGAAACGCACCTTCCAGATATCTCCGGCCAACCCACCGGCGCCATCGCCGTCGAAGAAGGCCGGGATCACGAACACCTGGCCTCCCGGTCCGTTGAATGAGACCTTTACGTGGATGGCGAAGGGGTTGAGCGGATCGTCAGGCCCACTGATCGCCGGTCCGGCGAATTCAAGCTCTACTTTGCCCCACTTTGGAAAGCTGTCCAGCTCTTCGCCTTCCAACGCGGCGGCAGACTGCCATGAAAAGAAGCTAACCGTCAGTAAGAACAAGGTGAGGGGAAAAATCAGGGGAGCCCAGATTGCAGGGCTCTTCAACCTGCCGACAAAATGGTGCGTGGAATAAAGGCCGGGCTGGGATGTCATCAAAAAGAGGCCTCCGGGTAGCTGTAAAACACCGACACAATTTCAACGAAATAAAACAGTATGCGGAAGATTATTCCACACACCGTCTGATTTCAATACCCGTTTGGGCTTATGGTATTGTTAGGCGCAGGTTAAGATTTTGGAGAAAAAAGGGAGGATCTATAAGAATTGCAAATTATGCTGCTTTATCAGGCCACGCCCACACGATCGTCACGGGCAGCCCCCACATGGCGCGCTTTTTGGCCCCCTGGATGGAAAAGCCGGCCGCTTCTAATGCCGCACGGACGTAGATCGGCCGGCAATCAATGAATTTAGGAAACTGACGGTGGGCCCATTCGTAAAGCTGCACGGCCAAATTGCCACGCCCGGCTTTCGCCAGGGAGACCACGCCCAGCCGCCCGTCGCTTTTCAAGACCCGGCGGCACTCGGCTAACACCTGGGGGATTTCGGGGGTGTCGAACAGCTCCAGGGTGAAGCTCAGAAAGACCGCATCGAAGAAATCCCTTGCAAAAGGCAGCTGGGCAGCATCGCCGACTTCGAGCGCGACCTGATGAGCCAAGCCGGCCCCAGCGATTCGCTCCCGGGCGATCTCCCACATGCCTGGGGAGATATCGATGCCGTAAACTTCTCCCAGCGGGCCCACCACACTGGCCAGTTGAACCAGCGCTTGCCCGGTGCCGTAGCCGATCTCCAACACCACCTCGCCAGGCTGGACGGCGAGCATCTTTAGGCCTTCTTCCCGGTAAGGCTTTTCGCTGCTCCCCGCTAGCAGATCGTAGATACTGCTCAGGCGGTTGTAGGTGGCCCGGGCATCTTCCTTCGTGCGGTGTACCGGGCTGACCTCGTTCATCGAATGGGGCATG
Source organism: uncultured Anaerolineaceae bacterium (assembly GCA_964400875.1). Lineage (GTDB taxonomy): Bacteria > Chloroflexota > Anaerolineae > Anaerolineales > UBA4823 > CAYNWK01. The sequence goes on along the minus strand of CAYNWK010000065.1, from coordinate 19,128 downwards.
CCGGGATTCTACCGCGATCGTGCGGCGCTGAATTTACCGGGCTGAGCGGGTGTACACCCACATGCCAACATCGTTGATCGAGCGCTGCAGCTCGACCAGATCTTCTTCGAGCTCCGTTTGGTGGTTGCTCCAAGAAGATTTGCCTACTTCCTTGAGCCTTTGCAGCTTGTCACGCGCACGTGTGTAGCGGGTGCTGAGTTCCTTCACCGGTTGGTCGTCCTCTAGGCGCGCTTCTAGCTTGGATTGTTCGAGTCTTACCCGGATCATGGTCAAGTCGGAGCCGAGTTTCAACACGCGAGCCTCAGTCTGTTTCAAGTACTCTTCTCTCGGATCCATCTTCCACCTCCAATCCTTTCGGGTTAGAAATTACCCACTGAGGGAATTATTGGGGGTTCAGCGGGCGCTGATGCCCTGATGCCCCGGTTTCCTTGCAAACTTCGTAACTTCTAAGGGTTCAAGCCGCCCCCGGGAGCTAGGCGCTCCGCCAGCTCAACCGGGCTACTATGCAGCGGCTTGCTGCGGTTGGTAGGACACAAAAGCCGCCGGCTGGATTGCCGCGGCTTTGAATGGGTGAAGTGTTGTCCTCCGGGACCGGTGGAATTTCCCGAAGATTGTGCGAAGCTCATTGCTGAACGATATGCAATTTACATAATCTTATTATACCCTCATTTGTGAAAAGATCAACACAAGCTTGCATATTCGTTAGGGAAATCACATCCTGACGGAATTCCACAATCCGAAGTGAGAAATCGAGGGTTCGAGTGGAACATTGCTCCACTCGAACCCCCGATCCTCGATATTTGGGAAAATGATTAGTGCTGCGTGTCAAGGCTGGGGTAGAACGTCTGGCAATGCCAGGCGAATTCGCCCTGGCCTGTAGATCAGCGCTCGCAGCGAATCAGGCTGAGGGCAAGCACGGCGACCCCCGTCACAGCGGCAGCCAGCAGGTAGAGGGAATTGGCGCCTACCACTTCCATGCCATAACCGCTGACGGCGAAGCCGATGATGCTGGCGATCCAGTTGACGGCGTTGATCCAGGGCAGGCCGCGGTCGAGAGCACTCGGGGAAAGCAAGTCGGTGGCCAGCGCCGGCCCCAGCGAACGGGTTGCCGTCATCGCCGCGACCGACATGGCCGCGGCCGGCCAGAAATGCCACAGCTGGGCCGCGCCGATCAGAGCCAGCATGCTGCCTGCAGTAATCAGGTAACTTAACATGAGCATCTGCTTGCGTCCGAAGCGGTCGGAGAGCGTACCCATCAAGAACACCAGCGGCAAAGTCACCAGGCCGGCGACGACGTTGACGCTGCTCACCGCGCTGGCAGAGAAGTCGTGCGCATCCATCGACAGCGACAGCCCCAGACGTCCCACGCTGATGGTCAGTGCGGAGAGCAACGCGGCCGCGGCCAGCAGCTGAAAGGTTCCTATCGAGCGCAGCGATACCAGGGCGGTTGCCTTATTTTTGGTCGCCGTGGCGATAGCTACCCGGTCGTGAATTTTGAAGATTGCTATGAAGGGCCAAAGCGACCATACGGCGGCCAGGGCGACGAACATCCAGGGATAGCCCTGCCAGTTGATTACCCAGGCTATGGCCAGCCCGCCCAGCACCGCTCCCAGCGGCTGAGCAAGAGCCAGCATGCCGAAAGATCTTCCCCGGCTGCTTTCGGCAGCGAACAAACCGGTATATACGTTGGTCAGCGATAGGCCGACGCCGCCGGTGAACCAAATGATCGCGGTCAGGAGGATCACCTGCCACAGCGCCTGGGCCTGGCCCATCAAAACCAACGCCGGAATGCCGGCTAAGCCCATAACCACGTATACTCTTTTGCGGGTGAAACGACTGGCCATCCAGCTGGTGGTCATCGAGCCTGCTGTGATGGCGGCATAGGTCAGCGCCAAGTAAATGCCGATCGTGGCAGGGCTGGCTCCGAAATTCCCGGCGTAAAGCGGCAAGATCGGGAAGAGGCCCATACCAACGAACAAGATACCGAAATTGCACAAGAACAGATAAAACAAGTACAGGTTACTCAGCTTGCTGAAATAAAAGCGATGCATTTTTGTCGAGCGGATTTCCATTACACTTTCCTTTGGCGAGGCAGTAGATATTTCACGATCGGGCATACCAGCTTGACTCCTGGGCGGCCGATTATGTGCCACCAAGAGCTCTGATCGGCCGGGGTAATCGATCCCGCTTCACCCTGCCGGATTGGGCCGGAAGACGGTATTCGAAGACCTGGGCTTCGATGTAGCCCAACCCTGAGTGCCGGGCGACGGATACCCGGTGGTGGCCGTCTTCTACGAAATAGATCCCCCCTATTTTGTGCACGACGACCGGTTCCCAACCCTGATATTCGGACAAGATGTGAACGTTGATCCAGCGGTCCTTCATCGCCGGGTTCAGCGGACGAAACTGGCGGTCGTATTCTGCGCAGCGGTTGACGCTGCCGGCGATGGAATCAGCCGGGAGCTGGTTAACACCGCGATCGATGCTGGTGACCCCATTCAATTGGGAGCGCACGGGCTCGAAGGACAGCAGCGTATTGGGCTTGCCGATCAGTCGATTCCACAAGCTTGCCAGTCGGGCCTGGAGATTCAGGCGGTCGAACTTATCTGCGGCAACCTGACGGCTGACGGACTCGAGCGTGTTCCAGGAGATTGGTTGGTGATATGCCAAGCTGTTCATCTAAGCCTCTCTTTCCTCGGGTCCCGGGCGGCGTTTTCGGCCGGGTTTGGGGGTTGGCGTCCTCAAGATTTGACACCAGTATAGGAAGTGAGCGTCCCCTCAACGCGGCGAGAAGCGTCCCCTAGAACATCCCTTGAAAAAGACCCAGGTTCTGCCAGGGATAACCTCAAGCGGGGTAAAATAAAACCATGCCGTCGCTGCGGATCTTCACCTTTGGCAGCCCCCGTATTGAAATCAATGACAGACCCCTGGACCTCCGGCGTCGCAAAGGGCTGGCCTTGCTGACCTACCTGGCAGTCACGGCCCAGCCGCACAGCCGCGAAGCCCTGGCGACGATGTTCTGGTCGGAGAACGACCAGTCCAGCGCTTTGGCCAACCTGCGCCGCGAGCTCTCCCGGCTCAACCAGGCGCTGGGTGAAGGCGTGCTGTCGATCGACCGCCTGCAGGCTGGCTTCAACCCGAAAGTTGACGCCTGGGTGGACGCGGCGACCTTCCGGTCGAACTTGCAGGCTTTCCGGGAGGAAAATCATGCACCAGAGGAGGGATGTCGGGACTGCTTCCGGCGCCTGACGGAATCCGTGGAGCTGTACCGGGAGGATTTCTTGGCCGGGTTCAACCTGCCCGACAGCCCGGCGTTCGATGAGTGGCAGTTTTTCCAGGCCGAGGAATTATGCCGGGGACTGGCGGAGGCATTGCAGTGGTTGATCGGCTGGCATACACAGCGGGGCGAATACGGTCAGGGCGTCGAGTATGCTCGCCGCTGGCTGGCTTTAGACAACTTGCATGAGCCAGCCCACCGCCAGCTGATGCAGCTATACGCCTGGGATAACCAACATGCCGCAGCGCTGCGCCAATACCAGGAATGTGTTCGCCTCCTCAAGGAAGAACTGGACCTTGAGCCGGACTCCGAAACCACCGCCTTGTACGAGACAATCCGCTCCAAACAACTGGCAGCGCCCGGCGAGCAGGAGAGCGCCCCGGCAGAAGGGGATCTTGAGACCGCACCCGCCGCCCAGCGTCCGGCCGTCCGGCTGCCCGCCCAGGCGACCGGTTTCGTCGGCCGGGAGGAGGAGTTAGCCGAGATCTGTCGGCTCCTCGAGACGGAAGCGAACTGCCGTTTACTGACCCTGTTAGGGCCCGGCGGGATCGGCAAGACGCGCCTGGCGGTCCAGGCTGCTTCGCAAATCGCTGATTCTTCCCGGGCAGTCTTCTCCGCAGGCGTCTGGTTCGTATCCCTGGCGCCGTTGAACTCTCCTGAGCAGATTTTGCCGGCCATCGCCAGCGTGCTGGATTTCTCCACTTACACCGACCGAGAGCAGTTGCGCCGGGCGCTGTTCGATTACCTGAACGATAAGCGGCTCTTGCTCGTGCTGGATAACTTCGAGCACCTGATCGCTCCGGAAAGCGCCGGGCTGGTAAGCGAAATCTTGGTCGGCGTTCCCGGCGCGAAGGTTTTGACCACCTCACGAACGCGCTTGAATTTGCGAGAAGAACAGCTCTACCCGGTGGAAGGTTTGGACGCGCCGCCGCTCGCAGGAACGGAGGCTGAAATAACGGGGAGTCCGGACCTGGCGGCCTACAGCGCCATTCAACTCTTCCGCCAGAGCGCCCGCCGGGTGATCCCGGATTTCGAACTGGATGGTGAGACGCTACCTGCCGTCCAGCAGATTTGCCGGCTGGTGCGCGGCATGCCGCTGGGGATCGAGCTGGCTTCCGGCTGGCTGGAAGCGCTGCTGCTCGAGGAGATTGCCAGCGAAATCGAACGCAGCCTGGACTTCTTACAGACGGAGCTCTACGACGTGCCGGAGCGGCAGCGCAGCTTGCGCGCCGTGTTTGAAAGTTCCTGGCGTCTGCTTTCCGATCAGGAGCAAAAAGCTTTGCTTTCATTAGCCGTCTTCCAGGGAGGCTTCACCCGGGAAGCGGTCCAGGCCGTCTCCGGCGCAACGCTGCCCATTTTATTAGCCCTGGTCAATAAATCCTGGCTCGGACGGGAAGAAAACGGGCGTTTCCGGATACACGAGCTGCTGCGCCAGTATGCCGTCGAAGTCTTGCAGAGCGACCGAACCGCCTGGCAGGCCGCGAAGGATCGACACAGCGATTATTACGTCGAGCGCTGCACTGCGCTGGCGGCGAAAATGCGCGGCCCACAGCAAAAAGAGGCGTATGCCGAGGTCGGCATTGAGTTTGCCAACCTGCACGCCGCCTGGGATTGGCTGGTGGAACGCCGGCGTCTTGCCGCGCTTGCCCAGGGGTTGCTGCCGGCCGTTTTCTGGTATTGTGAGGCCAAGGCCAGGATCCCGAGCTTGCTGGAGATGCTGGCTACCGCCAGGAATGCGATCGGTGAAACCGGCGAAACAGGCTCTCCAATAGAGCCCCCGGCAATCCGGGCAACGCTGCTCACGGCACAGGCTGCCATCTTCCGCAATGGTTATCCGGTGCGCCTGGAATCATACGGGTTGTTTTTGCCGGCTCATGAAGAAGCCATTCAGGAAGCCTGGTTATTGGCAGAAGACGACTCCGTCACCCAGGAGATGGGGGTCTGGGCGAGCCTGATGGCATATATTTACGGGCGGGTGATCGACCCAGAGGCCTCCGCGGAACGGCTGCGCCACCTCGCCGCTGCAGCGCGCGAAGAGGGCATGCGCTGGGATCTGGCTGAAGATCTTTTCTACCTGGGTTGTATGCTGCAGGTGCTGTACGTCAACAACCGGAACGAAAAACAATTAGCGGAAGCGGCAGACTGCCTGGATGAGGCACGCTCGATTTTTACTTCTTTGGGTGACGATCGCGAGCGCGCCATCGTGTTGAGCGCGCTAGGCCAGCAGCACATGGTGGAAGGCAACTTGCGGGAAGCCATCGAGACCTGGTCTAGATCGCAGTCGCAACTGCAGTCGACGGGCGATTGGGCCAAGGCCATCGACACGAACTGGCAGGTCGGCGACACGTATATTCGTTTGGGTGAATTTGAGGCGGCTTTCGAGGCCTTTCATGTGGTCAGCAAGTTCTATCTCGACCGGGGACAAAAACGACTGGCTGCCCAAAGCCTGGCCAAAGAAAGCCTGGAGACCAGCCGGTATGGGCAGCTGACCCGCGCCCGGGAACTGCGCGCGCAAAGCCTTTCACTCTATCACGAGGCGGGCGATTTGTACGGGCAAGCCTGGAGCACCTGGGAAATGGGCGAAATCGAACGGCTCGCCGGGGATGAACAGGCAGCCAGTGAGTGGTACGCTGAAGCCCAGAGACTGTTCGACCAATTCGCCCAATCAACCGGGACAGGCGACTACCGGAGTGGTTCGATTTTTTACCGGCGTGGTTTGGGCGACCTGGCTCTTGGAAAAGGGGACCCTGTTGAAGCCGAAGCGCATTTCCAGGAGAGCTTGATGTACGCACGCGCCGATAATCACGATTGGGCTGCGGCCTATGCCCTGTCAGGATTGGGCCGGGCTGCCCTGCTCGCCGGGGAACTTGAACGAGCCCGAGAAAGTTTCCGCCAGGCCTTAGAGACCGCTCGCAAGACGGGCGATCGCGGGGTGACCATGGTTGCGCTAGCGGGGATGGCGCGAGTTTGCGCTGAGACGGACGAGCTTGAAAGGGCGGTTGAGCTGGCCTCACTGGTCTCCGAGCATTATGCCAGCTGGGGGGAAACGAAAGCCTATGCTGGCGCCACGCTGGCGCTTGCCCTCAAGGGTTTAGCGGAGGAGCCAGCTGCAGCGGCGCGGGAGCGCGGCGCACGACTCGATCTGTGGAAGATGGTCGAGGCTCTGCTTGGCTGAACGGTTCAGTCCATCCCGGGCTGGTTCTGACCGGCGGGGGACTCCGCTCTCACGTTGAGCGTGTAAGCGCCGACCGGGTCGATGCTCTCACCGGCGTCCAGGCGGGTGATGATCACGGCCAGCCGGGAGGTGTGCGCCAGTGCGTTTACGGGAACGGAGAATACAATCGCGCCCTCATTCATCGCTTCACCGCTGACTTCGGAGAGCTTCTGCAGGCGCCCGCCCTTTGTGCTCAGCTGCCAGACCTCGACGTTGAAGCGGGCTGCGGTTTGCGCTGCGGAGTTGAATTCAACCCGCATGCCATCGTTTGTGTTCCCCTGGTTCAGGGCGATCTCGATGAAGTCCATACCGTAACTGCTGGGGATTTCCCCGCGGATGGTTTGCTCGAAGCCTTCATAAGCGGCCTCGACGACCGGGGGTTCGTGATAAACCTTGTGGGGGTCGTAGAAGCCGTATCCTGCGGAGTTTCCGGCCGTGTAGCGGCCCTCGGCCAGGCGCAGGGCGTAGACCGAGCGGGAGAATTGGATCAGGCTGTCCTCGAAGCTCTTGAACGGGCTGTTGGGGATGTTGTCGAAGACCGCATCCATCACCGCCGGCAGGTCTCTGACCAGCTCGGGGTCGTTCAGATCGAACCCACCCTGCCCGTAGATGGTGCGCAGCGTCCGCTGGATGACCTGCATGCCCACAGCGATGTCCTCTTCGCCGGTCGCCAGGCCGCTGCTGCGTTCGTAGACGAACCGCCAATACAGGGCGGCATGATATGGGCGCATCTCGGCGTAACTGGTGTTCAGATCGTCGCTGTAAATCCCATCCCCTGCCAGGAAGATGTTGGCCTCGGACAGGTAAGCGCCTTTACCGGAATCCTGGGCGAATTCCGTGTCGGATCGCCCGACCGAGGAAGCCATCACCGCGGTGCCCTCGGCGATGTATTCCCAGGCTTCTTTCTCGCCGTCCACGTCCCCGTTGCCGCCAGCATCCAAGTTCAGGTCGCGCTGCAAGTTGTGGAACAGCTCGTGGTGGAAAGCGCTGAGGACCCAGCTGGTCAGGTTGGTATAGTCAAGGCGTTCGCTTCCCTCGACGTTGATGATGATGCCGGCGTGTGCGTTGGAGGGAGCGCTGCCGTGGTACCAGGTGCCGCTCTGGGTGAAGGCGATGCTTAACTGGTCGCTGCTTTCTTCCAGGCGGTAATTCTTCCAGGTGGGGTGCCAGGGGAAGACCCAATCGTTGCTCTGTTGGCGTACGGCTTTGACCAGACCGGGGACCAGTTCGTCCTGGTAATAAGCGCGTACCGAACCCCGCGGCAGGCGGGTAGCGGCGTCGTATGGGTTGCTCTGCAAGGGGAACATATCGGTGAAGTAAATCACCAGGTTATCCGGAGCCGCACCGTTGGTGACTTCTTTGAGCTCCGGTAAGGGCTGGACGATCTGGTTTTCCATCAGGAAAGCGTAATCCTGGCTGGCGCTGTACAGCGGCTCGGCGTCCGGCTGCCCGGCGTCGAAGACCTGCATGTCTACTTTGAAGTAATCGGTGGGGGTTGGGATGCGGTCGAGGGCGTTTTCGACCCAGGCGTTAAATTCGTATTCCATGCGATACGCGGCGTTCTTTTGCACGGCGCCGGTCTCGTTGGGGATGCTCTTGGTGAGTTCAAGCACCGATATGCGGTGAGCGTCGCCGCCGCCCAGATCAGGGTCTCCGTGCTGGGTGGCTACGCTTATCGAAATCAGCGCGCCGTTCGCGGGCAGATCGTAGTTTTCCACGCTGAAGACTATCGTGCGTTCCTGCGCAGGGGTCAATTCCCCGTTGCGGTAGAGCACCAGGTGGGGGATATCGGCGGAGAGGGGGGCTTTTCCGTTGATCGTGCGCCCGTTTTGGGACTTGAAGGCTATAGTAGCGGCGCGCCGGGCCTGGACACCCATGCTGAAACCCTGCGCGGGAGAGGCTGCAGGAGCGCTTTGCGGTATTTGGACCAGCCCCAGAATGGCGGGCGCGATCAGCAGGACGGCGAGTATCGCCTTCCAGAGGGGGCTGCCGAACCCAATATTATTCTTCCGAATAACCCTTGTGCTTATCATCCCTCACCTCGTGGTCCTGGATACCTTTGAACTGCGGTCTATTTCTGTTCCCAGTCTAGCGTCCGGGCGTCTCCTTATCGCTCCGTGCACCGTCCCACTAAACGTCCCGCGTTGTCTGATTGTCTTCAGTTTAAGTAGCAGTCGTTGCAGCCTCGTTCCCCGAGCGTTTCAGAGGCGTTGCTGGAAAGAATTTGGGAGACTTAATGTCTATCATCACTACTTACACCGCCTGGGCGCACCCCGTTCCACATGGCGGGGATCATCTCTCCTGTACTATAGAAAGTTGTTTGGGAAATTTCATCAGTCTCCCAGCCAGTTTGCCCCCTGGTCGGGATGACAGAATCACATCTGTCCAGTTGACCAAGCGGCATACCGCGGGGAAGCCTTGGGAGATCGCTCACCCTCGGGCTGGTAAAATAGATCTATGAACCTCGACCGCATCGCTAAGGAACTGCGCGAGAGCACCCAGGCCCAGGACGACCGCTTGCGCGCCCTCTTGGAAACCAGCTCGGGGCGCCACCAGCATCTTTGTCCCCGGCAGGTTTTAGGTGTGCGTTTTGCCCTGGCAGGTGGCGCGGCCCTGGGGTTATCGCTGCCCCGCCGGGATAAGCGCCTGCTGGTGATCGTCGAGATCGATGGTTGTTTTGTCGATGGGGTGGAAGTGGCCACTGGCGCCAGCGTCGGGCACCGCACGCTGCGTGTGGAGGATTACGGCAAAGTAGCGGCGACCTTCGTCGATGTGAAAGACGACCGCGCCCTGCGCGTGGCGCCCCGTTTGCAGGTGCGCGAGCAGGCCGGGGATTACGCGCCGGGAGAGCCATCCAAGTACTTTGCTATGTTGTACGCCTACCAGGTCATGCCCGATGCGGAGCTGCTCTCCATCCAGGAGGTTAGGCTGGCCAGGCCGGTCCAGGAGTTGATCAGCCATCCCGGTCTGCAGGTAACCTGCGACCGCTGCGGCGAGGAGATCTTCAACGAGCGGGAAATCTACCGGAATGGATTGTGCCTGTGCAGAACATGCGCCCAGGGAGCGTATTATTTGGCGCCCTGAGGACTCCGGTTAAGATGCCCCACTCCCGATTTGACGGTCACTATTCAGATCCACTCGCTGACCCGCGGCACTCCAGGTCGCGGGCGGACCTGGAATTCGCTCTGCGCCTGGAGTACGCCAAGCCGGGCGATCCCGGCTTGCTGGAGGCGTTGATCGACCGCTCCGCGGAAAGGCTGTACCAGTTCGGGCGCGCTCTGCAGTACGGCTACGCCAGCCGGAGGCCGGCGAAAACAGAAATCCGGACCCTGGTGGGCAAGGTGTTTTTAAGCGCGATCCGCAATCCGGAGGGCTTTCGCGGCCAGATCAGCGTGAGCGGCTGGCTGTTCGGGCTGGCTGTGGACCGGACCCGAGGCCAGCGCTGGATGCGCCGAGGGCGGAAATATTTAAGGCGCCTCGCTCATCAGAAGTCTGTGATGGAGAGAAGGAGAAGAGAGCCTCCTGCGGAGGGAACCAATGCAGTTTTACTCGCCGCTGCGGACAGGCTCCCGGAAATGGCTCGTTTGATCTTCATCTTGAGATTTCAATGCGGCTTGGAGGTTGAAGAGATCGCCCAGGTCCTGGATCGGCTCCCCGGAGAGATCGAAGCGCGCCTCGAAACTGTCCGAGAGCGGCTCTTGGAGGCAGGCTCCCTTGAGCAAGAAGGGTTTGAACGGGTCGTGCGGGGAGCCGTGCACGCCCGCCTCAGTGATGATGATTTCCGGCTGGTGGACGCCAGCGGGTTAAAAGCACAGGCGTTTGCGGGCCTGCGCCCCCGGCGGCGTCTGCCCCAGATCGAGCTGCCTCTCGCAAAATTCGGATGGTTTGCTCTGGTGCTCGTGATCGCCGGATTGAGCGCCTGGCTGGGCGTGCAGCTTAATCAGCAAGTCGATGCGGACGTACAGGCGCGCTCCCGGTACGGCCCCCCGGATCCTATTGAGGTGAGCGACCCGGTGGTCAAAGGCCTGGTTTCAGGGGACTCGGGCACCCCTGCTGCGATGCCCAACCTGTTTAACAGCGAGCCCAGCCTGTCCGCCGATGGTCGCTACCTGGCGTTTACCTCGACATTCGCCGACCTGGCCGTCGGGGAGGATCAGGTCAACGTTTACGTCTACGATCGAGTTCAAGGGGCGGTCGAATTGATCAGCGCCGCTGAAGATGGGCAACCTGCGAAAGGCTACAGCCAGTCTCCCAGCATCTCGGCTGACGGGCGTTGGCTGGTCTTCACTTCCACAGCAGCAGACCTGGCGCCCGAGGGCGCCTCGCCGTGCGCTGCATCGTGGAACGATATTTTTGGTGATTGCTGGCATGTGTATCTGCGAGACCGCCAGTACGGTTACACCCAGCTGCTGAGCGAAGGGACTGGCGGTGTATTCCCGAGCATCTCGGACGACGGAGGGGTAGTCGTCTATTGGAGCCTGGCAGAAAAACCGGCGCCGGGCCAGGAGGCGATCTGCGATCCGGCGCGGAAGCCGGCAGGCTGCGTCAATTTGTCCATTTACGATCGGGAGACCGGAATGACCGAGCAGCTCCCCATTGGGCGTAACTACCAGGCGGGTATGCCTCCCGTGAGCCTGTCCGCGGACGGGCGTTTTCTAGCCCTGACCCTATCCGCTGGAGACGGCATAACCAGCCGGTTGGGTGTGTATGGCTCGGTTGCCTTCGTGTTTGACCGCCTGCGCGGCGTCTTCGAACCCCAAAACCTGGACAGCGACGGAACCCCGGTTACAGGTATGTTCTTCAACACAAAGATTTCGGCAGATGGGCGTTACGTCGCCTTCGCCTCATCTTCCGAAGCGCTAGTCCCGGGCGACGCCAACCGGCGCGTGGACGTGTTCTTGCGGGATCGTTCGACCGGTGAAGTCAAATTGATCAGCCAAGCCCCGGACGGCCAGCAGGGCAACGATGACAGCGGGGTATCCCCATTCGGACGAAACGCCTGGGGCCAGACCATTGACATATCTCCAGATGGGCGCTTCGTCCTGTTCACCTCCAGCGCCCAGAATATGGGCTCCGACGATGCGGTGATGTGTGGAGATTTCTTCAACCTGCCAGCCTGCAACCAGATCATGCTTTACGATGGGGCGCGCGGCGTGATTCGTCCGGTGTCCGAGGGGGCCAGCGAAAGGCTTTTCGCTTTTCCTGAGATCTCCGCCGACGGAGGCTGGGCAGCCGTCATGGAACAATCCCTGCACTGCACTTATTTCGAGGTGTGCGCCAACATCCGCCTGCAGAACCTGGAAACCGGCGAGTCGTCCCTGATAAACTCGGACGCGCGTTTTTCGGGTGAGCCGGGTTTTAAGGCAGAATTCCTCGGCGAAACCGATCAACCGCGCTACCGGGTCAACGCCCTGGCATTTTCGCAAGACGGCAAGATCCTGGCTGTGGGGACGAACGCCGGTGAAGTTGAAGTATGGGATTTCGAGCAAAGGGAGTTGCTGCATACCCTGGTCGGGCACGAGAAACTGATCAGCAGCGTAGCGCTCTCGCCGGACGGCGCTTTGCTGGCCAGCGGCTCCCATGACGCCTCGGTTTTGATCTGGCGGGTGGCGGACGGAGCGCTGCTCGCCCGCTTCCACGGCCTGCCCGGACTGGTACGCAGCGTCGCCTTCTCGCCGGATGGACGCTACCTGGCGGTTGGCGCACTGCGTGCGATCTGGATCTGGGAGAACACAGACGGGAGATTTGTCCCCATCAAGCGCTACGATTACCCGACCAGCTACGTGGGAGATTTAACTTTCTCTCCGGACGGAAGATACCTGTTCTTCAGTCCCGGCGACAAATACATCTGGGTCCAACGAGTCTCCGATGGGGAGGTGGTCATGCGCCTGGCAGGGCACACCGGTAAGATCAAGAACATCGCCATCAGCCGGGACGGGGGCTACCTGGCTTCCACGGCGCAAGACTTCCAGGCCATCTTGTGGCGGCTGACCACCGGACCGGGGGGCGAATTAACCGCTGAATATTTGTACGCATTGCGCCATAACGATTGGGTCAGCAACGTGGCCTTCTCGCCGGACGGCGCTATCCTGGCGACGTCTTCTTACGATCACACGGTGCGATTATGGAAAGTAGCAGGGGGCGATCTGCTTAAGGAGTATCCGGACCGGCGCTATGAAGTGATCAACCTGGCTTTCTCACCGGATGGAAACTTTCTGGCGGGCGGGACATCATCACGCGGGGTCAGCCTGCGTGAAATCGTGCCTTAGCGCAGTGCTCAATCCCATAGTTGTGGTTTAAAATAAAGCCCGATGCTAAGCTTCATCCTTTGGTACCTGGCCGTTTCCCTGTTCGGGCTGCTGGCTCTGCCGCTCACCTTCCGCTTCTTCGAACACCTGCCGGACCGGGGGTACGTTTTCTCCAAGCCCCTGGGCGTGCTGGCGTTCAGCTATTTGTTCTGGATTTCCGGCTCGCTGGGGCTGCTGCGCAACAACGCCGGCGGGCTGTTCCTGGCGTTGATCCTGCTGGCTGGGCTGGGGGCGCTGGCCGCTCGAGATCGAGGCCTGGGAGCAATCAGAGACTGGCTGCGTGAGCAGCGCCGCTACATCTTTCTGGTGGAGCTACTCTTCCTGATGGCCTTCGCCGGTTGGGCCCTGGTGCGCGCCTACGATCCGAACATCTTTGGCACCGAGAAGCCGATGGAGTTCATGTTCATCAATTCAATCTTGCGTAGCCCGAGCTTTCCGCCCCACGACGCCTGGCTTTCGGGGCACGCCATCAGTTACTATTACTTCGGCTACGTGATCATCGACGCGCTGGCGCGCTTGACCGGCGCGGCCTCCGCCGTGGCCTTCAACCTCGGGTTAGCGCTGCTCTTTGCCCTCACCGCCGTCGCCGCGCTGGGGGTGAGTGTAAACCTGATCGGCCTGGCCCGGCGCTGGCGCTCTCCGGCGCTCCAGCAGTCCCCGGCTTCGTTGCCGGCTGCGTTTTGGCCCGCTTTGTTGGGTCCCTTGATGGTGCTGCTGGTGGGCAACTTTTACGGCGCCCTGGAGCTGGCCCACGATAACGGCCTGCTGGCCCGCGCCCAGGTTCCGGCGGTGTATTACGACTTTGGAGATATCCAAGGCGAAGCCGTCGAATCTACCGGCCCGCCCGGATTGCGCGCCGGACTGATCAATTTTTGGCGCTGGCTGGACCTCAAGCGCCTGGATACCCCGCCGCCCTCCGACCAGGCCGGCATCGATCTGAACCTGGAAGAGTGGTTCTTCGCCGCCCGGGTGGTGCACGACCGCAACTTGATCGGGGTCGAGACTGAAGCTATCGACGAGAATCCAGCTTTCTCTTTCGTGTTGGGTGACATGCACCCGCACGTGTTGGCGCTGCCTTTCGTGATCCTGTCCATCGGTCTGGCGCTTGAATGGCTGTTGTGGGGCCGGGAACTGGCCCTGGAATCCGCCGCCGAGGCCACGCCTCCTTTCCCACCGCTGGATCGTCTGCTTTTCTCGGGCGTGCTGCTCGGCGGGCTGGCTGCGCTTAACACCTGGGATTTCCCGATCTACTGGTTCCTGGTCCTGGCGGCGCTAGTGATCGGGTTAGGGTCTGGGTGGGGCTGGCAGGGACTGGTCCGCGCATGGAGCTACCCGTTGAAGTTCGGGGCGAGCTTGCTGTTCATCGGGGTGCTGCTCTATTTTCCCTTCTACCTGACCTTCCAATCCCAGGCCGGGGGCATCCTGCCGAACCTGATTTATCCCACCCGCTTCCAACAGATCTTTGTGATGTTCGGACCGGTGCTGCTCGGCGTGAGCCTGTTCCTGGGTTGGTGCGCCTTGCGCTGGCGAGAGCGCCTGGATGGGCGCGCTGCGGTGTTCTCCGGTTTGGGGATCATCGCTTTGCTGGCGCTCGCCGTCAGCCTGCTGACCGGAATGGCCTCCTTGAACCCTACGGCAGTGGATTTCGTGGACCAGGTCATCGCGCCCCTGTCCAGGGATCAGGCCTGGCGCCTGCTCTGGCAGCGCCGGCTGGTGGACAGCCTGGCAACCATCTACCCGGCGGCGGTGATCGGGCTGAGCATGGGATTGGTGGTCGGCGCGCTGCGCCGGGTCGTCTCTGTCCGAGGGCCTGCTGCGCAGCCGACGGATCGTGGCGGCGCTGCGCCCGTGCCGGTAAAGAACAACCCCAACCCGGCGGGCAACCCGCACCCGCGACCCAACCCGGGTTCGAATCCTGACCTAGATGCGCTCGCTTCTCCAGCGCTGCTGATGGCCCTGCCGATGATCCTGACTGGAGCGCTGCTGCTGATCGGCCCGGAGTTCCTTTACCTGCGCGATAATTTCGGCACTCGCATGAACACCCTCTTCAAGTTTTACTTTCAGGCCTGGGTGTTATGGGCGCTGGTTTCGGCCTTTGGGCTGTGGTATTTGTTTGCCTGGGCCGGCCGTCTGGCAAAGTGGTTCAGTGGGATCGTGATGGCTTTGGCAATCTTTTTGGGGTTGATTTACACATACGGCGGGATCGCCGCCAAAACCGGCGGTTTTGCCGGACCACCCACCCTGGATGGCATGGCTTATTTCGCCCGCAATTATCCGAATGATTGGGCTGCTATTCGCTGGCTTGAGGAGAACGTCGATGACGCCCCCGTGATCCTGGAAGGCACCCGCGGCGCGTATTGGGTTGAAGGCCGCTCCTCGCGCATTTCCATGGCGACCGGACTGCCCACGGTGATGGGCTGGGTCAACCATGAAAGCCAGTGGCGCGGCCCTTATTTCTCTACGGTCGCCAACCGTGAAGGTGATATCCGCACTATCTACCAGAGCCGCAGCTGGGAGGTGACCGAACCGCTGCTCGACCGCTACAATGTGAAATACGTGATCGTCAGTGACCTGGAAAGGGAGTTCTACCAGCCGGTGTTCGACCGCAAATTCGAGGCCTTCATGGAGCCGGTTTACCAGGCGGGGGACTTGACTATTTACGAACGCTGATTCTCGAAAGGACAACCATGCGTTTACCCATGCCTTCGGGCTGCCTGGCGCTCTTGATCTTTGCCGGGGTGCTTTTATTCCCTTTATTTTTGGCAAACGCCATGCTGGCTGCGCTGCAAAAGCTGGGTTTGAGTCCGGCTTCTGCGGTGCTTATCGCCCTCGGTATTTTTTTCGGCGGGCTGATTAACATCCCGGTCAGCCGCATCGAGCGGGAAGAACCGATCGAACTGCCGTCGACGCGCATGTTCGGTCTGAACCGGTTCTTTCCCCCGCAAATGCAGCGCATCGAGTTCACCGTGATCGCCATTAACCTGGGCGGCGCGTTGATACCCTTTGCCGTGTCGATTTACGAGCTGCTGCGCTTGAACTCTCAAGGGATCTACGCCTTGCTGGTCGGCCTGGGCGCCATCGCGCTCAACGTTGCGGCCTGTTATTTCTTGGCCCGCCCGGTTCCGCAGCTAGGCATCGCCTTGAACCCTTTTATCCCGGCCCTGCTGGCTGCTGCTTGCGGATTGATCCTGCTGCCCGATTACGCTCCTTCGGTAGCCTTTTCCGCCGGTGTGCTGGGCCCGCTGATCGGCGCGGATTTGCTGCACATGGATGACATCGAACGCATCGCCACAACCACAGCCAGCATCGGTGGAGCGGGAACCTTTGACGGCATCGTGCTCTCCAGCCTGATCGCGGTACTGCTGGCGTAGCTGAGTAGAGAGGATAGCCGATGACTGCTTCTCAACAGCGGGCCATGGAAGTCAAGCTGAGTTTCCCGGTGCGGACTTATGATATCGATTTCGCAGGGGTCGTCAGCAACATCGTCTATGTCCGCTGGCTGGAGGACCTGCGTCTGACCATCCTGGAGCAATATTACCCGCTGGAAAAGCTCTTGGACGCCGGGCTGGCGCCCACGTTGGTAGAGACGCGCATTCGCTATCTGCAGCCGGTCACCATCCAGGACAGGCCGCAGGGCCGCATGTGGGTCACTCGACTTCGCCGCCTGAAGTTCGAATTTTACGCCGAATTCAGCGTTGGCGACCAGGTCAGGACGACGGCCGATCAGGTCGGCTGCCTGATCGACATGTCCAGCGGAAACCCGGCGCTTTTCCCGGACGAATTCCGCGCCGTTTATCGCGCCCAACTGAAAGCATGATCGCCCTCTTCAAACAGGGCAAGAGTAAATTCGAGAGGCATGATGCAACGCTTCGAGATTAAACTGCTTAATGGATTCGAAGTGCTCGGGGGCAGTCCCCGTTCGCAGGCTGCCCCCATGGCGGTTTCTGCAGGGAGCAGCACCGGCGGTCCGAGCAACCGGCACACGGAGAGCGACGAGTGGTTATACGTGCTTGCTGGGAGCGCGACGATAGCGGAACGAGAGTACCAGCGTTCCCCCGGATCGCTCGTGCTGATCGAGCGCGGGAAAGCTCACGAGATCCGCAACAACGGCGACCAGCCCCTGGAAACGATCAGCATCTACGCCCCTCCGGCGTATTAGGTTGGCTGGTACAGGCTAAAAGGTTGAACGACGCCGTTTAGCGAATACATACACAATGAAGCCAATGCTCACAGAAGATTACCTGATCCGCATGATCAACCAGGCTGTTGCAGCGCTGGCGACCATCGCCGGCCTGAAGAAAGCCGGGCAGCACCAGGAGGCCCTGCAGGCTATCGACCAGGCTGTCGAGCAGCTGCTGGGGCTGCGGGCCGAGCTCGTCAAGCAAATGGACGAACAAAGCCTGCTGGCGGCGCTCACTCCCGGTAGCAAACTGGATACCAGGCGGCTGTCGCTGATCGCCGACTTGTTCACCGAGCAGGGCGAAATCTATGCGGCCATGGGGAAAGTGGTCGAGAGTAAAGACAGCTTCCAGCGCGCGCTCAACTTTTACCTTGAAGTGGCCCTCGGCGAAAACGTCGAGGCGGCCCAGGAACTGCCCGAAAAAATTGGTTACCTGGTAGGGAAACTGGTCATAGCCGACCTGCCCGTGGATACGCGCTACGCGCTGTTCCTTTTCCACGATCAACGTGGCGAGTACGCTCAGGCGGAAGAGGCGCTCGATGAGCTGCTCAAGCAGGCGGACCTGAAAGGGGCTATTTTGCCGGAGGCGTTCTCCTTTTACCGGAATTTGTTGGAGCAGCCCGAAAGTGTTTTACGGGCAGGAGGCATGAACCGGCCTCACGTGCAGGCGCGGCTGGCCTGGTTGGAGGGCCAGCGGTGAAGGCGGTGCGTTTCAACGTCACCCTGCCGCGCTACGCCCTGGGCCTGGTTTTGGGCAAGTATTTTCCCAGGCTGCTGTGGAGCGGGTTATCCTGCACCTCTCTCGAGGAAGTGCCCGAGCCGGAGCTCCCCGGGGAGGATTGGGTCGTAGTCAAGACCCGCTACGGCGGGATCTGCGGCTCGGATACCGGCACCATCCACCTGCACACCAGCCCCTATTACGAACCGTTGAATTCTTTTCCCTACACGTTCGGGCACGAGAACACCGGCGCGATCGCCCAAACCGGCGCGCAAGCGGAGGACTGGCAGGTGGGCGAGCGCGTGGTAGTCGAACCCACCTTATGGTGCGAGCCGCGCGGCTTTGCCCCGGAAGACTGGTGCCGCTACTGCGCCCGGGGGGAGGTCAACCGCTGCGAGCATTTGACCCAGGGGAAGCTGGCGCCGGGCCTGATGATCGGCACCTGCCGGGATACCGGCGGCAGCTGGAGCCCTTATTACCTGGCCCACGTCTCCCAGCTCTACCGGGCGCCGGACGAGATCAGCGACGAAAACGCCCTGATGGTCGAGCCGTTCGCCGTGGGGCTGCACGCCGCGCTGCAGAATTTTCCCGCAGATC
Organism: uncultured Anaerolineaceae bacterium; assembly: GCA_964400875.1. Lineage (GTDB taxonomy): Bacteria > Chloroflexota > Anaerolineae > Anaerolineales > UBA4823 > CAYNWK01. The sequence continues at coordinate 834 of CAYNWK010000065.1, read as the reverse complement.
ACGAGCGCGTGATGATCCTGGGCGCGGGAACTATCGGCCTGACCACCCTGGCAGCGCTGCGCGCGCTGGGCTCGCAAGCCGAGATCGTCGTGCTGGCGCGCCACCCCTTCCAGGCCGAGGCGGCGCAGCGCCTGGGGGCGAGCCGGGTGATCTCCGCCAGCCGGGGGAACGACTACCTGGCGGAGGTCGCAGATCTAACCGGCGCCCAGATCTTCAAACCGATCGTGGGCAAGCGCACCGTGCTCGGTGGGATTGATCGCACCTTTGAATGCGTGGGCAGCGATAGATCGTTAGATGACGCCTTGCGCTTGACGCGCACCGGAGGGAAGGTGATCCTGGTGGGTGTGCCGGGCATCGCCAAGAACGTGGATTGGACGGCGATCTTCGCCCAGGAACTCGACGTGCGCGGCATGTACACCTATCACAACGTCGAACCCTTCGCGGGGAAGACCTGGCGGGCTTTCGACCTGGTATTTGACCTGATGCAACGAGGAGGATTGGACCTGGGCTGGATGGTGACGCATAAATTCAGGCTCGAAGATTACGACAAAGCCCTCACCATGCTGAACCAGCGCGGCCAAAACGGGGCGATCAAGGCCGTTTTTGCGTTCGGAGATTGAAAATACCTTAAAATTTTTTTGTAGATCCTTGACAAATTAGGTGCGAATAGGTAAATTTATGGATAATAGAACAAACGTTCTGTCTCTAGCATTGGAACCTGCTCTTTTTACCAGCAGTTCGCCCAAGGAGAAACTATGAGCCCCGAAACGAAGGACAAACATTAGTGTGAAGTTATTCGACCAGTAAACCGATGGCACTTTGAAAACCGAGACG
>CAYNWK010000064.1:11438-23579 GCA_964400875.1 uncultured Anaerolineaceae bacterium | reverse complement strand
GCAGCTTACCTCTTTGTGTGACCACCTGCGTTGCACTTATGAGTTGAATCTACAAGTTGAATTATAACCAGTTTATTAAGCGAAAATTGCGGCGTGAAGCCGCAATTTTCCATAATAAATCCGTCCTTAGATCGCCGTAATCAGCGCAAACCTGGCTCAGGGAATTTCGCCGGCCAGCTCGCTGTCGATAACCTGTTGGAAGACTTCATACGGCTGGGCGCCGACCAGGGCGATGCCGTTGATGAAAAAAGTCGGGGTGGACTGCACGCCCAAATTGGCGGCCCACTGTAAATCGGCGCGTACCTCGTCGAGGTAACGGTCGCTCTGCAAGCACTCGTCAAAGCTGGCCATGTCCAGGCCGAGCTCCTGGGCGTACTGCTCGTACGCATCGGCGCCCAGGCCTAATTCGCCGCCGAACAGCTTGTCGTGATACTCCCAGAAGGCGTTCTGCTCGTAGGCGCAGTTTGCCGCCAGGGCCGCCGGCGTGGCGTTGCGGTGGATGCTGTCCAACGGAAAATCACGGTAAACTATGCGAACCTGATCGGGATAATTTTCCAGCAGGCGCGAGTACACCTCTTCATGCCAGCGGCGGCAGTACGGGCATTCGAAATCGCTGAATTCAATCACGGTGATGGGAGCATTTTCCGGGCCCAGGATGGGATCGTCATCGACGGGCACGTCGTAACGGCGGACCGCCTGCGACTGGTCGGACGCCGAGGCCTGGGCTTGACCGGACGTTCCGCCGGTCCCGGAGGCCGCCGCCGTCGCGGCCGGTGGAACATCTCTGCCCCAGAACAGGTAACCGACGCTCAGGCCAACCGCAAAGGCCAGCGGCAGCAGCACGGCGTACAGGTGCGAACGCTTGAAGGTGATGGTGTTCCCCTCGCGCGCCTCTTCCTGCTCGAGCGCTTCTTCCTTATCGAGCTCCTTTTCCTGATCGAGATCTTCAGGCAGCGCCGCTTCCAGCTCATCTGGTGGAAAGGTATCCATGGTTTCTTCGGTCATAGGCGCAAATTATACCATGGGGCGTCAATGGGAGCTGTGTTCCAGGCGGGAACTGCCTGGACTGCACCCACAATTTCAATCAGCGCTCAAATCCTGGCGGCGCGAGACTGGAGGCCGGTGTCGCCGTCGGGACGCTTAGGGGTGAATTCGGTCACCTGCCGGTCGCCTTTCCCATCGAAAGCACGAACCAGCAAGGTAGATCGTCAATCGCCTCTTCCATCGGCACGCTTTCGTAGAAACCGTCCACCGATTCAATGGCGACTCCGCTCGCGCCGTCACACAAACCTGCCTCTTCCAGGACATCTTTTCGGGCTGAAGGTTACGACTTGTTGCGGTTTACGCCGGGACAGTGCGGCCAGGGGTCGGTTTGTGAGAGAAGCAAGGCCCGATTCCCCCACTTCATCGATGGTTTATTGTGCTTGCGAGTGTTTATTGTGTTTGCGAGTAAGGTTCAGCTAACAATGCCTGGATGGCAGCCTCGGTTTTATCATAACCCCCTTCGCCGATGTGTTGGTAACGGATGCGGCCTTGCTTGTCAATTAAGTAGAGTGTGGGCCAAAAACGGTTGCGGTATGCTCGCCAGGTCTTTCCATCATTGTCCTGGGCTACGGCATACGGTACGTCAAGGCGTTGGATCGCTTCTTTGAGGTTATCCAGGTCCTCTTCGTAAGAAAACTCCGGGTAGTGGTTGCCGATCACCACCAGGCCGTCGTCAGCGTATTCTTGATGCCATTCCCTCACCGAGGGAATTACGTGCTGGCAGTTAATTCAACCAAAGGTCCACATGTCCAGCAGCACCACCTTGCCGCGCAGATCGACCATGCGCAGGGGCTGGTCGGTGTTCAACCATACTTCGTTTTCCAGTTCCGGGGCTTCGCCGAGGTCCGGCAGATCGGCTTTCACCTCGGCCGGCAGCTGGGTAAGCGTGGGGCGCGGCTCCGAGGTTGCTTCGGTTACCTCGCTGGGCGGCGCTTCCGAAGGTTCAGCCTCCCCAGCCCCAGGTTGAGTTCCCGATAAACCCACGCAGCCCGCCAGGAATAAAACCAGGCCTGCCAGGATCCATCTTATCATGCAGGGTTCTCCTTATAATGAGAGATTACGCCTCTCCCTCGTTAACTGGAAGTGTCCGGACAAAATTGCAAGTTTATCCTAACAAGGATTCATTACAAAAATCTTACGCCAGAAGTATAATACCCTTAACTTGTCCGCTGCTGCGTAGCCGCCAGCAGCGGTTGAGCGCACCCAATCAGCTGGGCCAGAATTGACTTCAAACCAGCACCAATCCAGCAGGAGGTATGGGTAACTATGGTAATGCCGATCATCCAATACGCGCCGGAGACATGCGCCTGGTGTGAAGGCAGCGGCAGATTCGGTCAATACGGAGACATTTGCTTGGTATGTAAAGGACAGGGCAGCGTGCTCGTCGCCCAACCAGGTCGTAAATGCCCCCAATGTGAGGGGAAAGGGTACGAGATTCAGGGCGAATTTAAAGACCGCTGCAAGACTTGCGACGGTTCCGGTTGGTCGCATACCTTCAAACAGGGCGGCGGCACGCGTTAATTTGCCCGCAACCTTTCAGCTACCTGCGGAGTTTATAGGCTGACCGGCGGTAACAGCCGCTCCCTTCTCCCCGCTCGACACTCCAACCGATTCCAACCCCCGGCGGAGAGGTTTTACTTCTCCGCCTTGCGCTTATTGGAGTTCCCTGTTTCACAAGAGAGCCGTAGTGAATTCCTCGCGATTATTCCCCCATTTAAGGGTATCATTATCACCGATCCACCCTGAACCCGAATAACCGGAGAAGTTCATAAACGTAGGATTTACGCACTGGGGTGAGCACCTTCACCGGCGAACTGCGTAACTCCTAAAACGATTGAGTGGGGGTCCCCAATCCATGGACGAACGCCAAAACCTTGAACAAGCCATCGCCGCTTTAGGCGACCCCTTCGTCGTAGCCGTCCAGGTCCCTCTACGCGCCGTGTACAACCGGGGTGAGCCAAGTGAGGAGGGCGGTGCATGAAGACGCTTTCCCTGGGCCAGCTGCCTTTGTTCGCCTCGCTGCCGCCGCAGGAGCTTCAACAGCTCGAAGATTCGATGCGCAAGTTGGAGTACGCTCCCGGCGAGGTGCTCTTCCACGAAGGCGACCCGGGGGACCGCCTGTATCTGATCCTGGATGGCCAGCTGGAGGTGATTAAAGCGATGGGCCAGCCCCACGAACGGATCCTGGCCGTGCGCGGCCCGGGGGACTTCATCGGCGAGATGAGCTTGCTGTACCAGGGCGGAAAACGATCCGCCAGCGTGCGCGCCATCGAGAGCGTGCGGGTTATGGTGATGAGCCGCCAGGATTTCGACATGCTCCTGGACCGTCAGCCCGGTTTAGCGGTCGAGATCATGCGTTCGATGAGCGAACGCCTGCGTGAAGCTGAAGAATCCACGATTCAGGACTTGAAAGCGATCAACAAACAGCTGGCGCAAGCCTACCAGGATCTTCAAGCCGCCCAGGCCCAGCTGATCGAGAAAGAAAAGCTCGAACATGAATTGAACATTGCCCGTAAGATCCAGGAGAGCATCCTCCCGAATAAGCCCTCGCCTTTGGGTGCCTACGATTTCGGCGCTCGCATGGTGCCGGCGCGGGCTGTGGGCGGCGACTCCTTCGATTTCATCCCGCTGGAAGGCGATCGCCTGGGCATCGCCGTTGGCGATGTCTCCGACAAAGGCGTCCCGGCGGCTCTCTTTATGGCCATGTTTTCCAGCCAGCTGCGCGTGGTTGCCCAGCGCCTGGTCTCCCCTGCCGAGGTGCTGCGCCAGGTTAACCGGCACCTGCTCCAGCAGAACAAGGCCGGTATGTTTGTCACTGCCATCTATGGCGTCCTGGACACCCGCAGCGGCGCATACGAGTATGCTCGCGCCGGGCACGAAACGCCGCTCTTGTTTGACGCCCGCGGCCAGCTCATCGATCTGCCCCAGGCTACCGGCCACCCCCTGGGCATCCTTCCGGAAATAGCCCTGGACCTGCAAACCTTGAACCTGCCTTCCGGCGGGACCTTGCTGCTCTATTCCGACGGGGTCACCGACGCCAGCGATCCCCAACAACGGTTCTTCGGGCTGGACCGCCTCACAACCGTTGCCGGAGAGCACGCCGGTTTGAACGCCGATGAGTTTTGCGCCCGCTTGCTGCAAGCGCTGGTCGAATTTCGGGCTTCTGCGGAACAGTTCGACGATATCACCCTGGTAGCGGTGCACGCCCGGCCGTAAACGAAGCATGCATAGAAACCAGCTGAAAAAATTTCCCTTTTTCAAACTGCTGCCCGATGAAGAGATCCAGGGCCTGCTTGATTCCTTCAAGGCTACCACCTATCCTGCCGGTAAATTGCTCTTCATGGAAGGCGACCCCGGCGAGAGTTTCTCCCTGGTTCTATCTGGTGAGATCGAGATCGTTAAAGCGCTGGGCTCCCCTGAAGAACGGGTGCTGGCCGTGGTTGAGGCGGGCGACTATTTGGGAGAAATGAGCCTGCTCAACCCCGAAGGGCAGCGCTCCGCCAGTGCGCGGGCCCGTACGCCGGTGCAGCTCATGGAAATGACCCGCACTGATTTCGAAGCGCTGGTCCGCAAGCATCCGCGCCTGGCTTTCGAATTCACCCGGGAGATGAGCGCCCGACTGCGCAGTTCGGAAAACGCCACCATCCGGGATTTACAGGCGAAAAACCGCCAGCTGGCCCAGGCTTACCAAGAATTGAAGGCTGCCCAGGAGCAGCTGGTCGAGCAGGAAAAACTGGCGCACGAGCTCGAGATCGCCCGCCAGATCCAGGCCAGCCTGCTGCCCAAGCAGCTGCCTGCCATCCCAGGCTGGCAGGTTTCCGTCTACTGGCAACCGGCTCGCGCCGTCGGCGGGGATTTCTACGACTTCATCGTATATCCCGATGGGCTCATCGGGATGGTGATCGCCGACGTATCCGGCAAGGGCGTGCCGGCTGCGTTAGTGATGGCTACGACTCGCAGCGTATTCCGCGCATCCGCCGAGCGCCTGGTCGCTCCCGGCGCGGTGCTTGAACGGGTGAACGAACTGCTCTGCACCGACATGCCTCCCAATATGTTCGTCACCTGTCTCTACATCCTGCTGGACCCGGCCAGCGGCGCGATGGAGTTCGCCAACGCCGGTCACAACCTGCCCTGTCTTTGCTCTCCGGAAGAGGTCGTTGAGCCGCGTGCCACCGGCATGCCGCTCGGGTTGCTCCCCGGCATGCACTACGAACAGGGACAGGCCCGGTTAACCCTTGACGACACACTTTTGATGTATAGCGATGGATTGACCGAATCCCACAGCCCCGACCGGGAGATGTTCGGCGTCGGGCGTTTGCGCGCCTGCCTGTCGGATGCTCGGACCGCGCCTGCTCGCGATCAAGCCGGCAGATTCATCCCCTACTTGCTCGCAGAGCTGGCCGCTTTTACCGGGCCGGAATGGGAACAGGAGGACGATGTCACATTGCTCAGCCTGGAAACGGCTCGATAAGCGGCTCTCCGATGGGGTTCTTGAACGCCTACCTGACCGGCGGGTTGGTGATCTTCAGCCTGATGACGCTGCTGTGGCTGCTCAGCTTGGCGATGAAAGACGCCAGCATCGTCGATATCTTCTGGGGGACAGGTTTCGTCATTTCCGGTTGGGTTTATTACTTCCTGGCGCCTGAAGGGTTTCCGGCTCGCAAACTGCTCCTCATGGGCTTGGGGACAATTTGGGGTTTGCGCCTGTCGATCCATCTCGCTCTGCGTAACCTGGGTAAGGGTGAGGATTTCCGCTACCGCAAGTGGCGGGAGCAATATGGCGAGCGCTGGTGGTATCTCAGTTACGTGCGGGTCTTCCTGTTCCAGGGTTTCTTAATGTGGCTCATCGGCACTCCGCTGCTGGCCGCACAGTTCTATCCCGGGCTGAACCGGCTTACCTGGCTGGACGGTCTGGCCGTGCTGGTCTGGTTGGTGGGTCTCTTCTTCGAAGCCGTCGGCGACTGGCAGCTGGCGCGCTTCAAAGCCGACCCGGATAACAAAGGCAAAGTGCTCCGGTCCGGCGTGTGGCGCTACACCCGCCACCCGAACTACTTTGGGGATGCAGCCCAATGGTGGGGATTCTATTTCTTTGCCCTGGCAACCGGCGGCGGCGGGTGGACGATCTTCAGCCCGGCGATCATGAGCATTTTCTTGAGATCCGTATCCGGTGTGACCTTGCTGGAGAAAAGCTTAAAAGATTCGAAGCCGGGTTATCGCGATTATGTCAAATCGACTAATGCTTTCGTTCCTTGGTTCCCTAAAGAAACAGAATAACCTGGGAATGCAGATAACAGCTCTTCCTCCAGCTTACGTCTCTGATAGCAAGCCATGAAAAGACTACCGGAAAGTGCAAGATATGGTAAACTGCAAGGACGATTGAACTTATTCGATTGTGTGGCCTAATTCTTGCATGCATGGGTAGGGAGCTGGTCACCGGCCGTTAGACCAGGCAGGTACCGGCAATTTTAGGTCACTAACTTCATCGAACTCATGCATAGGGGAGCGCCTGGGATGGGTAACAGAGGGGTTTACCAGAATCGTCAGCCAGTATCAGCTGAAAACCCACCTGCTGCCGGAATGGGGGATACCACGCGCGGCGCCCGGCTATCGACACAATGAATAGGGGTCACCATGAGCAGTGAGACCATCCTCGTCGTCGACGACAACCGTCAGATCGCCGATTTTGTCGCCAGCAAGATCCTGCCCAATCTGGGTTTCGATGCCTTAATCGCCTACAACGGCGCTTCTGCCCGACGTATCGTCCGCCAACACAGAAACATCGCCCTCATGCTGCTGGATCTGCAGATGCCCGATACCACCGGTCTGGATTTACTTCGTGAGCTGAGAGGCGAGGGGTTCAGCATCCCCACGATCCTGATCACCGGCCAGGGTTCCGAACAGATCGTCGCCGAGGCGTTCCGCCTGGGCGTGGAAGATTATCTCTCCAAACCTATTGACCCCGATCAACTCAATGATTCTATCGCCCGCGCTTTGTCCGAATCGCGCCTGAGACGCGAGAAGCAGCGTCTCAACGCTCGTCTGGAGGCGCAAGTCTCCTGGCTCACCGCCCTGGCTAAAGTCGGCCAGAGTGTGACCTCCTCCCTCGATCTGGACGAAGTTCTGCGGCGCATCGTGGAGGCCGGCGTGCTGCTCACCCGGGCAGAAGAAGGCTTCCTCGCTTTGCTCGACGAAGGCAGCGACCAGCTCTACCTGCGGGCGGTTAAAAACATCGACGAAGAGCGCAGCAAGACGCTGCGCTTGCCGGTCCACGACTCGCTGGTCGGAGAAGTGATGCGCACCGGCCGCCCGTACCGCTCTACCCGGGATCCAGACGATGAGCCGCTCAAGGTCAGCACCGGCTTTCTCGTGCACAGCTTGCTGCACGTACCCCTGAGCTATAAGGGCAAGAAGATGGGCGTGCTCACCGTGGACAACCATACCAGCAACCGGCCCTTCGTGGAGGCCGACGAGATCAAACTGACCTCCCTGGCGGACTACGCCGCGGTGGCGATCGAGAACGCCCGCCTGTACGAGCAGGCTCAGGATGAGATCGATGAGCGTACTCGCGTCCAGGAGGCGCTGCGTGAGAGTGAAGAGCGCTATATGCTGGCTGTCACCGGAGCCAACGACGGCTTATGGGACTGGGACCTGAAGACCAACCGGATTTATTTCTCCCCCCGCTGGAAATCCCTGCTTGGTTATGAGCCCGATGAGATCGGTGATGACCCTGACGAATGGTTCGACCGCATTCACCCGGACGATGTCGAGCGCGTCAAGTTGGACATCTCGGCGCATATTCACGGTGTCAATACCCATTTTGAAAGCGAGCACCGCATCCAGCACAAGAACAGCGCTTTCCGCTGGATGCTCACCCGAGGCTGTGCAGTCACCGGCGCGGATGGGAATGCTTACCGCATGGCCGGTTCGCAAACGGATATTACTGACCGCAAGATCGCCGAAGAGCGCCTGCTGCACAACGCCTTCCACGACACGCTGACCGATTTACCCAACCGGGCGTTGTTTACCGACCACCTGCGCCACGCGATTGCGCGCGCCCAGCGGCGCGAGGATTACCAGTTCGCCGTCTTGTTCCTGGACTTGGATCGCTTCAAGGACGTCAACGACAGCTTGGGACATATGATCGGTGATAAACTGCTGGTCGCTTTTGCCAGGGTTCTGGCTGAAGGCCTGCGCGATACCGATATCGTGGCCCGCTTGGGTGGTGATGAGTTCGCCATCCTGCTGGAAGACGTGCAGGAGCCAAAAGCCACCATTCGCGTGGCCGAATGGATCAAAGAAAAACTCGCCGATCCTTTTCACTTGGAAGAAAATGAGGTTTATGCGACAGTCAGCACCGGCATCGTGTTAAGCAATCCGGAGTACGCCAATCCGGATGACATGCTGCGCGATGCCGATATCGCCATGTATTACGCCAAAGCCAACGGCAAGGACCGCTTCGAGATCTTCGACACGGTTATGCGCGAGACCATCATGGAACGGCTGACCCTTGAAGCCGATCTGCGCGGCGCCCTGGAACGCAAGGAACTGCTGCTCAATTACCAGCCGATCGTCTCGCTGGAAAACGGTCAGCTGGTCGGCTTCGAAGCCCTGGTGCGCTGGCAGCATCCCAAGCGCGGCTTGATGTATCCCCTGGAGTTCATCCCTCTAGCCGAATCGACCGGCATGATCATCGACCTCGACCGCTGGGTTTTGACCGAAGCTTGCACCCAAATGCATGCCTGGCAGCAGCTTTACACCACCGAGCCCCCGCTGACCATCAGCGTTAATTTTTCCAGCAAACAGATCGCCCAGCCCGATATCGTGGCGATCATTGAACAGGTGCTCGAGGACACCGGTCTGGATTCGAGAAGCCTGAAGATCGAGATCACCGAAAACACCATCATGGCGCACAACGAGCACACCCTTACGCAGCTGCACGCCATCCAGGATTTGGGCGTGCACATCCAGATCGACGATTTCGGGATCGGCTTCTCTTCGCTGAGTTATCTGTCCCAATTCCCCGTTAACGCCCTGAAGATCGACCAGGCTTTCGTCGGCAAGATGAGCGAAGAGGAAAGCTCGCTGAAGATCGTCCATTCCATCGTCTCGCTCTCTCACAACCTGGCCCTCGGCGTCATCGCCGAAGGCGTCGAGACCGACGCCCAGCTCGACCATTTGAAATCTCTAGGGTGTGAATACGGTCAGGGTTTTCTGGTCTCCACCCCACTGCCAAAACCGGACGTTGAATATTTGTTGGAGCAGCTGCTCTCTGGCACGCACAAATTCAGGCCATGGGATCATAGTGGTCAAGAGGAACAAGAGCCAGAATGATATCCAGCAGAAGGTATCCGCCCGGATCGCTATCCGCCCGGATCGCTATCCGCCCGGATCGGCACCCCTCAATCAGCTATTGTGGGCAGCATCTCTAATTCCCCCTGCGCTTCGGCGTCCACCTCACCCGCTTCATCGGGGACGGCGTCGGGCAATTCATCCTCCAGGTTGCGCACTCGCGGGCTGAGATAGCCCCCCAGACCGACCAGCAGGCTGCAAAACCCGATCACCACGAACAGCAAACCCGTGCCCCGCCCCGGCCCGACCCCCATCAGCGGGCCTAGGCTGTTGGCCAGCGGGCCGCCCACTTCCAGCAGCGGGTTGAAGACGTAGTCCGCCAACGGCCCGGCGATCAGGTAAGCCAACGGCATCGTTGACCAGGCGATCATGCGGCGCACGGAGAAGACGCGCCCCTGCACGTCGGGGGCCACTTTGCTCTGCCAGATCGCCTGGCTGGAGCCGCCAATGATGGGCATCACCAACATCATGCCGAAACCGGCAGCCGCCATCAAAGGCAGGTAGGGGGTCAGGCCGATCAACCCAGAGAAGAATCCTCCCAGCATCAAAAAGGCCAGCACACCGTGGATGCGCCGTTTGGGACCGCCCCAGGCGCTCATCAACAGTGTCCCGACTAGCATACCCACGCCGACGATGGAACCCAAATAGCCGAACACTTCAGGGGAATACATATCCAGGATCAATGGGCCGATCAAAGGGCTGAATAGACCCGAGAAGAAGTTATAAGCCGCAAAAACCATCAACAACCCAAACAAGCCCTTGCGTGCGGCGATGTAGCGCCACCCGTAAATGGCCTCTTTCCAGATCGAACCTCGACCTTCCAGGCCATCCTGGGATAACTCCGGACTGGGGATGTGCACCAGGAGCAGCGTTGTCACAGCGAACAAGTAGGTGACGAAATCGACCAGCACCACGCCCTGCAAACCGACGGTAACGAACAGTGCGCCGGCCAGCGCCGGGGAGATCAGCTGTGACATAGCCTCGCCGATCTGCACCATCCCGCCGGCCCGGCCGAGCTGCGCCTTGGGCACCAGCAAGGTCGTGGCCGCCGAATAAGCCGGCCATTGGAAGGTGGTAAAAGCCGAGTTCCAGGCCGAGATCAGGATCACATGCCAGACCTCCAGGCGGCCCAAGGTCATCAAGACCACGATCGCCAGGGTGCTCAATCCGGCTCCTGTATCGCTAAGGATCATCACCCGGCGCCTGTCCCAACGATCCACCAGCGCGCCGGCAAATGGCGACACCAGCAGGTTGGGCAGCACGAAAGCCAGCATGTTGAGCGCGAAAAGGGTGGTCGAGCCGGTCCGCTCGTAGATCCAAACCCCCAACGCGAAGCTGGTCAGGCCGGAGCCCAGCGTCGAAACCAGCTGCCCGGACCAAATTACGAAAAACGTGCGCATTCCTCGCGGTTTAGATCGCGCTATCATTTCCTCACCTCTCCAGCCAATACGGATTTGTACCGACAATGGATTTCCTCTTAGCTTATGCGGCTTTGAGTAATCAAATTTAGCCCAGTTTCACCGCTTCATCGGAGAAAGCTGCGCCGGTTTCATCCTGTACTTCGGTTCGAACGTCGCGATTGTCCTCGATCCCCATCACAGCCGGGCTGAAGAGGCCGGCGACTGCCATTAATAACGTCACCACGCCGCCGAACACATACCAGCTTTGCACGCCCAACCAGTCAGCGACCGGCCCGGCTACGATCAACCCGATCGGGGACACCGCGGTGGCGGCGCTGCCGATCAAGGTAAAGACCCGTCCCTGCATCTCCGGCGACACGATGGATTGCACCACGGCCAGGATCGGTCCGTTCGTGATCGACAAAGAGAACCCGGCGATGAACAAAACGCCCAACCCCAGGTTGAACCCGCTGGCAGGCACCAGGCCCAACGCTATGCTTCCCAGCCCGAGACCGAACAGGCCTAGCATGGAGGTCAGGATGCGGCGCTCAAAGCCTCCCCAGACACTCAGGGTCAACCCGCCGAGGATCACCCCAACGCTCATGATCGCTTCGAACCAGGCCAGCTGGATAGCCTGGCCTCCAAAATGTTGGGTAACCAGGATGGGCAGCAGGGCAAACGCCGGGGAGATGACAAAGTTGATCAGCGTCGCCATAAGAATGAGCACAACCAGGCCAGGCCAGCCCCACACGTAGCGCATCCCGGCTTGCAGGTCTTCCCAGAAGCTGCTCTGCGCCTCGCTTCCATCCGCCGCTCGACGGGGAGCAGGTTGGGGGATATCGATAAAAAACAGCGGGGAGATCGCCAGTATTGCCGTGGCGACGTCGATCCCCAGGACGCCCTGTAGCGGCAGGACCTCCAACAACAGCGCGCCCAGCGGCGCAGAGAGGACATTGAGCCCGCCATTGAGCATCTGGTTGATCCCCTGTACCCGGGAGAGATGCTGTTTGGGGACCATCAAGGAAGTGGAAGCCTGCATCGCCGGCGCGTGGAAGCCCGTCGCCGCCGATCGAAAGAAGATCAGCGCGTACACCTGCCAGATCTGGATCGCGCCGCGCCAGAACAGGACAGCCAGCAAGACCGTCGCCAGGGCGATGGCGCTGTCAGCCAGGATCATGATCGTGCGCCGCTTCCAGCGGTCCACCAGGACCCCGCTGAAAGGCCCCAGGAACACCTGGGGAAGCATGCCTGCCAGGGAGGCGGTGGCCAGCACCGTGGCAGAGCCGGTGGTCTTCGTCAGCCACCAGATTAAGGCGAATTGGACCAGCTGGCTGCCTAACAAGGAAAC
>CAYNWK010000064.1:0-11338 GCA_964400875.1 uncultured Anaerolineaceae bacterium | reverse complement strand
CGTTTGATATACTTGGCTAATCTTCGCCTGGAATGCCTTCGTCTTTCGCAAACCTTCCACCTCCTCAACGAGATCCTTCAAGAGCCACAATTCAATCGTTCGTATCGATCCAGGAATAGGAGTCACACATCGATGGACACCAAAGAACTCACTCATGAAGAAAGCCTCGACCCAGAGAATTGGGACGCGCTGCGATCACTCGGGCACCAAATGTTGGACGACATGTTCGCCCAGCTGGAAGACCTCCGAGAGCAGCCCGTCTGGCAGCCAGTATCCCAGGAAGTCAAGGCCTTTTTTCACCAACCCCTGCCCCGCGAGCCGCATGGTGCGGACGAGGCTTATCGGTCTTTTATCCAGCGCATGCGTTCGGGAGGCGCGCTGAACGCCCACCCGCGTTTTTGGGGCTGGGTGATGGGCACCGGCACCCCCCTCGGCATGTTGGCCGAGATGCTGGCTTCCGGGCTGAATCCCAACATGGGCGGCGGCGATCACGTCGCCGTTTACGTTGAAAACCAGGTGATCGACTGGTGCAAAGAAATGATGGCTTTCCCGGGTGAGTCCTCCGGGCTGCTGGTCAGCGGCGGATCGATGGCCAACCTGGTCGGCCTGACCGTGGCGCGCAACGCTCGGGCGGAGTTCGATTTGCGCGCAAATGGCCTCGGCGCGGCCCCGCGGCGCATGACCTTATACGCTTCCGAAGAGACCCACAGCTCCAACCTCAAAGCCGTCGAATTGCTTGGGCTGGGTCAGGAGTCTCTGCGGCTGATCCCCGTGAACGCCGAATATCAGATCGATCTGAAAGCCCTGGAGGCCGCCATCGCCGCCGACCGCCAGGCCGGGCACCACCCATATTGCGTGATCGGTAACGCCGGCACGGTCAACACCGGCGCCTTTGACGACCTGGCTGCGCTGGCGGATCTATGCCAGCGCGAGAACCTCTGGCTGCACGTGGACGGCGCCTTCGGCGCTTTGGCCGCCCTCGCTCCCGAGCTGCGTTCGTTGGTAGCGGGCATGGAGCGGGCCGATTCCCTGGCCTTCGATATGCACAAATGGATGTACCTGCCTTTCGAGGTCGGCTGCGCCCTGGTGCGGGACGAAGCGTCTCACCGCCAGGCTTTCTCGCTGACCCCGGACTATCTCGCCCACGCCTCGCGCGGCCTGGCTGGCGGCAAAAGCTGGTTCAGCGATTATGGCGTGCAGCTCACCCGCGGCTTTCGCGCCCTGAAAGTGTGGATGTCGCTCTACGCCGAGGGGATTGAAAAATTCGGGCGCTTGATCTACCAGAACGTGCTCCAGGCGCGCTACCTGGCGGACCGGATCGACTCCCATCCTGCCCTGGAGCGCCTCGCCCCGGCGCCGCTGAACATCGTCTGCTTTCGCTTCACCGCCGACGGAGTGGACCAGGAGGCTCTGAACGAGCTCAACCAGGAGCTGCTCATCCGCCTGCATGAGAGCGGAATCGCCGTGCCTTCTTACACCGTTTTGAACGGTAAATATGCCTTGCGCGCGGCGATCACCAATCACCGCAGCCAGCGTGAAGATTTCGAAGTCATGCTGGAAGCAGTCGTCCGCATCGGGAACCAGCTGTTAGAGGAGGGGCTAGAATGAACGCTTTTGGTGCTGGTTTACCAGCTCGCCATTAAAGCAAACGCCCGCCCTGCCTAGTTGGGGGGGACAACCAGGCAGAGCGAGCCTACGTATTATCACATCAATTCGACCAAAAAACAAGGGTACGGTTGTCCTATTCCGGTAAAAATTATCAATTACGAATTATCAAAATTGTTAGGTCATGGATAAGAGCCCGCATGGTCCAAACCCCGCCCGCCCAGCCGGAACAGCCTTTCATCCTCGGAGTCAATTATTGGCCCCGCCGTAAAGCGATGTACTGGTGGTCGCAGTTCGAGGCCGGTGAAGTGGCCGAGGAGTTCAGCCTGATCGCCACGCTGGGTCTCACCCTGGTGCGCATCTTCCTGCTTTGGGAGGACTGGCAGCCCGAACCGGATCGCGTTGACCCGAAAGCTCTGAAAAACCTGGGGATCGTGTGTGACACCGCCACCAACCTGGGATTGCAGCTCGACGTGACCTTCTTTACCGGGCATATGAGCGGACCTTCCTGGACTCCACCTTGGATGCTCCACCGCGATCGGCCCATGCTCCCGGGCGTGCGGCAGGTGGTCAGCGGCGGGAAAGACGTAGCTTGCGGCTACGCAAACCCATTCACCGACGCCGTAGCCCTGGATGCCGAGGCGCTGCTGCTGAAAACGGTCGTCAGCCGTTTTAAAGACCATCCCGCCATCGGACTGTGGAACCTGGGCAACGAACCGGACTTGTTCGCCCAGCCTCCGGACGCAGCTGCCGGGCGCGCCTGGGTGCGCCGCTGGCGCGCCTTGATCGGTGAAATCGACCCGCTTCACCCGGTCACCTGCGGCCTGCACACCCCCAGCCTGGTGGATAACAACGGCCTGCCCGTGCATCAGGTCTTCGCCGAAACGGACCTGGCGGGAATGCACGGTTACCCCATGTACGCTGGCTGGGCCCGGGGTCCCCTTGATCCCGACTTCGTACCCTTCCTGTGCGCGCTGACCTCCGCTTTATGCGGCAAGCCAACCTTGATGGAGGAGTTCGGTGGTCCGACCACCGCCCCCGGCGAACCCGCGGCAGTGTGGGAGTGGGCCAGGCACGGAAAACCATACCGGCAGTACGCGCCTTCGGAGGCGGGACTGTCCGCCTACCTCGAAGGAGTGCTGCCGCGCCTGGTCGAGGTGGGCGCTGCCGGAGCGCTCCTGTGGTGTTTCGCCGATTACATCCCGGAACTTTACGATCGTCCGCCCTGCGATGAGGCCTGGCATGAACGCTTTTTCGGCCTGGTGCGCCCCGATGGAAGCCTGAAACCCCATGCTGAGACGCTGCAGCGTTTCGCTGCCACCCGGCCCACCGTGCAGCCAGCCTCACGCCGAGTGGACCTGGACCAAACTCCGGAGGAGTATTACCGGGCTCCCCTGGAAAATGCCAAACGGCTGTATGCCCGCTATCTGGGAGAGTGAATGGCGGATGTGGACTTTCGCACTTTCCCGGAAAATTGCGTTACCGCCAATAGTACTTAAGTCCTATCAAGTTGCTTAGCTAACATTTTTTTGAGGTCGCTGCAGCTCAAATCGTGCTACACTTCTTTTGACTGAGCGAGTACCGAAAAAGACGAGCCCGCAAAAAAAAGCGGGTTCGTCTTTTTTTGTTAGCTGCATCACGCCATGATCACAATAGAAGAAACGGGAGGAAAAATGGCATACCATGCCGAAAGCCCAACTTTCCAGAGAGATGCAATCGCCAGCCTGGTTTTGCTCTCCCAGAATTTACTGGAATGGTCGGGGCTGCCGGCGGTCTGGCGGCGCAGCCGGTCCGGACGCAAGCCGGCGGTTTGGGGCGCCAGCCTGGGAGTGGCCCTGTTCATCTGGTCGTGCGACATACAGCCCCAACAGCTGCTCATCGTACCGGCGCTGTCCTGTTTGATCAGCCTGGTGTACATACTCTGGAAAGCGCGGGGGTAAAGAAATAGGGACGCTTCCCAAATATAAACCTCGCCGGTCGCGAAGTTCGGCGAGGTTTTTCATTCCAAATAAACCCTGATGAGACGCTACTCAGCGGCCCGGCGTTGGCGTGGGAGTTGGCGCCACCGGGACCTGTTCGAACCGGGCGGTCACCAGGCGCGCGTTGAAAGTTACTGGGACCCCAACCGCCTGGCTCAGGCTATCCTGGACCTCGGCGATCAACCCGGCGTCAAAGCCCTCCTGCACGTAAACCGTCGCGCTGACCACAAACCCGCCACCTTGTGGATCGATCTCGATATTCTCTACCTGGGAGACATCCGTCTCCAGGGATTGATTTAGCACCGTTTCCAGATCCACCTCGCGGGCGATCTGCCGCCGGAAACCCACGGAAGTGTAGGCCAGCGGCATAGCGATCACGATCAACGCCAGAATTGAAAGCGTGATGCCCCGGCGCATGTGCATACCCTCCTCTGCCCGGGTTGGGCGGAAACCCAGCAGGAGGAATATCGCCGCCGCGGCCAGGATGATGGCGCTCAAGTTCGTGGTGAACAGCAGCAGCGCCCCGCCGGCGATGGTGTATTGGGATGAGCCTAACCCGTACCCGGCTACGGACAGCGGAGGCACCAACGCCGCCGCGATCGCCACGCCTGGCAGGGCTGTAGACACCTCCTTGCGGCTGGAAGCATAAGCCCCCGCCGCGCCCGAGGCCAGCGCGATCATCAAATCCAGCAGGTTGGGATGTACGCGCGCCAGGATCTCTGCGCTGGGTGGGTTAGGCGGCAGCACCAGCGTCACCGCAACCGAAACGCCTATCGCCAGCAGCACCCCTTTGACCGTCGACTCTACTGCCCGGGTGATCATCCGGACGTTGCCCTGCACGATGCCGTGAGCCATCGCCAGAATTGGGCTCATCAGCGGTGCAACCAGCATGGCCCCAATAATCACCGCGGCGCTGTTTTGCACCAGCCCCAGGTAGGCGATTATCGACGACAACACGATCAGCGTGTAGAAGTCGATCCCGGCCAGGGCGTAATTGCGCATCTGCAGGTAAACTTCCGCTCGCTCGCTGACGTTCAAGGTCGGCATCGGTTCGTATAGCAGCTCCCAGAAACGCCGCAGCCAGAACTGGCTGGTCCCCTCGAAATGCTTAACCAACAAGGTTGGCCCGGCGCGCGCCTTGGCCACTTCTGTCGGGATGCCGGCAAAGACAGCCTGATCGAGCAGCCCTTCGGTCGAAGAGCCCATCAATAAAAGATCGATACCTTCGGAGGCGCGCACGATGCCGCTTTTGACGTTTACAGAGGGTACGACGCGCAGATCAAATTCTGCCCCGTCCCCGGCATCTTCAATGGAGGCGCGCAACCGTGATTCGGCTTCTTCCACCTGCATCGGAGTACCGGATCCGCGGAGGATGTTCAAGGCTACCACCCGTCCATTCTCAGCCTGGACCAGGCGCTTGCCGTAAGCCAGCGCCGCAGAAGCGTGCGGGCCGCCTGCCGTGGATACGATCACCTCTTGCAGTGGGCAGTTGAGCCGACCGTGCAGCACGGCAACGTCGCACGGGGCAGCTCGCACCACCCGGTCTACCACGGGCTCCAACTCGACCGCCCCATCCTCGGATTCGGCTTCCCAGCTCATCAGCACCAGGTCGATGCCTTCCTCCCGCACCGTCTCGAGGATACCGGCGGTCGCTGACGGCGCCAGGCGCACCATCGTCTCCACTTTGACTCCATCTGTACCGGCTGCCTGCACGTGTTCTTTAAGGTTTTGCCAGGCCCGCTGGGCAGCAGTGCGTTTCAGGTCAACCGGACTTTGATCTGGCTGCACCATGACCTGGAGAACCAGCACCTGCCCATCCTGAGACTGCGCTAATGTTTTACCAATCTGGATCAAGGAGGCCACGGCTTCGTCCACATTCGCCACGACAAGGACGTGGTAGATCTCTTCTTTTACTGCGCGGGCCCGTTCGCTGACAACATGTTCCCGGCGGCGTACGTCCAAGCTGCCTTGCCGAGCGTAGATCAGGTAAAAAATTCCACCGGCTGCCGCCCAACCAAAAGTAATCCACCAGACCTGCAGGTCAATGGATAGAGACAGGTAGAGGCTCAGACCGACCGCGACGCCCGGGAAGAGCGGGTGGAAGGGCAATTTCAACCTGCGCCTGGTCGGCAAATCCGGCTGGGAGCGAAACAGATCGTGCGCGTTGATCAGCACGGTGGTCACCATGAAGATCAGCGCAGCCAGACCGGTGATGATCAGCGGAGGCGCCAGCGCGGCCACCAAACCGGAGAGCGTAACCACCAGCAGCAAAGCCAGAATCGGGGTGCGCAGAATGGAAGGCGCCGCCAACCAGCGCTCTGGAAGAAATCCGTCTTCCGCCATCCTGCCCATCTGGCGCAAGCTGCTCACCAGCGTTCGGTCAAGGGCCAGCAGCGCCAGCATCACCCCGGCGATTAGATAAATAACTTCAAAGACGCCGCGCCAGCTTCCTGCGATGGTCGCCAGGGGCATCAGGTCCTCCGGCTGGATGGCATGCCCGTAGACCATCAGCGCCGCCGCCGTACCCCCCAGTAAGCCCACCGCCAGCGCGCCGAGCATGGCGGGCAGCAAAGTCCGGGAAGGCAGCCGCACCTGATCCCGATGGTCGGCGATCAGACCGACACCCCACAGCGTCGCGCCTAACAGAGCGGTTACGAGGATCACGTTGTCCGGCCCACGGAGGGCAAAGCGCGCCCGCACTTCCGCGCCGGTCGAACTCCACCCAACCAACAGGACGCCCCCGAAAACCAGTATGGTCAGGTACGCCAGGCGCGCCCGCGTGCGCCAGCGGCCTTGACCCCCAAGCACGCTGTTCAGGGCAACCAACCCGATCCCCAGCAAGCTCAACCAGCGAATCGAGACCGAGACGGCGAACAGGCGGTCCAGGAGCAGGTTGACGTACAAAGAGCCCCCCCAGGCCAGCAGCCCTATCAAGCAGACCAGGCCGCCCAGGGAAAACCAGCTGCTGGCGTATACCAGCCAGGGGGGCTCGTTCGGACTGGCCAGCGCGAAGGCGCCGCCGCCTTCGCGCAGCGCCGCTGCCCTTTCTGCGTAGGTGAGCGCCAGCGGCGCGTAAACCAGCAAGGCCAGCCCGTAAGCCAGATGCGTGCTGCCTCGGGATAGATTCAGGAGCAGGCCGAACAAGAAAAAGACCCCCAGACCGGCGGTGATGCTAGAGCCCAGGCTGATCGCCCAGGGCAAGCTCAGGACCCGGCTGTAGCGCACGCTCGAGAGATGGAATTCGCCTTTGGCGTGGTTTTCGCTCATCAAATACCCTCAGTGCCCTCGTGAACTGCGTAACTCCTAGCTGTATAGTATATCCACAACTGCCCTGAATACCAGTTCGATTTCTCCCACCCCAAGCAGGGATCAGACCTCTTAAAAAAACCTTCCGTACCACCATACACCCCTTCGTCCCTCACAATCCTGTTAGGTTTGTAGTAATTAGCACAATTCACCCACCGACTATGAGACATGTAAGCACGATTCCGGGCCGATTGCTGTAAAATGGAGCTGGATTTATTTATATTTACTGAAAGGATCGGGGGGTGTTTAGGCAATCCTCGCCCGGACACCTCCGTTTTTCCTTTCTCTAAGGCATTTTTGCGAGTGTAGATTTATGTTGATCGGATCATCGGAGAGAGGTCAAGGGTTGGTCGAATACGCCATGATTTTGATTTTGGCCGTTATGGTGATCATCGTGGTTTTGGCTTTATTCGGCCCGGCTGTCGGCGCCATGTACAGCAACATTATCGCCAGCATTCCCTGATCCTCTCGCTCCTCATAACAGCTTCCGTATCTTCCAAGCGCCCGGCGAGAGCGAAATCCGGTTGCAGGTTTAGATCGTCCCCCTAATCTTTATGAACCCTCAGGATCACCTCTCCAGTTTCATCAGACCCCTTCGTATCAAAACCTCTATCGTGATTTCATCCGGCCCCACGCTCAACCCCCAATAACCTCCTCAAATGGAGGTACCTCGTCTAAATACGATTGCCTTACTCACCGCCCCCGAATAGCCGGAGGATGTATCCCTCATGTTATAATCCTCTCGTTTCCGAAGGGAGCTCAGCCAACGCCAGTTGTTGAATTGACTCATTAACAGCCGTGGCAGCGAGGAAGATCTTTGCACTGCTGGGGCTGCAGCGTATCGCTAGTCGGGGAAGATGATCATGAGCCGTATTCCATCCATCCTGTCCATCCTGATTCTGCTTGCTATCGGCGCGTGCACCTTCTCCGCGCCCAACGTCATACCGCCCACCTCGCCCGCGCTCTTTGAAACGGAGATACCAACCGAGGCCATGGCCGAACCAACTGAAGCCCTCGCCTCGGGCATGGAAACCTCAGCCGCGCCCCAGGCCGCCGTTACCGATACGCCCGCCCCTACCGCTCAACCAACCGATACCCTCCCGCCGCCCACCCCGGTTCCGCCTTCGGCCACCCCGGCCGCAGCCTACCCCGAACCCGCCACGCAGGCCTCCCAGCCGACCGCTACCCAGCCAAAACCGACGGCTACCCCTGTTGCCACCCTCAATCCGACCTCGACCTATGGCAAGCCGAACTACCAGAACCCTATGAATTTCCCCAATCCTGGGGAGTGGGCGGAAGCCGAGACCGGCGACTTGCCGGACACCGACAATTTACGCCTGCAGTTCATCGATGGCGAGCTGTACGTCACGGGCAAGCGCCCGGGCTTCAGCACCTGGTGGTTCACGTACCACACCTTGAGCGATGCCTACATCGAGATGACCTTCGATGCCGAAAACTGTTCCGGCGAGGACGCCTACGGGATCATCTTCCGCGGCCCGCCCCACAAGGCAGGGGAATCGTACGGTTACGTAGTTTACTTTTCTTGCAGCGGGGACGTCGTCTTGTTCCGCCTGGATAGCGCCGATCCTTTCGAAACGAAACTGCTGCTCGATGAAGAAGAGGTTGACGCCGTCAACACCGGCCCCAACGAAGAAAATGTGATCGGGGTGCGCGCTGTCGGCGATCAGATCGCCGTCTATGCCAATGACGTTCTGGTTGGCGAGGTAGAGGATGATGAGTTTGCACAGGGCCGGGTCGGCGTGTTCGTCCGGGCAGCTTCGCCCGACGATTACTCTTATCGCCTGACGAATTTCGCCTATTGGACCCTGGGGGAAAACAAGTAACGCTTGTCTACCGCCGTCCCTACTGTTGAGCAAGTCGACCGGATCATCAGCATCACCGATCCGGTCATCCGCAACCTGCAGATCACCCAGTGTTACCACGAGCTTTCTGCCGTTTTCGCCGGGCGGACTGGCCTGGCGGCGAACTGGTGTACTTTTGCCACCTGGGCCTCCAGGCAGGCGGGCCAGACGATCCGCAAAGAGGACCTGGCGCGTTTGCTGGAAATCCGCCTCAGGCGTTCGCCATCGACCGTGCAGGCCGCCGAGAGCTTTGCGGCTTCTGCCGGTTTGACGAGCGCCGCAAGGGTGGAGAGCTCGCAGGAACTAGCCCTGAGCGCCGACAACTTCTCTACGGCCATCGATCGGGCCAGCGATGCGGTCAGCCGTGGGAATAAGAAGGTCTTCGAGGAGATCGGCCGCCAGTTCGCTTGCTTTTACGTCGACTGCCTCCCGGACCGGGTTCCGGATGATGAAACCATCGCCCGCTTCTGCGAGCAGCTTCGCCCGGGAGATCCCCCCGATGGCCAGGACTATCTGCGCCGGGCGTTCGGCCACTACTATCAGGCGTTGTTCGAGCTGGACGCCAAAGTGAAGGCGGAGCTCCTCCTGCTGGCCAACCTCGAGATCGGCTTTCACGAGCAAACCCGCCTGCAGCCGGAGATCGCCGAGAGCCTCGACGCCGGGCTGATCGACTCCGTCCGGTTCACCCGCCTGCTGTCCGCCAGCATTTTTCCCGCCGGCGGCTGGATTAAACTCGCCGATCTTTACCTCAGGAGGCTGCTTAAGCGCCCCACTGCGCTCGATCTGGCTGCCCAGGCCTTGCTCGCCGAGGCGCGTGCTCACCTGCGAGCGATCATCACCGAGGTGATGATGACCATCACCCTGCCCTCCGGCGTGCGCCTGAGCCTGCACCAGGACCTGGCCGCGGGGTTCCCGGATTCGCTCCAACATATCACCAACCCGGAATTACGCCACTTGCTGGATGAGCACGACCCAACCCCGGACAGCCCAATCGACTCCGGCGCTTTGGACTGGGCCGACCTCCCCGACCGCCTGCATTTCATCATCGACCTGTTTCGCTGCTATCAAGAAAATCATGAGCTGTTAGCGCCCCCGTTCACGCCCGAGCAGGTCGCGGCGCTCAAAGCCGGCCGGCGGCCCCTCGGCAGGTTATGATACGCTCAGGGGGAGGCAGGTATGCCAACGAAGGTAAGCAGAACCTAAAGGTTAACATGATCCGGCAATCAGGAGGTGTGCCATGCCCGACTATGGGCGTGAAATCAAGTTCGGCTATTTCCTCATCCCGAATGCAGCGGACCCCTTGATCCAGCTCGCCCGGCAGGCCGAGCGCCTGGGTTTGGACTGCGTCGCCGTCCAGGACCACCCCTACCAGCGCCGCTTTGTGGACACCTGGACCCTGTTGAGCATGATCGCCGCCTCTACTTCGCGCATCGGCCTCTTCCCCGACGTGGCGAATTTGCCGCTGCGGCAGCCCGCGGTCCTGGCCAAGGCCGCCGCCAGCTTAGACCTGCTCAGCGGTGGGCGTTTCGACCTGGGTCTCGGCGCCGGTGGGTTTTGGGACGCCATTGAAGCTTACGGAGGCCCTCGACGCAGCCCCGGCGAGTCGCTGGCTGCCCTGGAAGAAGCCATCGACGTGATCCGCCTGGTGTGGAGCGGTGAGCGCAACCTGCGCTTCGAAGGCCAGCACTACCAGTTAAAGGGTGCCCACTCCGGGCCGGTCCCAGAGAGCCCCATCAGCATCTAGCTCGGCGTCTACGGCCCGCGCGCCCTCCGCCTGGCGGGCCGGAAAGCCGACGGCTGGGTGCCCTCCTTGCGCGGCGATTTGAAACCCGTCCTCGACAAGACTGCCCAGCTCGATAACGCCGCCGCCGAAGCGGGACGCGACCCGGCCGAAATCCGCCGCCTCCTCAACGTGAACGGGGAGATCACCGACGGCACCTCAAGCGGCTTCCTGCGCGGCCCCGTGGACCAGTGGGTGGATCAAGTAACCGACCTCGTCGTTACCCACGGGTTCGATACCTTCATCCTGTGGGCGGACGGCGAAGGCCAGTTGGCTAAGTTCGCCGAGGAGGTCGCTCCGGCGGTACGGGAGCAGGTCGCCGAGGAGCGCGCCTGATCGGCGCCCAGGCCAACGGCCCAATATCGGTTTGAGTCTCATTGTTGGATTTTCTGTAGCGTCGGAGGGTATATTCCGACCGCGTGAAATCTGGCGAAACTACGATCTTCTGGCAGCTGTTTTGCGTGAGGAGGAAATGCTTTTCTCTCGCCGTGCTGGACCTTATCATCCTGACCAACTTAATGAAGGGGAAGATCCTTGTGCAAAGCTGGTAGAGCGAATAGAAAATGCGATCGCCAACGAACGAGAGGCGACAATTCAGCTGCGCACCTCTCCACGCGAAGAACGCCCTATGCCCAGGTTAATAGCCGACAGCGGAGAAGAAAACAACGCCCAAACAAGGTGATCCATCCACAGCGCCAGTTCGGCTTCGGCATTCCACTGTAGTCTCTGTTTCCCCGAAGAGGTTCACCAACAAAACCTGGCAGCCGCAGAGGCAGCCGTCCTGGCGGGCCAATTTAACCTGGCAA
>CAYNWK010000063.1:0-23911 GCA_964400875.1 uncultured Anaerolineaceae bacterium | reverse complement strand
AAAACTCATAGGATTTATTTGACATATTGGCCGTTTAAGCCTACTTTTTAGTAGATTTTGGGGGTATTAGACGTATTTGATGCCATATCGGTTTCCTCTTAATCAATTGGTTGCAGGTTCGAGTCCTGCCGGGGTCACACAGCAACCCATTTCTGCCCTGCTCCCCTCCTTCCCTCAAAGCTGTAAAATCGCTTGGGGGACAATCAGCCGCAGGCCCAATTTTCGCCCAATTCAGCAACCCTCTTCAACGCGCCTTGACTTTCGAGGCGCTAAAACCTATACTTATAAAAATAATGTGACCATCCACGGTCGCATTGCCAAGAGAGCTGAAGAAAATAAGTCAATTTTGAAACGGCACTTCGCAAGGCGCGCTCTTTTAAATTTAAGGCAAGCCAGTGGCGCTCCCACTCTGGAGGCGGCTGGTATGAGCGGTTGCGTTGTGGTTGCGCAACGGACAAAGATAAATCCCAGGCGTGTGGAATAGATCCATACGTCTGTTTTATTTAAACCACGTTCAACGTTCCAGCGTAATTACACCGTCAGCGCCTAAGTAACACTCACGGCCAGGCTAACCACAATCCAGTCAACAATTCAAATCGTCGGGTCGCTCCCATCGCCCGATGCGCCACCTTACCGGCTTATTCGCAGGAAGGAGAATCGTCCATGATTGAATTGGAAAACGTTGTCAAAGTCTATCCAGGCTCGACCCAACCTGCCGTCAACGATCTGAGCTTCAAAGTCGCCGAAGGTGAGACGTGTGTGCTGATCGGCCCTTCCGGCTGCGGCAAGACGACTACGCTGAAGATGGTCAACCGGCTGATCGAGCCAACGGACGGCCGCATCATCGTCCAGGGTAAGAACGTGTTGGACATGGACCCCGTACAGCTCAGGCGCGGCATCGGCTACGTTATCCAGCAGATCGGCCTGTTCCCGCACATGACCATCGCCGAGAACATCAACGTGGTCCCCCGCCTGTTGGATTGGGATAAGGCTAAGATGCACAAGCGGGCGGAAGAGCTGATCGAGATGGTCGGCATGGACCCGGCGGACTTTCGCGATCGCTACCCGCGCCAGCTGTCTGGCGGTCAGCGCCAGCGCATCGGCGTGGCGCGCGCCCTGGCGGCCGACCCGCCGGTCCTGCTCATGGACGAACCTTTCGGCGCCATCGACCCGATCACCCGCGACCGGCTGCAGAACGAATTCTTACGACTGCAAAAAAGGCTCAAGAAGACCATCATGTTCGTCACCCACGATATCGACGAGGCTCTGAAGATGGGCACCATGATCTGCATTTTGCACGTCGGCGGAGTCCTGGCCCAGGCGGATAAGCCGTCTAAGATCCTTTCCGAACCGGCCAGCGATTTCGTCGCCGATTTCGTCGGCGCTGACCGGGGTCTGAAACGTTTGAACCTGGTACGGGTTGGGGATGCCATGCATGAGGATATCGATTTCCTGCAAGCCACCCAGAAAGCCGAGACCGCCTTGGAACACCTGCGAACCTGGGGGCAAGACAGCGCTCTCGTGTTGGACAATGAAGAGAAACTGGTCGGCTACGTCACTTTGGAGAGCGCCAGGAACAGCCCGAACAAGAAAGTCGGGGATATCGCCCGCGAGATCATCGCCTCCACCGAAGTGGAAGCCACGATGAAGGATGCCTTTTCGCAGATGTTGAGCTTCAGCCTGAGCTACATGCCGGTGTTGGGAGATGATGATAAGGTGGTCGGCATCATCACCGCCCAAGACGCGCAGAGCCTGATTCAGGCGAAGGGATAAGTCGCGATGTCCGCATATTTTCAAGATTTGCAGAACTTTTTTATCAGCCTGTGGCAAGGCATCTTATATTATCTGCCAGGCACTGGACGGCCGGACAGAGTGTTGGACTTCGCCATCGGGCATTTAACGATTACTTTCATCACGCTATTTTTCGCTACGATCATCGGCGTGAGCCTGGGCGTGCTGATCACCCGCGTGCGGAGGTTGTACAACCCGGTGATCGCGACAGCCGGGATCATCTACACCATCCCCAGCCTGGCCTTGTTCGGGATCATGATCCCCATCGTCGGCATCGGTTTCACCCCGGCGGTGATCGCCCTGACCTTGTATTCCCTGCTGGCGATCATCCGCAATACCGCTGTCGGCATCGACGGCATCCGTCCGGCGGTGATTGAGGCGGCCCGAGGCATGGGTATGACCGACTGGCAGATCCTGCTGCGCGTCGAACTGCCGTTGGCGCTGCCGGTGATCTTCGCCGGGCTGCGCATCGCCGCGGTATCCACCATCAGCCTGGCGACGTTGGCCTCGTTCTTCGGCGCCAAAAGCCTGGGAAACCTGATTTTCGAAGGGATTTCAGCTGGGGGGCTGCGCAACGATAAAGTCGCCGCCGGAGCTTTGGGCGCGGCGGCCCTGGCGATCTTGTTCAACGAAGTGATCAAGTTCTTTGAACGCAGGATGCGCAAGGGGACCATCTAGGAGATCCGCTATGCTAATCGAGACCGTAAACTATATCATCGAGAGTTCGGCAGATTTCACCACCGCGCTGGGCCAACACCTCACGATCACCTTTATCTCCTTGGGCATTTCCGTCGCGTTGGGGTTGGTTTTGGGGATCATCTCCACCCGCATCAAGTGGCTAGAAACCTTGCTGCTCAACGTAGGTAACCTGGGACGCACCCTGCCCAGCCTGGCAGTGCTGGCCCTGGCATTGCCCTTCTTGGGAATCGGCCGCCCACCGACGATCCTGGCCCTGGTTTTCATCGGCACGCTGCCGATCCTGATCAACACGAACGTAGGCATCAACCAGGTGGACGAATCAACCGTCGAGGCGGCCCGGGGCATGGGCATGAACGACCTGCAAGTGCTGCTGCGCGTCGAGGTCCCCATCGCCACAGCCGTGATCATGGCCGGCATCCGCACCTCGGCGGTGCTGGTGGTTGCCAGCGCAACCCTGGCTGCCTTCATCGGTGGAGGCGGGTTAGGCGACTTAATCTTGCGCGGCCACGCGCTCAACCTGGACCATATTTTGCTGGCAGGCGCGCTGCCGGCCACACTGTTGGCCTTTTACTTCGAGGACATGTTCGGCCGGCTGGAAAGCTGGGCCACTCCGAAGGGGTTGAAAATCGCCGAACGCGGCGCCCAGGGCGGTTCCGACACCTTTTTAGGCTTATTGGCTTCGGTCCTGTTAATGCCGCTGATCTTCGGCGCGCTGCTGCCCTGGGAATCCTTCACCACTGAGACGGGCAGGAATGTGATCCTGACCGGCATGCACCAGCCCTATCTGTGGATCGGCGCGTCGCTGCTCATCCTGGGTGTGATCCTGGCGATGCGCCCACGCAGAGGCGGCCTGGCCCAATCGTCCGCCGCCTCCTTGACGCTGATCGGACTCAGCGGAATCACGATCGTTCTCGGCATTCTTGGCTTGTACACCTTACTTGGCGGGGTTCCTGCAGGACACAACGTAGAACTGGGCGGCTACTTCGAGGTAGCTGCCGCGGCAGCGATCGCTATCGTCACGATCGTCGAAGTTAGAGGTGAATACGCCGCCCAGCGCGCTGCCAGCGCAGAACCTCAAATGGCCTCGAGCGCGGCCAGCTAAGCAGCAATTCCCCGCACACCGATCGCCGCGACCGGGTGTGCTTGCATCGATCAGACACATAAGATCCCTGTCGAATTTCACGCGTGCGAGAGGAGGTGATAGTTACAGCCCTTTCATCTACCGAATCAATCAAAAGTAACAGAAAAGGAGTGAGAATAGCCATGAAACGCAGATCCCTTCTCGTATTTATCGTACTGATCCTGGCCCTGCTGGCCTCCGCCTGCGGCGGCAGCAGTCAAGACACGATCCGGGTCAGTTCAAAAGATTTCACCGAACAGTACATCTTGGGTAACATGTACCAGCAGCTCCTCGAGGACGCCGGCTTCACCGCGACTTACCAAACGGTCGGTGGTACCGCAGAAAACCACCAGGCTTTGCTGGAAGACCAGATTGACATCTATCCCGAATACACCGGCACAGCCCTGTTGACCCAGCTGGGGATGAGCTACGATCCCGGCATGAGCCAGGAAGATGTTTACAGCACGGTCAAAAGCGCCTATGAAGAGCAGTTCGGCCTGACCTGGCTTGACCAAACGAAGTTCAACAACACGTACTGCCTGACCATGCCCCAGGAAAGGGCTCAGGAACTGGGGGTGCAGACGGTGAGCGACCTGGCGCAGAAAGCGCCCGAACTGATCTTCGGGACCACCCAGGAATTCACCGAGCGAGAAGATGGCTTACCGGGTCTGAAAGCAACTTACGGCGGATTTGAGTTCAAAGAGGTCGTCGGCCTGGATCCGGGACTGTTGTACTCCGGTCTGGAGGAAGGCGATATCGACGTGACTACGTGCTTCGGCACGGACGGGCAGATCTCGGCTTACAACCTGGTGGTTTTGCAAGACGACAAGAATTTCTGGCCGCCCTACCCGGTTGCCCCGGTCATCCGCCAGGACACCCTGGATGAGAACCCCGGCATCGCCGATGCGCTGAACAAGCTGGCGCCATTGCTGGACGGGCAAACCATGTCCGCCTTGAACTGGGAAGTGGCCGGTAATGGCCGCGAAGCGGACGAAGTAGCCCGGCAATTCCTGGTGGATAACGGTCTGATCAGCAGCCAATGATATTCGGTTGATCGGCGGGGTGATTATCTTCGCCCTATTCTGAAGTAGTAACCCAAGGCTGGCCGCGCCAAACTCTGTGCACCTATCAGAGGAGGTAGCGGTCAGCCTCTCACTATACTTGACTTCCTTCATTTAACAGGGGAAATGGTGGACGATATGCAGCCCCTATCTACCACGCCATTCTCATACTATGAGCGCATTGGACAAGCCTGAAGGCAATCTTGCCAGCCAGTTCATTCACGAGCTGACCTGGGCGGATATCCCGCAGGACGTGCAGCACATGGCGGCGCGCGGCCTGCTCGACCTGGTTGCCACGCTGACCGCCGGGGAGGCGACCGAATTGAGCCGCGTCGCCCGGCTGATCGCCTCCAACGTGTTTGGCGGCGAGCAAGCCACCCTGCTGTTCGATGGCCGGCGCGTGAGCGCGGCCGGAGCGGCGTTAGCGAACGGCATGATCATCGACTCCATGGACATGCACGACGGGTTCCGGCGCGCCAAAGGCCACGCCGGCGTAGCCGTCTTCCCCGCGGCCCTGGCGATGGGTGAAAACCTCGGCTGGAATGGGGAGGATTTCATGACCGCCCTGGTCTGCGGCTACGAGATCGCCCTGCGCGCCGGTGTCGCCCTGCACCAGACGGCCTGCGACTACCACACCTCCGGGGCCTGGGGGGCAATCGGCGCCGCGGCGGTGACGGCGCGCGCCATGGGGTTGAGCGCCCAAAGGACACGTCATGCCTTGGGGATCGCCGAATACCACGGGCCGCGCTCGCCAATGATGCGCTGCATAGACCACCCCACCATGCTAAAGGACGGCTCCGGGTGGGGCGGCATGACGGGCGTGCTGGCGGCGCAGTTCGCCGCCGAAGGCTTCAGCGGAGCGCCTGCCATCACGGTGGAAGATGAGAGCATAGCCCCACTATGGGCAAGCCTGGGCAGTGATTGGTGGATGCGCCAGCTGTACTTCAAACCTTATGCCTGCTGCCGGTGGGCGCAGCCGGCGGTCGAAGCGACGCTGCAGCTGCTGAGGCGTCACGGCATCGATGCCGGTGAGATCGAATCAATTCAGGTGGAGACCTTCGAAGAAGCCACCCACCTGGCCGGGGCGCGACCGGAGAACACCGAGCAGGCTCAATACAGCCTGCCCTATCCGGTGGCCGCAGCCGCTTACGCCAAGCGCCTCGATCCGGCCCAGGTCTTGCCGCCGGAAATCTTCGCAGAGCAGAACATCCGGCTGGCGGAGCGAGTGGAAATAAGCCTGGACGAAGAATTGGACCGCCGCTTCCCTGGGGAAGCCCTGGCGCGGGTGGCAATCCATACGCAAGCCGGGCGCACCTTCAACTCGGGAGTTTGTGCAGCGCGCGGCGATCCCGCCGACCCACTCAGCGATGCCGAACTGGAGGACAAATTCAACCGTCTGGCCAGCGCTCGACTGGCGGCCAAGCGAACCGACGCGCTGCGAGGCGCATGCTGGCGCGCTGCTTCCCTGAGCGAGATCGAGGCGCTGGTCGCGCTGCTTTCACCTCCGCCAGAGAAAGCTCAAGAAAGGGCTCATTGAATCGACATGCTCACCATGAAAGACGCTCTGGAATTGCCGGTTTTTGCGCAGGCCAACCTGGTCGCCGGAGAGGGCGGCCTGGCAAACCAGATTCGCTGGGTGCATATCGTGGACGTGCCGGACGCCACGTACGAATGGTCCAAGGGCGGCGAGCTGCTGCTGACCGCCGGCTTCGGCCTGCGGGAAGACCCGGAGCGGCGCCGGACGCTGATCGCTAAATTGGCCGCCAAAGGGATGGCCGGGATGGTGGTCTCGGTAGGACATTACCTGAACCGGGTCCCCGATGAGATGCGCCTGGCAGGGGACCAGCACAATTTTCCTATCATCGAACTGCCGCCGGAAGTGCCCTTTATCGAGATCACCGAAACGATCTTCTCCCAGATCGTGCACAAGCAGTACGACCTGCTGCAGCGAACCGAAGATATCCACCGCTCGTTAACCGCGCTGGTGTTGGGAGGCGCCAATTTGCAAGACGTCGCCGAAGCGTTGGGCGGGGTGCTGGGCCGTTCGATCACGGTGGAAAATGCGAGCTACCAGGTGCTGGCGACCGTCGAAAACGGGCAGGTCGATCAAGCCCGCACCCGCAGCGTTAACGCCGGCAGGACCCCGGCGGACCTGGCTCACGAGTTGGAAGCGCGGGGTATCTACCAGCGTCTGGCGGAAGGAGGGCGCCCGTTACGACTGCCGGCGATGACGGAACTCGGCATGAGCCTGGAGCGCATCGCTGCACCGATCGTCGTGGCGGGCCAGGTGATGGGTTACGTGTGGATCATCTCCGGGGATAAACCCCTGGATGACCTTGACGAACTGGCCATCGAACACGCCGCCACGGTAGCGGCGTTGATCATGCTGAAAGAACAGGCCGTCCATGCTGCGGAAATGAGCCGGCGCGGCGCGCTGATCGAGCAGCTGCTCAGCGCGCCCGAGCATCTCAGCCCGGCGTTGGTCGAGCGCGCCCACCAGCTGGGCTTCCACCTCGACAGGTCTTACCAGGTGCTGCTGCTCGAGAGATACAAGGACCTGCAAAGCCGAACGCATATCGCGCTGCTCAAGCGGGTCGAAGATTGGCTGGCTGCTGAAAGCATACCCGCCCTGGTCAGCCAGCAAGAGGCGCGCGTGATGGTGATCCTGCAAGGCCGCCGCCCACCCGAGGGCGTCTCCCTGGCCGAGCGCCTGTTAGCCGCGCTGAACGAGCCCGAAAAGAGGATCCGCATCGGGGCTGGCCGCGCCGCCGCGGAGGTTAATCAGCTGGCCGAGAGCTACAATCAGGCGAGGGCTGCGCTGGAGATCGCCAGCCTGATCGATTTCCCCGGAGCCGTAATCCCTTATGAGGATCTGGGCGTGTATGCCTGGCTGCACCAGCTCCCGGAGAAGGCCTTCGCCGGGAATCGCTATCTGGGTGCCATTCGCCGGCTCGATGAATACGACGCCGAACACAAAACCGACCTGCTGAACACCTTGGAAGCGTTTCTGGACGCTGGCGGGGGGATCAACGAAGCCGCCGAAAGGCTCTTCGTCCACCGCAACACGCTGCAATACCGCCTGGAACGCATCGCGGCAATCGTCCAGATCGATCCGAAAGACACCGGTACACGGCTAAATCTGCATGTAGCGGTAAAGGGCTATCGCTTCTTCAAGGCAAAATAACCATCTATTTGTGCTTTCTGCACAAATAACCTCCCTCCAATTCTGCACTTCAAACGGTGAAGGATTCCCCTTCGATCGCTATAATGGATTGCATTAAAACTTACCCAAGTACGGGAGGGTTGGGGTGTTTTGCCGCTAACCGCTGCAGCCACTAAATTGATCGTTCTCTTGCAAGCGCTTGGCCAGGCTCCCCAGCGCGTTTTTTTGATTCTGGAGGGTCGACCGGATGATTTTCTCAGGTGGGCGCCGGATGAAGAGGCCTGGAGCGCCCAGATGACGTTGGCGCACCTGTTTCATGCGGAAGAACTCTTCCAGGAACGGTTGAAGGACATCCTGGCGGGCGGCGCGCCGATGCTGCCCTATTTCGGCCCGCAGGAAGCCAGGCCTTATGCGCGGCTGAACGTTGAGCAATTGAGCGCCGGTTTTGCCGAACGCAGAAAAGCGACGCTGGCGCTGCTCTACACCCTGAATTGGGAAGATTGGAACCTGCCCGCCCGGCATGAAACCCAGGGAGCGACCACCCTGGCCCAACAGGTGCAAACGATCATCAACCACGACACCGGGCACCTGGGGCAGCTGTATGACCTGGTCGAGCGCTGGGAGAACGAAGCCGGCGGAAAACACAAGGAGATGGGGTAATTATGGCGATTAGGACGAACAACAGAAGAAGAGAACGCAGGCGCGAGCGCAGCGCCCAGGCCTCAGTAGCGCCCGGAGGCCTGGAGACCCGGGCGTACCAACCTCTTAAGGAAAGCGACGTCAAGCGGATTCACGAGGCCTCCTTGCACGTGCTCGAGCACACCGGCATCGAGGTGCTGCCTTCCGAAGCGCGCGAGATTTTCGCCCAGGCTGGCGCAGGGGTCGATGAGAACGCCAACCGTGTGCGCCTCCCGCGGGCGATGGTCGAAGACGCCATCGCCCAGGCCTGCAGCCGCTTCACCCTGGCCGGCCGGGAAGCGCGCCACGACCTGGACATGGGCGGCGACCGAGTTTACATGGGCACCGGCGGCGCGGCGGTCAAGGTCATCGATCTCGATGGGCAGCTGCGCGAGACGCGGCTGGAGGACATCGCCCGCATCGGTCAGCTGGTCGACGCGCTGGACAACATCCACTTCTACCTGCGCCCGGTCGTGGCCCGGGACGTGCCCAACGAGCTGCTCGACGTCAACAAGACCTACGCGGCGATCAGCAATACGAGCAAACACGTGATGACCTCTGCCTACAACGTTGGGTCCGCCCGGGAAGTGGTCGAGATGGTCTCGTTGGCAGCGGGGGGTAAGGCAGCCTATGAAGAGCGTCCGATCGTCTCGTTCACCAGTTGTTGGACGGTCAGCCCGCTGCGTTATGCTCCGGAGACCGTGGAAGTACTGCTCGAGCTAGTCCGGCAGAATATCCCGGTGACGATGTCCAGCGCGCCGCAGAGCGGGGCGACTTCTCCGGCTGCGCTGGCCGGAACGCTGGTGCAGATCAACGCCGAAGAGCTGAGCGGCATCGTATTGTGCAACCTGGTGCGCCCCGGAGCGCGGGTGCTGATGGGCTACGTGCCCTCGGTGGCGGACATGCGCACCGGCAACTTCGTGGGGGGCGCGCCGGAATTCGCCCTGATGAACGCAGCCGCCGCGCAAATGGGTCACTTTTACGAGATCCCGGTCTACAACTCGTCTTCGCTGACCGACAGCAAGGTCTCCGACGTGCAGGCCGGCTACGAGAAAGGCATCACCAGCACCGCCGCCGCGCTGGCAGGCTCCAACTACATCCACCATTCCGCCGGGTTCCTGGAGAGCATGCTGACCGTGTCCTACGAACAGTATGTGATCGACGACGACATTAACGGCAGCATCATGCGCATGGTGCGGGGCATCGAAGTCAACGACGAGACCCTTTCGGTAGACGTGATCGATCAGGTCTGCCGGGGAGAGGGCCATTACCTGGGTACCCAACAAAGCCTGGCGCTGATGCAAACGGAATTTTATTACCCGCACACGGGCGACCGCGAGCGGCGCGGGGATTGGGAGGAAGCCGGCTCGCTGGACATGCGAGACCGCGCCCGGACGCGCGCCCTGGAGATCCTCGAGACCCACGAACCGCACCGGCTCGATCCGCAGGTCGATCAGGCCATCCGAGCTCGCTTCGAGATCCTGCTCCCCGCCGAATTAGCCGGCATGCAGCTGGCCCCTTGAGAAGCTCGAAAGGATGACACGATGAAAGTAGCGCTCGCTCAAATCGATGTGGCCCCCGGCGACGGTCAGGCGAACCTGGAAAAGCACGTCGATTACATTCAGAAATCCATTCGCGAGGGGGCGGAACTGATCGTCTTCCCGGAGCTGAGCTTAACCGGCCAAAAAGTGGGCCCGGATGTGGTCGACGTCAGCCTGGCGGCCGATTCGGAGACGATCGGCGCGATCTGCAAGCTGAGCCACAAGATCGACATCGTGGTCGGGCTCAACGAGCGCAGCGAAGTAAGCCTGTACGAACGCTACAACGCGGCTTTCTATCTCTCCGACCGCACGCTGGTCCACCGCCACCGCAAACTTTTCCTGGTTAATTACGCGGTATTCGAAGAAGCTAAACATTACGTACCGGGGAACAACCTGCAGGCTTTCGACACGCGCATCGGGCGGATCTGCATGCTGGTGTGCAACGATGTCTGGCATGCGCCTTCGCCGTATATCGCCGCGCTGGACGGGGCCGAGATCCTGATCGTACCGGCGAACAGCGCCCGCGGTACGCTCAACGACCGGCTGGACATCCCTGCCACCTGGGAGCATATGAACCGGGCCTACAGCGCTATGCTGGGCTTCTACACCATTTTCGTCAACCGGGTGGGGGTGCGACGGGATATGTACGGCGAGTATCGTTACTGGGGCGGTTCCGAGATCATCGACGCGCAGGGGCAGGTGGTGGTCAAAGCCCCCTACGATGAGGAGGCGCTGATCTTCGGCGAGATCGACACCGCCGAGGTCTCCAAGCAACGCTACCGCGCCCCATTGATCCGGGATGCGCGTTTGTGGCTGTACCAGCAGGAGATCGACCGGCTGGCGGTCAAGCGCTCGGCGGCGGTGCGCCTGCCGGACACCGCCAAGGTGCTCGAATCGACCCGGCAAGCTAATGGACCGGTGAGGCGGGCCGGTGATTGAGCTGATCCGGCAAGGCCTCAACGGCGGCCAACCGATGCGGCGGATGTGGCAGCAGTCGGAACTGCGCGACCGCTACGACGTGGTGATCGTCGGCGGGGGCGTGCACGGATTGGCGGCCGCCTACTACCTGGCAAAAGATCACGGCATTCGGGACGTGGCCGTCCTGGAGAAAAACTACCTGGGCAGCGGCGGCAGCGGGCGGAACACGACCATCATCCGCTCCAATTACCTCACGCCGGAGGGGGTGCAGTTCTACGACGAGAGTGTTCGACTATACGAAACACTTTCCACCGAGCTCAATTTCAACCTGTTGTTCAGCCAGCGCGGCCACCTCACCCTGGCGCACACCGACAGCGCCGTGCGCACCATGCGCTGGCGGGCGGAGGTAAACCAGCTGCAGGGCGTGGACAGCCGCCTGATCTGGCCGGACGAGATCGCCCGCCTGTGCCCGCTTTTAGACTTGAGCGACCGGCCGCGCTACCCCATCCAGGCGGCGCTTTACCACCCGCCGGGAGGCATCATCCGCCACGACGCAGTGGTCTGGGGCTACGCCGCAGGGGCGGACCAGGCCGGCGTGCACTTGCACCAGCTGACCGAAGTGACCGGCCTTGAGGTTGTCGACGGCAAGGTCAGCGGCGTGAAAACCACCCGGGGGACGATCAAAACCGGCTGCGTGCTGAACGCTACCGCCGGATGGTGCACGCTGATCAGCGACATGGCCGGCGTGCAGCTGCCGGTGACGACCCACCCGTTACAAGCCTGCGTCAGCGAGGCCTTGAAACCCTTCCTGGACGTGATCGTGGTGTCCGGCTCGCTGCACGTCTACGTCAGCCAGTCCGACCGGGGGGAACTGGTCATGGGCGCGGCGGTGGACCCGTACCAGTCTTATTCGATGAATTCGACTCTGGGATTCTTGGAAAATATCGCCGGTCACATGCTGGAGTTGTTCCCCACCTTGCACGATGTCAAGATCCTGCGCCAGTGGGCCGGGCTGTGCGATATGACCCCGGATTACAGCCCGATCATGGGCTTCACACCGGTGGAGGGCTTCCTGATCGACGTCGGCTGGGGTACTTACGGGTTCAAGGCCGGGCCGGTGAGCGGGAAGCGCATGGCGGAACTGATCGCCACAAACCGGACGCCCGATCTGCTCGCGCCGTTCGCCCTGGCCCGCTTCCGGGACGGGCAGCTGGTGGGTGAAAAAGGCGCAGCCTCGGTGGGACATTAAAGGAGACGAGGGACGATGTTCTTGCTGCCATGCCCGAACTGCGGGCCGCGCAACGCCAGCGAATTCCGCTACGGTGGCGAAGCGCGCCCGCGCCCCCCGGTAAATTCCGTCACCCCGGCAGAATGGGCCGATTACGTTTATCTGCGCGAGAACAAGTTAGGCGTCCAGCGGGAATGGTGGTATCACCGCCAGGGCTGCCGGCGCTGGTTCATCGCTGAGCGGCATACCAAGACACACGCAGTGCAGTCCAGCTATTTTTGGGCTCCTGAGGGGCAGCGCTGAACGATGGCAGTCGAGAACACGCTCAACGACCGGCGCAGCGTAACAGCCAAATCCCAGCTGATCGATCGAACGACGACACTGCGCTTCACGTTCGATGGGGCAGAATACACGGCTTACGCCGGGGACACACTCGCCTCGGCGCTGACCGCTGCAGGTGTCAAGACCTTCAGCCGTTCTTTTAAGTACCACCGCCGCCGCGGCTTGCTGTGCGTAGCCGGGAACTGCCCAAACTGCCTGCTGACCGTGGACGGCACCCCGAACGTGCGCAGCTGCAAGACCCCGGTGCGTGACGGCATGCAGGTGCGCTCGCAGAACGCCTGGCCCTCCCTTGAGACCGACGCGATGAGCCTGGTGCAGCTGGTCGGGCGCTTCTTACCCGTGGGTTTCTATTACAAGGCCTTCATGCGGCCGCGGCAGCTCTGGCCGCTGTATGAAAAAATGCTGCGCAACGCCGCTGGATTGGGCCAAGTTAATCCCGAACCGGAGGCGGCGGCTTTCGATAAAGAGTACCGCCAGGCTGACGTGACCGTGATCGGCGGGGGGCCGGCCGGACTGCGGGCGGCGCTGGCTGCGGCCGGCCTGGGCGCCAGGGTAGCCTTATTAGAGGAGAACGCCTGGTTAGGCGGGCACCTGAGTTACGCCGGTGAGGCGATCGATGGGCAGTCCGCCGCTCATCACGCCTCGGAACTGATCGAACGGGTCGAGAGCCATCCGAGGATCGAGGTGCACAAAGAAACGCTGGCCTTCGGCTGGTACGATCACAACTGGATCGGGGCCGTACAGGGCGAAAGATTGATCAAGCTGCGCACCAAGACCCTGGTTGGGGCCGGCGGGGCTTACGAGTATCCGCCGGTGTTCGAGAACAACGATCTGCCCGGCGTGATGCTGGCGAGCGGGGCCAGCCGCCTGCTGCGCCTGTGGGGCGTGCTCCCGGGGCGGCGCGCCGTGGTGGTCTCCGCCAACCGACGCGGCCTGGATACCGCCCTGGACCTGCACCGGGCCGGGGTGGAAGTGCCGCTGGTCGCCGAGCTGCGCGAGGACCCGGAGGGCGATCGGTTGCACGCCCTGCACGAAGCCGGGATCGAGGTGCTGACCAACACGACCACCGTCAAAGCGTTTGGCGGACGGGAAGTGGAAGGCGCGCTGCTGCGCCACCGGGAAAGCGGCGAGACCCGGCAGGTGGATTGCGACCTGCTGGCGCTGGGCTGCGGGTTTATGCCGGCCAACGGGCTGCTCTACCAGGCCGGCGCTAAGTTCGCCTGGAGCGAAGACCTGAATGAATTCATCCCCGCTACGCTTCCAGAGACCGTCTTTGCAGCCGGTGAGGCCGCCGGCACCCACCAGCTCGAAGACATCGAGCGTGAAGGCCAGCTGGCCGGTTTGCAGGCGGCGCGCGCAGCCGGGTTTGGCGACCCGGCCGCCGAAGGGCGCCTCGCCGAGCTGAGCGAGCTGGTCGCCGAGCGCCGCGCCGCCCGCCGGCCCTGGTCGGCGCTGCCCCTGCCGCCCAAGAGCAAAAAAGACTTCGTCTGTTTGTGCGAGGATGTCACCACGAAGGACGTCGCCTATTCCATCGAGGAAGGCTACGACAGCGTCGAGCTGCTCAAGCGCTACAGCACGATCAGCATGGGCCCGTGCCAGGGCAAGATGTGCAACATGAACGCCATGCGACTGGCGGCGCACTTCAACCAGCAGACGGTAGCGGAGACCGGCACGACCACCTCACGCCCGCCGGCCAGGCCGGTCTCGCTGGGCGCGCTGGCGGGCAGGCACATGGAGCCGGTGCGGGTGACGCCGATGCACACCTGGCACCTGGCGCACGGCGCCAAGCTGATGAACGCCGGATTGTGGGTGCGCCCCGAGCATTACGGCGACCCGCTGGCGGAGGTGCGCGCCGTGCGGGAAGCGGTCGGGCTGATCGACGTATCCACCCTGGGGAAGTTCCAGCTGAGCGGACCGGAAGTCCCCGAGCTGCTCGAGCGGATCTACACCAACCGCTGGCGCAAGCTGCAGGTCGGGCGTGCCCGCTACGGGGTGATGGTCAACGACGAAGGCATCGTCTTCGATGACGGGGTGACCGCCCGGCTGGACGAGCAGCTGTATTACCTGACCACCACTTCCAGCGGCGCGGGGCAGGTCTACGAATGGATTGAATGGTGGCTGCAAAGCGGCTGGGAACTCGACGTGCAGGTGCTGCCGGCGACCGAACTGCGCGCCGCCATGAACCTGACCGGTCCGCGCGCCCGCCAGGTGCTCGCCAAAGTGACCGAGGGCGTGGACTTAGCAGGCCAGGCCTTCCCCTACCTGCACGCTCGCCAGGGGATCGTCGCCGGGGCACCCGCCCTCCTGATGCGCATCGGTTTCACCGGCGAGCTTGGCTACGAGATCCACGTCCCCAGCGGCTACGCCCTGCACGTCTGGGAGGCGCTGATGCAGGCCGGCGAGGAGTTCGGCATCCAGCCCTTCGGCGTGGAGGCCCAGCGTGTGCTGCGCCTGGAGAAAGGCCACCTGATCGTCGGGCAGGATACCGACGCGCTGAGCAACCCCTACGAAGCGGACCTGGCCTGGGCGGTCAAGTTGGACAAGGATGACTTCCTGGGCAAACCGGCACTGCGCATCGCCAGCGAGCGCGGCGTCGAGAAGCGCCTAGTGGGCTTCGAGATGCTTTCTGGAGAGCGTCCATCCGGTACGCTGCCCGAAGAAGCTAACCAGATCGTACGCCCGGGCGACGGCCCGCTGGGCCTGGAGATCATCGGGCGGATCACCAGCGTGCGTTACAGCCCGACACTGGACAAGGTCATCGGCCTGGGCTGGCTGCCGGCCGACATGGCCGAACCAGGCCAGACCTTCAGCGTGCGCACGCGCGGCGAGCTGCACACCGGCCGGGTCACGCCGCTGCCTTTCTACGACCCCGAGGGCGCCCGGCTGCGGGCTTGAACGAGACTTCGATGAATTTGAAAACCGCCAGCGAACTGCCCTTGATATCTCCGCTTACCGGCGTGAGCGAGGTTGAGTTTCCCGAGATGGCGCGGCTGCAAGACCTGACCGCCAGCCTGGGCGTGCTGCACCTGCGCGGCCCTGAGGCGCAGGCAACTATCGAACGCTTCCTTGCCCCCGAACCCGACCCGGGAACCTCGCTGGCGATCGGCTTGGCGCGCGCCGCCGGGGCGGGCATTCTGTGCCGGCTGGCTGCCCGCGAATATTTGCTGCTGGCAGAGTCCGGCGAGGCCTGGAACGCAGCCCGTGCCGATCTGGAAGCGGCCGGCGATAATTTGCGTGCGACCGTCAGCGACCTGACCCACGGTTACGGCATGCTGGCCCTCAGCGGCCCCCG
Organism: uncultured Anaerolineaceae bacterium; assembly: GCA_964400875.1. Taxonomy (GTDB): domain Bacteria; phylum Chloroflexota; class Anaerolineae; order Anaerolineales; family UBA4823; genus CAYNWK01. Next base: position 8,078 of record CAYNWK010000063.1, on the reverse strand, counting down.
GGCCGCCGAATTGCTGCCCAGGCTGTGCGGGTTAGATACCTCCGAGGCGGGCTTTCCGGACGGTCGCGTTGCCCAGACCAGCCTGGCGAAAGTTCACGCCACACTGGTGAGGGCTGACGAAGGAGCGGGCTCGCCGAGGTATTACCTGCTGGTGGATCGCTCGCTTTCCGCCTACGTCTGGGATGTGATCGAGGCAGTCATGCAAGCGATAAATATTGAACGTTAAGCCAGGAATTAAGCTAGTGTCACTGAGCAGTCATCTTATCTGAAAAAACAACCATCCAGCTCAACCAGGAGGTTAAGCTATGACATCCCTACTACCCGACCATAAGAAATACTTGATCATCGGCGCCGGCATCCACGGGCTGAGCACCGCCTGGCACCTGGCGAAAGAGCTCAAAGCGCGCGGCCGCGGCTCCGGCGTGGACATCATCGTGCTGGACAAAGAAGGACCCGGCTCGGGGGCGTCGGGCATCGCCTGCGGCGTGGTGCGCAACTTCTACTTCCAACCCGCCATGGGGGAGGTGATGCGCGTGAGCGTGGAGGTGTGGGAGCAGCAGGCCGAGATCCTGCACTACCACGGCGTCGGCTACCTGGCGGTGACCGGCGACATCCAGCGCCCCGATCTGGAGGCGATCTACGAACGCCAGCAGAAAAGCGGCTACCGCTCGGACCTGATCCTGGGGGAAGAGCAGGTGTACGCATACATGCGGGCGATGTTCCCGGATTGGAAAGCGCGCGGCCTGAGCGCCTGCCTGCACGAGAAACAGGGCGGATTCGCTTTCAACACCCCCTCGGTGATGGGGCTGGTCAGCCTGTGCGAGCGGGAAGGGGTCACTATCTTATCCAGCACGGAAGTGACCGGCTTCCGCTATTCAGGCCAGGACGTACGGGCCGTGGAGACCAACCGGGGAGAGATCGGCTGCGAGACCTTGATCGTGGCGGTGGGTCCGTGGATCAAGCAGATCTGGGCGCTGCTCGAACTGCCGGAAAAGATCGACATCCTCACCCCGGACGGCGACATCGTCCAAGACCAGCCCATGTGGACTTTCTGGTTCCTCCAGGAAGGCGAGATCCACATCGACACGAGCGACTACCTGACCGCCGAGGGCAAGTACCCGCCGGTGATCCACATCGACTCGACCGAGCCTCTGATCTCGGATAAAAGCGGGCAGCTGATCACCGATGACCTGTGGGGCATCTACTTCAAGCGGGATAAGCGCGGCATCCAGGGCGGAGCGGTGCCGGAGCCCATCGGACCGGAGGCCCAGGTGGACCCGTACGGCGTTTCCAGCTCGAAGTACCTGGTGGGCAAGGGTTTCGCCGATTACTGGACTTCGGGGCTGGCGCACTGCATGGAGCGCTTCGAGGGCAGCCACGTGGCCTACCACTGGGCGCCTTCGGGCGGCATCGGCGCCTTCTCGGCGGACAGCTTCCCGGTGTTCGACTTCATGCGCCCAAACGCCTACGTGATCGCCGACAGCAATCACGGCTACAAGATGGTCGGCGTGGGCAAGGAGGTCGCCCGCGAGCTGATGGGCGAGCACAGCGCCGTGCTGCACCCCTTCCGCTTCGAGCGCTTCGCCACGGGCGACCTGCACCCGGTCTCCAACAGCCCCTTCCCATGGAGTTAATTTAAAAAGGTGTTTGGACGGGTTAAACCCGTCCAAACACCTCATTCTCAAAAACTAAGAAGTGGTCGTAAGCGCTACTGCGAGCGATAGGCGACGACCACACTGTCCATGTTTTCTTCCAAGCCCTGTAAGCATTCCATCTGGCTTTCATCCAGCTCGGCGAACTCTAAATCCTGCAAAGTATCCTCACTCATCTCCGGGTGAGCGGCGTCCTTTTGATAGGCCAGCAGGATGTCCGCGCCCAGGGTTTCTTCCCCCTCGCGAAGCATTTCCATTTGATCCCGGTTCAGCCGCGCCCAGCTCCATCCCTTCTTGTCCATTCATCCTCCTTTCGGATCGAATCTATCTCCACAGTACCTGCGTAATTTGCTTTTATTATACAGGCAAATATCACCCACCTGAGCCTGTTCAATAGCTGCCCACCAAAAAGCATGGCAGGGGGACTTCACATCCGGTTTCGTTCCATCGGTCGTTCTCACGAGATATCACCCTCTTAAATACTCCATTCGGGGAATGACGTTCCCACTTCCTTACCTTACACTGGAAACGCGAGTTCGATCTTGGGGGAGAGTTGGGGGTATTTGGGCGGGCTTCGCCCGCCCAAATACCCCCACTTTCCCGGCGAACTGAATAAATCATATACTTATAAAAGGTGAGCATCCAATGAATACCACGACTGAAAGTTTCAACACTATCGTTATTGGCGGGGGTCAGGCCGGGCTGGCTGCCGGCTATTACTTGAAGAAGCAGGGGCGCGACTTTGTCATCCTCGACGCCAGCCAGCGCATTGGGGATTCATGGCGGGCTCGCTGGGATTCGTTGCGGCTGTTTACCCCCGCCCGCTACGACGCTCTACCAGGGATGCCATTCCCGGCTCCGCCATCTTACTTCCCTCCCAAGGATGAAATGGCCGACTACCTGGAATCCTACGCTGAGCGTTTCGACCTGCCGGTAGAGTCCGGTGTATGGGTCGATAGCTTATCGAAGCAAGGGGAGCGCTACCAGTTGGCCGCGGGAGATCGGCGTTTTGAAGCAGAGAACGTCGTGGTGGCGATGGCCAGCTTCCAGGTGCCGTGGATACCCCCCTTCGCCCAAGATCTGGACCCAGGCATCAACCAGCTGCATTCCAGCGACTATCGCAACCCATCACAACTGCAGGAGGGCGGGGTCCTCATCGTAGGCGCGGGTAATTCGGGCAGCGAAATCGGCCTCGAGGTAGCGCGCGAGCATCCCACCTGGATGTCCGGCCGGGATGTTGGCCATGTCCCGTTCCGCATTGAGACAACCGCCGCGCATCATCTCTTCATCCCTCTCGTGATTCGCTTCCTGTACCACCGGGTGTTCACCGTGGACACACCCATCGGCCGCAGGATGCGACCGAAGCTGCTTTCTCAAGGCACCCCCCTGGTTCGGGTTAAACCCCAGGATCTGGAGTCCGCCCGAATTGAACGGGTCCCGAAGACAACGGGAGTGCGCGATGGAATGCCCGTGGTGGGGAGCGACCGCGCCCTGGACGTTGCAAACGTGATCTGGTGCACGGGCTACCGGCCCAATTTCTCCTGGATCAAGCTGCCTATTTTCGGCGATGAGGAAAAGCCGAAGGAGCCGGAGCACGAACGCGGGATTGTGGCTGACCAGCCGGGGCTGTACTTCGTCGGTTTGTTTTTTCTCTATGCAATGTCTTCCGCTTTAGTCACTGGCGTGAGTAGGGACGCCGCCTATATCGCCGATGCTATCGCTGCCCGCACAGAAGCATCGAAAAGAACAGATGAATCCCGATCCCACCTGCAAAGTGAGCCGCGTGGGGTATAGGAGTCGTTGAATCGGCTTATACACCTTTGCCGGATGTTCGGCGGCGCGAGCTGCTCGACAACTTAAACGAATAATAATTTGAAAGGCGGAGTCCTGCTGCAGAACCGGACCCCGCCTTTCAAATTATCACAACTAGGTGCAAGCCTACAATGCATTACTTGTATTTTGGACAAATGTCACTCGCTGGCTAAAGGAAACGTAAGGTTGGCATCAAAATAGGTACGGTATTATCCTGGAGTACCGCTTATAAATCTATCAGATAAACATAAGGAGCTGAACCCGGTGAATACATCAATGGGCGAATACATCGTAGGAGCCTACTTGCAACAAATCCTCAAGTGCGATGTGGTCGACTACAATGTACGGCCCCCGGACGGCGGTTTGAGCGGATTAGCTGAATTTGACGTGATCGGGTTGAAGTTCAGTGAAAGCACGGCTTATCTTTGTGAAGTGACTACGCATTTGGGCGGAATCGATTACGGAGGCTACCAGGTGACCTTGGAAAAGATCAAGGATAAGCATCAACGGCAGCGCTGGTATGCGGAAAACTACTTGAGCAATTTCGATCGGGTGCGATATATGTTCTGGGCGCCGGTTGTGCCGAGAGGTTTTCTAACCGAAGAATTGAACAAAATCGAAGGTTTCGAATTGGTTATTAACGCACGCTATAAAGCATGCGTTGGAGAGCTGCGTGAGCTCGCCGGAGGGTCCACGCGCGATGTGGGCAATCCTTTCTTCCGGTCGCTACAGATCATAGAACATTTGCGGGATTGAGATTATAGGTGTTAATTCAAGCCAAACGAATTCGCCTCCGCCCAGTTGGAGCGGAGGATAAATAAGAGCGTGACCATGCTCTGGTAGTCAACAGCAAGCTGTACGAAGAAATCCAACTTTTTTGTCAACCGGACCCAACGCAATTTATAATTACCCTTCATACAGCGAGGAGGGTCTTATGGCAAAAAGGTTTTCGGATTGGCTGCGGGGGGTGAGCCGCGGCTGGGTGGTCTTGATCGCGCTGGCGATGTTTGCTTTCTTCCTGGGCGTGGTGCTGCCAGACCAGGCTGCTCGAGCGGAAGCCTACTCAGGGGAGGCCGGGTCACCGGACAGCTCCTTCTTCTACACGGCCAATGACCTGTATCGCTTCGCTGATTCCTACGGGGAAGCGGGGCGCGCCGCTTACCTGCGGGCACGCTGGACCTTCGACCTGGTCTGGCCGCTGGCCTACACTTTTTTCCTGGTCACGGCGATCAGCTGGCTGTACGATAGAGCTTTTCCATTGGAGAGCAACTGGCAGCTGGCCAACCTTATCCCGCTGCTGGGCATGGCCTTCGACTTCCTGGAGAACAGCGCAACTTCCCTGGTGATGCTGCGCTACCCGGCCGTAACGCCGGCGGTCGCTTCACTGGCGCCGGTCTTCACCCTGGTGAAATGGAGCCTGGTCACCGCCAGCTTCGGGCTGGCCATCCTGGGGGTCCTGGCAGGCGTCTGGCGGTGGATACGCCGCTAGATTGGACTATTTCGGTTATAGTTAACCAACGAAACCGATCGACAAGATTTACCCTGGGAGGCCTTGCCAATGAAACGCCAACGTTTTCTTATCGAAGCAGGCGAATTACTGACTAAAATAGATGACCCGAACGTTCGCATCTTTGACGCTACGATTATCTTTCCCATTGGCCTGAGCCCGGAAGAAATCGCCAAGCTGCCTACCGCTCACGAGCAATACCTGGCGGGTCACATCCCCAGCGCGGCCTTTTTCGACCACGAGGATTTTACGGATACCAAGAGCATTATTGATTATATGTTGGCCCCTGATGAGGTATTGGCTGACCAGATCGGCAAGCTCGGCATCGCCAACGATTCCAGCGTGATCGTGTACACCACCGGCATCCTGGCCTGCGCAACACGCGCCTGGTGGATCCTGCGCTACGCTGGCCTGGGTAATGTGCGCGTGCTCGACGGCGGGCTGGCTGCCTGGAAAGAGGCGGGGGGCGCCGTGGAACAGGGGGAGCGGAGTTATCCACCGGTCCAATTCGAGGCAGATTTCAAACCGGAGATGCTCGCCAGCAAGGGTGAAGTGCAGGCCGCGATCGAAACGGACGAGGTGTACGTCGAGGATGCCCTGACCCAGGACTGGCACGACCAGGAGCACATCCCCGGTTCCGTCTGCCTGCCGCTTACCGATCTGACCATCGGATGGGAGACTTTTTTACCCGACGATCAGTTGGCCGCGCGGCTCAAAAATGTGGGACGGCAAAAGCGCATCATCACTTACTGCGGGGGCGGGGTCGCCGCTACACTGAACGCCATGGCTTATCTGATCGCCGGGAACGAGAACGTCGCGATCTATGACGGCTCTTTATTTGAATGGAAAGGCGAAGGGCTGCCGGTGGCGAGTAAAGAATAATTGTGGTGAGGGCTTCGAGGATGACGTCCCCAGACTCTCGCCTCGAAACGCTAACCCAGATCAACATTCAGGATTTCCTGGACTCCTTCGGGCTGGGGGGTCTGCGCCTGGGACGGCGGCTGGTTGAAGCGCTGTGCCGGGCTCCGGCGCGGCGCTTTGCACGCCAGATGGTTCTCTTTGACGAGCGGGTCGGCGAACTCGGATTGCAGCAGGCCGCCCGACTCACCCTGGACCGCTACGTCCGCGACGTGCAGGTCTACGGAGGGGAGAACATCCCCACCGAGGGCCCGCTGCTGCTGCTTTCCAACCATCCCGGTATGTCAGATTCGCTGGCCCTGTTTGCCTGCCTGGGGCGCCCCGATCTGAAAATCCCTGCCGCGCATCGCCCTTTCCTGGAATCGCTCACCCACGTCACAGAGCGCCTTATTTTCCTTTCCGAAGAGGCCGGACAACGCATGGGCGTCGTGCGCGCTGCCACCCGCCACTTGAAGAGCGGCGGAGTGATCCTGACCTATCCGGCCGGGCGGATCGAACCCGACCCTGCCACCATGCCTGGAGCGATCGCTTCGCTAGAAACTTGGGCCGAGAGCATCGCCGTTTTCGCCCGCTTGGTGCCCGAAATGCGTATCCTGGTCGCCATCGTTAGTGGGGTAATCTGGCCGGCTGCCATGAAACACCCGCTGACTAGACTGCGCAAACAAAAAATCGATCAGGAACGCCTGGGCGCTTCGCTTCAGGTGCTGTTTCAGACCGCGCTGCCTTTTTACCGTCCGGTGATTACCAGCGTGCGCTTCGCACAAGCATGCTCCCCTGCCGAACTGGCTCCATCCGCCGATCCCGCCGATCTTCTCGAAGCCGTACGCGCCCAAGCGCGTGAACTCATCCTGGCGAGTCGCCAGGTAGCAGGTCCTGTTTAGCGAACCATGGGATGCAGTTCCTCCCAGGTTGAGCTGCCATCATGGCTGACCACGGTAGCCCGCTGATCTCCGCTCTGTGCCAGCGCCCAACCGGTATGCTCATCGATAAAATCTTAGAAGTTACGCAGTTCACGAGGGAATCGGGGTTGTTTACTGCTTCTCCTTTCCAAACTAGCGCTCACCCAGTAGTTCAAGTTCGGGCGCTAAATTTTTCCGGGCGGCATCTGGCTTCGACGACAAAGAGGTAAACTGTCTTGAGGCGTATGAAAGGGCTTTTGAAACCCCGCAATCTCATCTGGCTCCTGATGCTGCTCATCTTGTGGTGGGCGCTGCGGGATGTACCCCTGACGGACATCTGGTCGGCGATGGCCGGATTGCGTGCATGGCAAATCCTGGTATTGATCCTGTTCAATACCCTGATCATGCTCGCTTTCAGCGGGCGATGGTGGCTGATCATGAGAGCCCAGGGGCACAGGCTGCCATATTTGACGCTGGTTGGATACCGGCTGGCCTCTTTCGGGGTCAGCTATTTCACCCCCGGTCCGCAGTTCGGGGGCGAACCCCTGCAGGTCCTCCTGACCCGCGAAAAACACGACGTGCCCGCCGCGACGGCGATCGCCGCCGTGACACTGGATAAGATCCTCGAACTGATCGCCAACTTCACTTTTTTGGTCATCGGGTTGGTTTTGCTGCTGGAAGCCGGTTTTCTGGACGGCGCCTTGCCGGGCTGGCTGCTGATCAGCTTGCTGGCGCTGTTCGCAACGCCGGGATTTTACCTGGTTACCCTCTGGATGGGCGCCCGCCCGCTGGCATTTCTGCTAGGGCGCATTCCGAGGCGCCTGGCGGAACTGCCTGCCTTTCAGGCGCTGCGCGAGAGCACGCTTTCGGCGGAAGCCCAGATCGGTGGATTCTGCCAGCGAAATCCGGGGACCTTGTTCCAGGCCATGCTGCTGTCGCTTTTCGTCTGGTTGGCGATGGTGGCCGAATACTGGCTGACCCTGCGTTTCCTGGGTCTGTCTCTGAACCTGGTCGATACAATCAGCCTGCTCACCATTGCCCGGTCGGCCTTTTTATTGCCTTCTCCCGGCGGCCTGGGTACGCTCGAAGCCGCCCAGGTGCTCGCTTTCCAGGCGTTCGGGCTCAACCCTGCCCTGGGGCTGAGCGTATCTTTGCTGATCCGCGCTCGGGACGTAGCTTTTGGCGCCCTGGGTCTGTGGATTGGCGCAGTTCAATCCAGGCGCAAATCGATCGAGCCCCTCCCCAACCGGGCAGCCGATTAATAGCAGTTCTGCGAACTTGTCCCGCTGT
>CAYNWK010000062.1:0-24054 GCA_964400875.1 uncultured Anaerolineaceae bacterium | reverse complement strand
CTCCAGGAAGAGAAACCCGTCGCCAGTCATGCGTGGCATCGTTTGGTTTACCTGGCTGCTGGCTTGCTGCTGTTCGGCTGGTTGATGAACACACCGGCAGGTCTGTTGGGTAAGTCGGATGCCCTGGGTTACGCGGTTTGCCATCGCATTGACCTGCGCTCGTTTCATCTGGGGGATCGACAACTCCCACTCTGCGCCCGGTGCACGGGCATGTATTTGGGCGCTGTGCTGGGACTGGCTTATCAGTGGATCCGAGGCCCTCGCAAGAGCGCTTTTCCCGGTATGCGCCTAGTCCTGGTATTCGGTGGATTGGTAACAGTGTTTGGAATTGACGGTTTGAATTCCTACCTGAGTCTATTTTCTGGGGTCCCTAACCTCTACGAGCCGAATAACCTGTTGCGTCTGTTTACTGGAACGGGGATGGGACTGGCGATCTCGGCAGCGATATTCCCGGCTTTCAACCAGTCTGTCTGGAGCAAACCGCTTCCCAAACCGGCGCTTTCAGGCTGGCGTGATCTTGCTTTGCTGCTCGTCTTAGGAATCCTGGTTGACGCGCTCGTGCTGACCGAAAATCCGCTGGTGCTCTATCCGCTGGCCCTGATCAGTGCTTCCGGCGTGTTCCTGCTCCTGGCGCTGGTCTATACAATGGTTTTATTGATGTTCTTCAAACAGGAGAACCGCTTTCAAAACTTGTTGCAGCTGGCCGTTCCTTTGACCGCCGGCGGGACCATGGCGCTTTTGCAGATCGCCTTGTTGGATCTAGGCCGTTTCCTTCTAACCGGTACCTGGGAAGGTTTTCATCTAGGCTGAGCATGAATCAACGAATTTCTGGATTTGTATCGGTGTGTTCAATTGATTCTCTTGGAAGGGAGGGTGTCCTGTGGAATTGCTGACCGGTATTTTCTCGGCTTTTGGACTCGCCGCCGGTGCAGGTCTGAATGCGTACATTCCTTTGCTGGTGATCGCTCTGGTAGGGAGATACACCCACTTAGTGCGGTTGAACCAGCCCTGGGATGCCCTAACGAATGGGTGGGTGATCGCATTGTTGTTGGTACTGTCGCTGATCGAATTCTTCGCCGATAAGATTCCGGCCGTCAACCACATCAACGATGCCATCCAGACTTTCGTCCGTCCCGTGGCCGGCGCGATCGTATTTGCAGCCAGCGCCAACGTGATCACGGAGATACACCCGGTGCTGGCCTTGTCCGCCGGCCTTCTGGTTGCCGGCGGCGTTCACGCGGTAAAATCCGCCGCGGTCCGGCCTGCAGTAACTGCGACGACAGGAGGTGTGGGAAATGTGGCTGTGAGCGTTGTAGAGGACCTGATTTCAACGCTTATATCGATCCTGGCAGTGTTCGTTCCTGTTGCGCTAACCGCTATCATCATCATCGTTACTTCATGGATCGTTTGGCTCCTATGGCGGCGGGCCAACCGGGAACGTTTCGGTCAAACGACCTGATTGTCCAGCTCTGATTCCAAAACCATCGTTCATGCTTAGGAGGATGCCATGTCACAAAGTCAGTACACCCCCCAACCGATGGCGCAAACCAGCACGTTAGCCATCGTAAGCCTCGTCTCCGGTATCGTCAGCTGGTTTTTGCTGCCGCTGATCGGCGCTGTAATTGCCGTGATTACCGGGCACATGGCGCGCCGCGAGATTCGCGATAGCCTGGGCGCCCTGACCGGCGACGGGTTGGCGTTGGCTGGGTTGATCTTAGGTTATCTTCAATTAGCCCTGACTGTGCTGGGTGTTTGCTTCTTCATAGCACTCCTGGCGCTTGGCTTGACCCCTTTGGTTTGTGTGCCCTTTGCCAACGAGCTCGGTTTATGGTTGGCTCCATACCTGGGTTTCTGAGGCTCTTCGAAACCTAGGTTCAACTTTAACTTTGGTGCAATCGTACCATCTGTCCAGAATGGAGAGAAATATGTCTGAAGAGTTAAACAGCGAGTTCTCACCCCCGCCGCCGCCGCAACAGCGGAACAACACGGTATTGATCGTCGTCATTGTCGTCGTAGTACTCTTGTTATTATGTTGTTGTATCGTCGTGTTGGGGGGCTGGTTCTACGGCGATAGGATCATCGAATCGATGGGCGCTCTCCTGGCTCCGCAGTTAACCGCCTTGCTTTAATTGAAATGGGAAGCTGGTTATCCGGCTTCCCATAAGGCTATATCGTTCACTTCGCGTTTGAACCGGTGCTGTAATTCTCGCAGCGCGAGTAGCGCTGCCTCCCTGACCGCATCGCTGAGGGGCAGCGTGGTGAACTCTTCCTCATCCAGGATAACCTGGTGACCATCCGGTAATACCAGCAAATCGAGGGCCAGGTCACGATAGGAAAGGGTCTGGTCCTCGAAGCGCGCAGGCATGCCGATGTTGGCATACCAGCCCTTCAGATGGTCATCTCCACGATCGTGGATTTGGAAGATGTTATACCAGCGGTCATCGTAATAAATTTCAAGAAACCGGTCCCCCTTAGCCAGCATCAAGTCACCCAGGTCGGTGTTGTGCCGGTCGAAATAAGCCTCAAGAAGAATGTAATGCAGCCCACGCTCGATCAGCACACCCTCGTATCGCCAGACTTCCTCTCCGGCAAAGTCGAGCTTGATCACAGTTATCGGGGTCAAACCAGTTCTCCTACTTACAATTTTCCGATCTCATATAACCCGGTGAATGAATAATTGGACTTACGCACTTGGGGGAGAGTTGGGAGTGTTTTGGCGGGCACAACCCGCCAAAACACTCCCGATTCCCTCGTGTACTGCGTAACTTCAAAAATAATTTACCCTGCCGTTCAGCGAATGCCACTGTCGAAGACGACCTCGATCTGGACGAATTCACCCTCGTCGACGGTGACCTTCACTTTCTCAGCGCGCGGGTAAGGGGAATTGAGCGGAGTTTCAGGTAGCAGCGTGTATTCTCCGGGCTGAAGCGCGATTTTGAAATGACCTTCGGCGTCAGTTTGAAAGCTGGTTACCTGAACGTTTTGGGCGTCGAACACGGTGATAATCGACTGGTAGGGTTGCTTGTCGGGACATGCCGCAGCGGCATCGTTTTCTTGCTGCACCGGGCATGCCGGACCGATCACTGACTGACCTTGGACGCCGCTTCTGGAGGTCGGTAGTTCGCTTGGGTTGGAGAGCAGCTCGGTCACCAGCCCGGCGAGCCACTGGTTGAGCTGCTCCTGCTCTTCAGCAGTGGGCTGCTTGCTGCTTTTACCATTAAACACGTAGTTATCCAGGAACATGTCTGCAGAGCCTTCGGGGGGCGTCAATTCCCAGGTATGGCTACCAAACATTTCCAGCGCTGTGGACAGCTCATTGAATTGATTCTCCGTCAGATTGCCTTCGCTGAGGACGTGATCGTTGATGCAGTCCATAAGGCGGTAGCTGCCGTCGAAATTGATCGATAACTGTTGGCAGATTCCGGCGATACCGCCGCTGCGCTCCCACACAATCGCTGTACCATCGCTTACCGGGGTCCCCTCTGGAGGTACAATGCGCACCATCTCTCCAGATTGATCGGTGTGTATCTGGTAGATCCCTTGGGAGGTATTCAAAGTAAGTCTATAACCTGGCGTAATCTCAAGCGCACAGCTTTCTCCTGGTTCACCGGCTTCAAGACAGGCATCGGTCCATTCGACCTGCTCGATATCCATCAAAGTCACCTCTTCCACCGGGATCCCGAGTTCACGCCCCAGATATGCCTCTGGAGATTCCAGTGGGTTCTCGGTCGCGACCGGTGGTGCGCTTTCTGGACTGCAGGCGCTGAGCAAGACAAAACAAAAAGTAAGGAAGATACTTATTTTTTTCACCATGATTAAATCCTTCAGAAGTCACGCAGTTCACGAGAGAACTGAAGGTGTTCAGGCGGGCATAGACCACTTGAACACCCTTAACCCTCCCCCGAGCGCGTAAATCCTATCCTTTTATCTCCGATTCCCCCTTTAGACGTCCAGAATTATGACCTGGTTCCATTAGCCTAGACGGGTTCGATAGATGATCAACGCGTTGGCAGGACGTCGTTTGCGGTTTACGATAACATGCCGTGAAGTGGCGGTGTAGTGATGTAGCTGTCAGGCAGGGTAGAAATGGGTATAAATTTTCTGAGCGGGAGGTATATCAGGCGATCTCTTTGAGCACCAATGCCTTCATGTGCGCCAAGATCGCGGCGATTCCATGCAGCCGTTGATGAGTAAGCACACTTTCCAAACCCATCTGCAGATAAAAATCACCAGGCACTTGAAGGATAGCTTCCGGTGTGTTTCCGTTCAGCCCGGTCATCATCACGGAAGCAAAGCCTCGCACGGTAGGGGAAGATTCAGGCACGTCGAAATAGAAATGCAACTTACCAGCTTGGTTTTCAGCGCGCACGAACACTGGCGTCATACATTCGTTTACTTGTTCAAAATTGTTCGTCTGATCGGCCAATCGTTCCGGCATCGGGGGCATCGATTCGGCGAACTGGAGCAGCAACTCAAGTTTCTCACGCCCCTCGCACCATTGGAAATCTTCAATGATCTCTTGCAGGCGCGCGGGTATCTTTCCGTTTTCTTGATCCATTATTCACTCTTTAATGGTTGCAAAGAGTCACGCAATTCCCCGGTGAAGTGGGTATGTTTGGGCGGGTGGAGCCCGCCCAAATATACCCCTTCTTTCCTCAAGTGCGAAAGCCCTCTATTGATTTGTTTGCCAATGGAAGCTTATTTTTCGATGGGGACGTCCACGAGATTGCCCCATTCGGTCCACGATCCATCATAATTGCGGACATTCGGATAGCCAAGCAAATAAGTCAGCACGAACCAGGTGTGGGAACTGCGCTCTCCAATCCGGCAGTAGGCGATCACCTCTTTATCAGGGGTGATGCCTTTTTCGGCATACAGCTCTTGGAGTTCTTCTGGGGATTTGAAAGTGCTGTCCGACTCGTTCGTCGCCCGCGACCAGGGAATGCTCACCGCACCGGGGATATGTCCTCCGCGCGTAGCGCCTTCCTGGGGATAGCCAGGCATGTGCAGCAGTTCTCCGCGGTATTCTTGCGGTGAGCGAACATCGACCAGTGGGCGGTTCCCTTGAATGTGCTTGAACACATCCTCACGATACGCTCGGACGCTCTGGTCAGACACTTTGGCAGTGTACTCGCTTTGCGGGTATTCGGGCGCCACTTTGGTCATTGGTCGTTTTTCTTGCTCCCACTTGGCGCGCCCACCGTCCATGATCTTCAAATTTTCGTGACCGTAGTAACGGAAAAGCCAGAATGCATAGGTAGCGAACCAGTTGCTCTTATCACCGTAAAAAACGATGGTTGTATCCTTGCTGATTCCAAGTTCCTCGCATAGTTGCTCAAATTCTTCCTTGGAGATGAAGTCTCGCCGCAGGTCATCCTGCAAAGTAGTGAACCAATCGACTTTAATGGCGCCCGGTATGTGACCGGTTTCGTAGAGCAAAGTGTCTTCGTCGGATTCGACGATGCGGACGGAAGGGTCATCGAGATGCTCGGCAACCCACCGGGTATCAACAAGGTATTCCGGATGAGCATAACTTGAAGGCATTTGTTAACTCCTTTGGCTTTTTGTCATTCGGTGGATGTTTTTCGGTGAAACCGAAAAACATCCACCCCTCCGTTCATTTATTAATAATATTGTCTAAATAATTATAAAAAACATCTACCTGGAAGTCAAGACGGGTGACGGTTTTCTTCGTTGCCAGGAAAGATCTGCAGGGCATTACCAGGGTTGAAATTGATCTGCACTTCGCTGCCCGCCGGCGGGATTTTGGCTGCGGCTGGGAAATCGAAGCTCAGCCTGACTCCACTTATGGAGATCACCACGCGGCAAAAACCGCCGCGAAATGAGATTTCGGTTACTGTCCCTTTTAGCGCATGGCTGCCCGAACCGTCGAGGGAGACCTGGTCCGGGCGTAATAAGACCGTCACAGTGCCACTAAGCGCAGGCGGCGCTGGAAAATGCCCCAATTTGGTCATGAGGTAGGCGCCCTCTGTAGTTTGCTCGACTTCTCCGGGGATCAGGTTGGACAGGCCTAAAAAGCGTGCCGCGAAAACCGTTTCTGGATGGTGGTAAATTTCCTGGGGAGAGCCGATTTGGACCACTTTGCCAGCCTCCATCAGCACAACCCGGTCGGCGATGGCAAACGCTTCCTCCTGGTCGTGGGTGATATACAGAGCAGTCTGCCCGAGTTCTATCAGGATATGGCGCAGTTCGAACATCAGGTGTTCGCGCAGCGTACGGTCCACCGAGCCGAGTGGTTCGTCCAGCATGAGCAGTCGAGGTTTGGGAGCCAGCGCACGAGCGAGCGCGACTCTCTGCTGCTCGCCGCCGGAGAGGTTATCCACCTGTCGAGATCCAAACCCTGACAATCCGACCATGTCCAGCATGGCTTGAACGCGCTCCTGCATTTCTTGTGGTCCGGCTTCAGCCATACGCAGGCCGAAGGCAATGTTCTGGTAAACATCCATATGCGGGAAGAGCATGTAATCCTGGAACATTAACCCGAAGCCGCGCTGGTGCGTGGGTAGATCTTCGATCGGTTCACCGTTCCAAAAAACGTGACCTTGATCGTGCCTCTCCAACCCAGCGATGACCATCAACAAGGTGGACTTTCCGCATCCGCTGGGGCCGAGCACGGCGACGATCTCGCCCCTCGCGACCTGGAAGGACACTCCGGCCAGGGCGCGGGTATCCCCAAAGGTTTTGTGCAGGTTTTCAACGCGCAGCGCGGCCTTGTCGTTCATGGTTATCCTTGGTGAGCTTAGAACTCGCCTACATCGGCGATGCGGAATTGTTCTATAGCGAGCATCCCGCTGCCGGTTACCAGCATCAGAATGGAGCTCATCGCCAGCGCCTGCCCGAAGTTGAGCGCGCCAGGCTGGGAGATCAACCGGTAAATGACAATAGGGATGGTGGGGAAATCCGGTCGGGCGATCAGCGCCGTGGCGCCGAATTCGCCCATCGAGATGGTAAATGCGAAGACAGCTGCCACCAGCAAGGCGCGCCCCACCAGGGGGAGATCGATGTAGCGTAATACCGCGCGCGGAGAGGCGCCTAGGACGGCGGCTGCCTGCCGTAATCGGGGTTTAATGCTTCGCAAGGCAGGCGTAAGGCTGCGCACGACAAATGGGAAGGCCACCAGCGTATGAGCCAGCGGAACCAAGACAGGCGAGGCGCGCAGGTCAAGCGGCGGTTTGTCGAGGGTGATGATGAAACCCAATCCCAGGGTGACCGCAGAGGTTCCTAAAGGCAGCATTAAGATCGGATCGAGCAGCCGGTTGAGCCACGCGCCCAGCTTATTGCCCGATCCCGGCTGGCTGGCTAGAGCCCACGAGGCCGGCAGACCGAGGAATAATGCAATCACCACTGTCGTCAAGGCATAGCCTAAGGATACGCCGATAGCGGTGGACGGCGGCACGAAGAAATAGGATTCCCGGCGGTTGACGCTCAATTCCTGGTAGTACCGCAGGGTAAAGGTGGATTCATTTCCGGCGGACGGATCCCGCGGCGTGCTCAAACTGGTGACGGAACGGGCGGCGAGGGACAGCAATGGGAGGATCAGGAGGACCAGCAAGAGTGAAATGGTTACGGCAGCGGTCAGGCGGCTGCGTCGGGTGAGCAGTTTCTTCTGCACCAGGCGGCGACTGCGCAGGGACAGCGGGCGTGAGACCCGCGCGGATAGCCGCGAATAGACGACCGTCAGGCCTAATGTACAGGCTAGTTGGATCAACGACAGCGCCGCGGCGGTCGGCAGATTGAACAGGCTGATTGTCTGGTAATAGATCTCCACTTCCAAAGTTGCGAATTGCGGTCCACCCAGAACCAGGATGACTCCAAAAGATGTGAAGTCGAAGATGAAAACCAGCAGCGCTGCGGCGGCGATTGCTGGCAGCAGCAACGGGAGGCTGACATGCCATAAAGTTTTCCAGCGGTTCGCTCCCAGGGCGCGCGCCGCGTAGGTTAGCCTGGGATCGAGGTGTGACCAGAAGTCGCCCACCATGCGTAAGACGATGGTGGTGTTATAAAAAACGTGGGCGACCAGGATGGCGACCAGCGTGTTGGTAAACTGTAGCGGCGGAGCGCTCAGATCGAACAGCGACATGAGCCCCAGATTGATCCAACCGCGCGGACCCAACAAGGCATTGAATGCAGCAGCGACCACCAGGGTGGGCATAACGAAGGGTATGCCGGTCAGGGCTTGAACGAGCGATTTGCCGCGAAAATCGTATCGCGCCAGGATGTAAGCCCCAGGCAAGCCAATCAACAAGGTCAGCAAGGTCGATACGAATGCCTGCCAGACAGTGAACCACAGTATCCCGCGCAAGGATGGTGAGCCGAACACATCCTGAAAGAGTCCGGTGAACCCTCCTGCTGCCCGGGCAAAACTGAATTGCAGGATGGTGCCCAAGGGGTAAAAATAAAACAACCCTAAAAAGAGGAATGGTCCCAACCACAGTGCTATGGGTTGTATCCAGGAATGCTTGAGCAATTTTGAGATCAACGCAGTACTGTCTCAGTCCAATCCCGGATCCACATTTCCCGGTTGCCGGCGATTCGTTCGGGGGCAACCTGGGCTGTTTCTTGGGGAATAATCAGGTATTTCTGGAAGGTCTCGTCCAGCTTGGCATTCTCATTAACCGGGAACACGAACATCTGCAAGGGCATATCCTCCTGGAACGTTGGGGAGAGCATGAAATCGATCCAGGCTTCCGCCATGTCCCTGTTCTGGGTGCCCTCCAAAATGCCGGCGAACTCGATCTGCCGGAAGCAAGATTCACCTCCCGTAATCACCGCAGTGGAAGGTTCCTCAATGGGTTCTTCGGCAAAGATGATCTCGGCAGACGGGCTGGACCCGTACGACACGACGATCGGATCGGTGCCTCCCGAGAACGTAAACTCGCCGTAGTACGCAGTCGTCCAATCGTTGACGACGTTGACATCATTCTCGACCAGCCCGCGCCAGAAATCCAGGTAACTATCCTCACCGAAATGGCCGATAGTCGCCAGGAGAAAAGCCAACCCGGGTGAGGAGGTCGCCGGATTCTGGACCACCAGGAGATCCTGATATTGTGGCTCTAGCAGATCCTCCAAATCTTGAGGAGGCTGCAGGTTGTGCTCCTCGAAATAAGCTTTGTCGTAATTCAAGCAGACATCACCGTAATCCACTGGCAAGGCGCGGTGCTGCGGGTCAAGTTCGAACCGGTCCGGGATCGCTTCAAGCAGTGGGGATTCATAAACTTCAAAGATGCCCTCCTCCAGCGCCCGGCTGAGGAAGGTGTTATCGACACCATAAAACACGTCCGCCAGTGGCGAACCTTTGGCTAAAATGGCCTGATTCAGGGCTGTGCCTGCATCGCCAGACTGAAGGATACTGACTTCAACGCTGTTCTCTTCCTGGAAGGCGTCAATCACCGCTTCAGATATGCTAAACGAGTCGTGTGTCATCACGGTCAGCCGGCGCGGTCCGTTTGCTGTTTCTTGCTGATTACTTCCTGTGGTCGGAGTGGTTTCGACTGCCGGCGTGCAGGCGGAAATGAGGAGGGCGAATATCGTTACGAATAAGCGAAGGGTGATGCTCTTGTTCATTTTTGTTCTCCAAATGATAGAAAAAATAAGAACGTAGCGCATGGATCGAAGCGTTCGCAGTTGCTGTCCGGCGATATGCGCCTTATTTGATGCAACCGGCGGGTGCCAGCGGTATTTGGCCTGGGGCAGAACACCGCCTGGAATTGAGTGCTTGAAACGCTCAGTTCATCGAGCGGTGGACGATCAGCAGCACACCTTCCTTGAAAGCGATCCTGGCTGAGCTCGCTTCGAATTCGTTGGAAACGCCTAGCGTGCTGCCAAAGCGCAATTCCGCTTCATCAAGCGGCCATCTTAAGCCTTGCGTGGTAACCCCACTAACCTGGGGAGTCAACGAAATCAAGGAGACGATCTCGCCGGTTTCACCGGTGAGCTGCAGCGTTTCTCCTCCACGTAGAACGTAAGCTTTGTCAGGCCCCTCCATGGCGATCAGTTGGGTGGAGCCCCATTCGGGGCGAGCAAGCAGCAGTAGGTTTGCAATCGTCTGGTCGAGCCTGCCTCCGAGCAAGCCGAATAACAGGATTTGATCGGGAAATTGCCTGTTGGCAAACTGCAATGCCAGCTCCAGATCGGTTTGATCCTTGTCTCGCGGGAAATTTCTGATCTGGACGCCTCTCTCCTCCAGATCGGCGCGCGTTTTCCCGTCGAGGGAATCCAGATCTCCGATGACCAGATCGGGCGCGAGCTGCAGTGCAGAGCAATGCTGCATGCCTCCGTCTGCTGCGATGATCAAAGGGTCCACCTCTTCAGAAATTGCTGATCTTACGCGTTCGTAGTCAGCTATCGTTCCGTTGGCGAAGATCACGGCGGATGACAAAAAAACCTCCTGCGGAAACCGTAGGAGGGAGTTGGTTCTCTAGTTCTGCTATCCCTCCGCCGGCATGATCCGGATCAGGTTAGCGGGTCGAAGGCTTGCGTCCTTCCTCTCAGCCTGGCAACACCAGACTCCCCGTGCGTTGGTAACGTAGAAGTTTCGCAACTTGCGAGAGAAGCAGTCAATTCAGGTGGGCGTCGCCCGCCAAAACACACTGAATTCTCGTTTCAATGCGTAGTTCCTAGATCTATCTGTTTGGAGTATAAGGTGGCTTGGCCCTGATGTCAAGCCGGGATCAGGGGCCGGGATCAGGGCTGAGTGTCCCCAATCAGCGTACGCGGCGCTTCCATTCCTCTTTGAGTTGCAGTTGGCGGGGGCTCTCACCAGAAGCCAGGTTCAGGAAGTCCGAGAGAAGGCGGTTAAATTTGCTTGTTTCATCCAGCATGGGGAAGTGGCCGGACTCTTCGAAGGTGAGGTGGTGGTAGGTTTCGGGCAGATCGTCTAGGGTTTCGACAGCGCTCCACTCGATGAGCGGATCGTTTCCGCCGTTTACTCCCAGGCAAGGGATTTGCGAACTGCATAACAGTTGGGACAGATCGAGCAGATTGAGCTCAGCCAGGCTGGTACGGATAGCCTGCACATCGGTCTTTGAGACCTCAGCAATTACTGGGGCGGTGACTGGTGAAGAGTTCAGGAGCCATTCAGCCAGCTCGCCGGGTTGGGCGCTGTTCAAACGAGGGTTGATCGTGCCGTTTCCCAAAGGCATGCTGACGGCCATGTAGCGATCGACCAGCTGTGGATATCGCCGGGCGAAAAGCATGGCGATAGCTGCGCCTAAGCCGTGCCCAATGAAGGCGATCTTCCCAATCCCCATCGCTTCCATGAAGTCTTCGAGCAGCGCGAGTTGTTGTTCGATAGAAAAATAGTTGGGGTTCTTGGCAGAATCGCCGAATCCCCATAGATCAAGGGCGTACGTGCGGTGGTTGATTGAAGCGGCCTGCATGGTTGGGATCCAATAACGCCAAGATCCCACCCAACCATGTAAGAAAAGCAGCGGCCGGCCTCGTCCCAGGACCTCATAGTGGACCAGCTCATTCTGCAAGATGATCGCGCTCATGCAGCAGCCTTATTCAGGTCAGCACTTGCCCGCCCTACCTGGAGAACCACGAAAGTTCTAATCTCCTTTATCGAACTCTGTCAGGATTTTACTCACCTCTTGGGTAAGCTGGTCAGGTGAGAAAGGCTTGAGGATATATTTTTCTGCGCCGGCTTCCAGGCCGGTACGAACTTCCGTCTCCTGGCCTTTTGCCGATAGAAAGACGATCGGGATATCGCTGGTGCTTTCTTCTGCTTTAATGCGTTTACAGGCTTCATATCCCGTCATGCGCGGCATGCGGACATCCAGGAGTATCAGATCGGGAGGGTCCTCCAAGGCTCTCTGATAAGCCTCCTCGCCGTTCGTAGTCGCGACAACCTCATGGCCGGCAAAGCGCAGGGTGAAGGTGATCAAGTCACGAATATCGCGTTCGTCTTCTGCGATCAATATCTTTGCCATCTAGCTCTCCGGTTCGTAAATTGGTAACGTGAATGAAAAAGTGCTGCCCTTCCCGGGCATACCGCTGCTTTCTACCCAAATCGAGCCGCCATGCAGCTGGATCAAGTTTTGGACGATGGAGAGTCCTAAACCGGTGCCTGAGGTGGCCATCACGGTCGGATGTTCCCCGCGGAAGAAGCGCTCGAAGATCCTTTCCTTATCATCTGGGTGGATCCCGATGCCGGTATCAATGACGTCCACTTGGACGAAACCTTGACGACTGCGAGCTCGCAAGGTTACAGTGCCGTCCTCGAGGTTGTAATGGTAGGCATTCTCCAACAAGTTGCTCAGGATCTGGCGGACGCGTTCAGGATCACCGATCACCCGTGGCAGATCGGAGGGCAGCTCGATGATAAACTCCAAGGGTTTGGCCTGTTTTTGAGCACGCAGGCGCAAACCTGTGAAGAGCTCTTCCACGATGTCGTGCATTTCCACGGGCTGCATCGTCAACTTGATACGTCCGGCCTCGATCCGGGAGATGTCCAACAGATCGTTCACCAGTACAGTAAGCCGGTCAGTGTTGTTTTTGACGATTTCAAGAAAGTGAGCTTGCTGTTCGCCAAGCTCTCCCGCCGCGCCCATCAGCAGAACATCGACATAGCCTTTGATGGAGGTCATCGGCGTACGCAGCTCGTGGCTGACATTAGCGACAAATTCCGCTTTGATGCGATCCACCTCTACCTGGTGGGTGATATCGTGGAAGATCGATACGGTGCCCAGGAATTCATCTCGGGAGAAGACCGGCGCTAGGTTGACAGTTACCACGTGGTCGTTCTCCAGGGTAATCGCTTCGGAGTATGTCTCGCCGGTCTGGTAAGAATCGGGCCGATGAGCCCAGGAACGAATGGTATCGGTCCAGGATTGAGCTGCGGCGCCGAACAATCCGATGAAATTTTCCAAGGATTGGCCGAGCACCTGGGTGCTTTGCAGCCCGAGTATCTGTTCCGCTGAGGCATTGAAAAGGGTGATCTTATTCTGTGCGTCGGTGACCAGGACACCCTCTGCCACGGCTTCGAGAATGGCGTGTGATCGACTGGTTTCCACCTGCTGGTTGCGCAGCATGGTGCCCAAATCCTCAGCCTGGTCGCGTATCAAGTTAAATAGCTCGGCGTTATTTATTGCCATACCGACCTGTTTGGCCGTTGCCTGCACCAGGTCGAGCTGGTCTTCGGAGAAGCGCGCCACCTCGTGGTGGAAGAGCAAGAGAGAACCCAACATATCTTCTCCGACCAGCAGGGGTACCCCAAGTGCGCTGCGGTAGGTTGAGCCAGGTTCGACAACCATCGACCAGTGTGCATCCTGGCAGACGTCGTCAAGCAGAATGGACTCGCGATTGGCGATCACCCACCCGGCAAGACCTCGTTCAGCGTCCAACACTGCTGCAGTGGTGGGGATCGGTTCCGTTTGCGGAGCGCTGATCGAGACGATGTGACGGGGTTCCTGTTCGTCCGGGCGTGAAACCTGGCAGACGATTTGTTCGGCATCGATTACTTCGTTTAGCACTTCCAGAGTTCGGTTCAGGACATGATCGAGGTCCAGGCTGGCGGAGATTTCAGTGATAATGCGCAGCAACGTGCTGGTGCGGCGATGTTCGCGTTCGAGTTGGGCTGTTCTTTCGGTCACGCGTAACTCGAGGTCCTCGCTCAACCGGCGGGTTTTGGCGAAAAGGCGTGCACTCTCAATCGCGATGGCTGCTTGGTTCGTGATCGTGCGCACCAACTCAACTTCACCGGACGCGAAATGGCGCGGGCGATTGGCGTGCACGAGTAAGAAACCGTGCAGTGTATCGCTTGCAGACATCGGTACGATCATCAAGGAACGCGTGCCGCGCCGGGCAAGGAAATCTTGCAGCGGCGCTAATTCCATCTCCTCGGAGACCTCCTCGGAATAGAAAACGCCCAGTGATTGGCGCAAGCGGTTGAACAGCGGGACTGCAGGCAGCTCGGTAGCAGCGCCATCGTTATGTTCTGGTACCTCGGCCTGGAGCGCCGGCGTGTGTTCAGCCTGTGAAGCGCCAGTTTCTAGCTGTTCAAAGCTGGCGTTGTCACCCCAACTGATGAAGGAGGTGCGAGCGCTGCCGATGGCTTTATTGATCTCTTCGCCGGTCATCTGTATAATGGCGTCGATATCCAGCGTCCCCCCCAAGGCAGTGGAAAACCGGTTGAGTAAGGCTAACCGCTGAGAACGTTGGTCTAGCTCGTGCGCACGATGTAAGCTCTCCTGATACAGGCTCGCATTTTCCAATGCCACCGCGCTCTGGCTGGCAAATGTGGTGACCAGCTGGATTTCCTCGGTGGAGTAATAATCTGCTTCGGATTTCTCCAAGGCGATCGCGCCAACCACCTCCCCCTTGAAGAGCATCGGCACGCCCAGCCAAGAAAGGTGCTCGAACTCGATCAGTGCGGTGAAACGCGAGTCTTCGCGCACGTCCGGGACGTACAGCGGTGAACCTGTCAGGATCATGTCGTTAAACAGGCGGCTGTCCTCCACGGCTACAGATAGCCCCACCCGCTCTTCTGGATCTTCAAAGCCGCGTGCTGCGTGAACCACAAGGTTATCATTGCTGCGCAGCCACAATGTACCGGTTTCGTAGGGAAGGATTGCCCGCAGCTGGTCGAGCAATGAGCTGATTAGGTCGTCCCGGCGCAGGCTGGACGTGATCAGCGCCGCCACGGAGGTGAGTGCTTGCAACTGCCCCGCTCGTTTTTCGGATGCCTGGTAGAGACTGACGTTTTCCAGCGTCAGCGCAGTTTGCTGCGCCAGGGAAACGATCAACGCCTGGTTATCTGCGCTGAACGCATCAGCGGTTTTGAAATTATCCAGGACCAAAACACCCAGGGGCTCAGCGCTCCGGTCTTCGGTTATATGCTTTGCTGCCTTTATGGGGATGATCAGGCTAGAAATCGGCAGCTGCCCGCCCGTTGCATCCCGGTAGCCAACCAGCCCTTCGGCGGTGAGATTGTACTCTTGTGAAAACTCAACCTCGCCGAGACGGGTCGGTTCGCCCTGCTGGTAAACCTGGCCTGGTGGGGAATCACCCAGCGGAAAGACGATCGACTTCAGCCGTTGGACGTCGACGTACCCGGCAGCAGACCGAGCGATCAAGCCCTCCTGCTGTGCATCCCATAACAGCACCATCCCGGCGTCAGCAGCAGGAAGTGCTTTCCGGGCGCTCTCGATCAGGGTTTGCAGGATCTGGTCTGGTTCGAGTGAGCTGACCTGGGAGAATTCAAGCAGCAGATTAACTTCACGCAAGCGTCGCTGGGTCTCTTGAAGCAAAATCAGGTTTTGTAATGCGATGGAGACCTGGCGGGCGAGCAGTGAATAAAGCTGTTGTTCTTCGAGGGCAGACTCCTCTTGGGGTTCGTGATCGATTGCAAGCAGCGCTGCGGCAGGTTCGTCGCCTGAGAAGATAGGCAGGCTTAGAAAGGCAGCAGTGCGCAGGCTCTTTAAGAATGGCGTTTTGCGCCATTCCTCGGCGATTTCAAGATTGGCGATCAGCAAGGTTTCCCCGGTAGCCAGGCTGTGCTGTAAGGGGTTGCGCTGACCGAGTAACGCTTTCAGGTTGAGTTCCGCAGGTACTTCACCAAAATACTCTATAAGCTGGGGACCGCCGCCTCCCGGAACTGCGATCAGCGCCAGGTCGAAATCCAGCTGCTCGATGAACTCTCTGCCAATCACCCGGAAGATGTCCGTTTGGCTCTCCTGGTGGTTGAGCAATTCAGCAATGTCGAGGACGGCCTTGATGCGACGGGCGCGTCGGCTTAATTGTTTGAACTGCCGACCTTGTTCCAGGTCTTCTTGGGCTAAAAGCTGCACTGGATCAGGTGCATCCGCAGAAACGTCGACAAACCCGTGCGCATTCTCTTGGAAATTCTCAACCTGCGCCTGGACCTCAGCCAATTTTTTATGGCCCTGGATCGTCAGGGCAGCCTGGCTGGCGAAAAGCTCCAGGGATTGGATCGTGGCTAGATCTGGCCGCAAACCATCTCTTGGATCGTCCACGCTAATCAGACCTAAATTTTCTCCGGACGAGCTGGTCAACGGCACCAGCAGCATATCTTCCGGATGCCAGGCGTCTCTGCCCGATTGGCGCCGACCTCTGGTCATCGGAGAGAGGGTTTGCAAACCGGCAGGCAGTTCGGGTAATTTTTCATGCGGGATGAAATATCCCTGGCCGAGGTAGTAGTCTTTGTCCAGAACTTGCTGGACGGAATCCCAGGGTTGTGGGGCAGCGCGCAAAGCGTCCATGTCCTGAAGAGTCAGGCCGGCGCTGGCGGTGCGCTGGAGCATACCCGTCTCCTGGTTATAGACGCTGAGCAAGGCGATGTTGAATGGGGTTGACTCTTGAATTCCGTAGGCGATAGCCTCCAGCGAAACTTCTAACGGCTGGTCGATTTGCAGCGATTGCGAGACCTCCAGGAGATTGGCCAGCGTTTCCACCCGATGGTTTAGCAGGTCGGAGCGTTTAATTTGTTCCTGGAAGCGCTGGGCGTTGCCCAGGGCGATCGCGGCTTGCACAGCCATGGCCTGTGCGATCTCCAAAGAAATGCGGTCGAAATGCCCGGACTCCCGGGCATGCAGGTAGATCAGTCCGGCGATGTGCTCTTGATAGGCAATGGGCACGATCAATCCGGAGAGGACGCCGGGATGCGCGGCTGGAGGTAAGGATTCGGTTTGAACGTCAACGTGCTCGAGGAGTTGCTGCAAGTATGCCCGGTCCTCGAAATCGGGGATCAGGATGGGTTCCCCGGTTTCGAGCACGGCGCTTTCCAAGGGGTGAAAATCTCCAGTGTGTCCATCGCCAAATTGGAAGAGCAGATTCCCTTTATCCTTGCTCCCGTTTTCCAATTCAAAAAGTAATATCGAACCACAATCTGCAGCCGTGGCTGTTATAGCTTCTTTATACACGCGCTTCATCAGGCGTTCCAGGTCGAGCGTCGCATTCAACTCCCGGCTGACACGGTTTAGCGCGGTAAGCTGGTCGATCCGGCGGCGCAGGCTCTCGTCCGTTTGCGAGAAGAGCGAAGCGCGTTCGATCGCACTAGTCAGCTGTCCGGCTGCGCTGGCGATCACCGCAGCGTCGCTGTGACTGAAGAAGGCAGGCTCCTGGCTGCCCAGCATGATCTCGCCGATACCCCGCTCCCTGACGATTAAGGGCACGTCGATCGCGGATTGGATGTTTAACCCGTTCACTAAAGGTCGGTAAAGCGGCAGGATCCGATCGTCTTCGGAGGCATTGTCTGTATGAAAGGTTTGCCGGCTTCCGGTCACCGAATGCTCGAACTGGGGATCGTTGATGGAGAGCCGGCCCAAGCGTTCGCCGACCTCTGCCGCCAGACCAAATAGAGAATCCTTGTGCAGGCGCAGCTCGCCATGGTTCTCATCCAGCAAGAAGATGGCAGCCATATCGGCTTGTACCAGTCGGGCGAACTCCTGTAAGGAATACTTGAGGATCTCGTCCAGGGTTGCTGACGAACTGGCCAGGCTGGCGACCCGGCGCAGCGCTTCGGCGCGCAGCGCGCGGCGTTTGGAGAGGTGCACCAGGGCGGAGTTTTCGATGATCGGTGCGATCTGTCCAGCGATGATCGCCAGCAGCCGCAAATCGTCTGTATCGAAAGGTTTTCCATTACGTTTATTGGCGGCTTGCAGGTAACCTAGCTGGCGGCCGGAGGTCGACAGCGGGACGAAAACAGTTTGCTGCATCCCGGCGGCGCGGGCCAGGTGTTCGAAGCCCAAGGCCCGCACACGATCATCATCTTCCGCGTTGGCGGCGTGGATGGTTTTCTGGGATAACCAAATCTCCTCAGCATCGCTTCCGGGAGCGATTTCACCCTGGTACAACGCTAGAAAATCGTCCGGGATTCCCTGGAAAGGTGATTGGGCTTTGATGGTGCGGCGGACTTCATCGTAGAGCAGGAATCCGAGCATCTCCACTTTAATCAGTGGTTGAATGCCTTCACTCAGGCGAGTGAACAGATCCTGAGTATCCGGCAGTGCGCTGACCGCCTGGGCTAATTCCGCCAACCCGGCTAATTCCGTAGCCTTGCGTTGTTCCTGTTCGTGTAGTAAAGCGTTGTGCAGGGCGATGGCAGCTTGCCCGGAAAGCAAACCCAGTAAGTCCAGGT
Source organism: uncultured Anaerolineaceae bacterium (assembly GCA_964400875.1). GTDB lineage: Bacteria > Chloroflexota > Anaerolineae > Anaerolineales > UBA4823 > CAYNWK01. The sequence continues at coordinate 5,936 of CAYNWK010000062.1, read as the reverse complement.
CCGCTCGCTTGAAACCATTGGCGTTCACTTTGCCGAGTTCTAGAGTGCCGATTAGTTCGCTGCCAACGGCCAGCGGCACGCCGAGGTAGGCGCGGAATGGCAGCTCGGGGTGCTCGATTGGCTCAAAACCCGCGGGCGGGTTCTCTACATCTTCAAGCAGGAGCGGTTGTCGATGGGTGACCAGGTATCCGGAGTAGCCTTCACCGGGCCGGTAGCGCACAGTAGACTCGACTAGCTGGCGCGCCGATCCGGGCTGACCGAATAAGCGGTAGGGAATGAGGTGCCGCTCCGCTTTTTTCCAGATGCATATTTCAGCAAATTCGGCAGGAAGGAGCAGCCCTACGCTTTCAAGGATAGCTGAGAGGGTCTCCTCCAAATCCAGGTTAGTTGCCATTGCCTGGCTGAGCTGGGTGAAGATATCCAGGTGTCGTTTAGGTGAGCCCACCGTGTCGTTGTTTGGTGCTTCTTTCCCAGCGAAGTCCAGCGCTACAGACTTGATCAGCTGCGGTATTTGTAAAGAAACCAGGAGGGCAGAATCGGACTGGAGTGGGACCTGGTAAGAAGCGCCCTCGACAAGGCGGCCGTTAATCGAGAAGCGCGCTTGTCCTTCTGCGGCGCACAGGGTCAGGAAGGTTTCGCTCGGCTGGGTTCGGCGAGCCAGGATCTCGAGATTTAGCGCTGCATCGCGTAAATCGAACCACTCACGAGCTTGCTGGTTGGCATATGCGACCTTTCCTCCGGGAAGGATCAGCAGGACTCCCTGGTTGTGACCGTGAGCGCGGATCGGCAAAGGGAAATGGGTAATTTGATGCGGGTTGAAGTCTGATGGCAGGGCCCGTTCAGGCGTCGTTATCCGGGGAACAGCGCGTAAAAATGCGAAAATCAACGCAAAAGAAGCCGATCCGAAGAGCAGCAGGATAAGACCAAGGGGCAGCGCGCTCAAATTTCCCATTTATTTCAAAAGTCAACTCGATGTGTTCGCTGATCTCATCGTTTAACCAGCTTGGTCTCAGGCTACATCTCGCCGGCGAGCTTCCGCAGCGACTTCCGTTATCTCTCGAATATCGGCGAAGGGATATTCGGTAGGGCTTACGATGCCGATCGCCAGGCTCATTAAAGGGACCTGCTGAGGACCTTCGTCGCTGTCTTCCACCACGATATAACCTTGCTGGCGGTCGATAAAGCTGTAATGTGTGAGCACTTCCTCTGCGAACCGTTCCTTGAATGTGGATTCTATGGCTGGTGCGGCCTCTTCGCTGGTGATGATGATGAAATTATCTCCACCGGCATGTCCGATGAAATCGCCTTCTTGACCGACTGAGTCGACTACTTCTCCCAGGAGCATCGCGGTGAATCGCAGCACGTCATCTGCGGCGACAAAACCATAGGCCTCCTTGAAGGACTCGAAATGATTGATCCGTAAGTCCATCAAAGCCCAATCTTCTTGGCGGATTACGCGGCGCAACTGTTCTTCGATCAGTCTCCCGGAGGGCAGTCCCGAACGGGGATCGGTCAGACTTTCTCGTTCCGCCCGGCTGATTGCGTTCTGCACGCGCAGTTTGAGTTCCTCAATATCGAATGGCTTGGTGATGTAGTCGTCGGCGCCGAGCTCGAGACCTTGCAGCTTGTCACTGCGCTCGTCTTTTTGAGTTAAAAAGATCACCGGGATGTGGCTCGTGCGCGTGTTCGTACGCAGAATTCTACAAACTTCGTAGCCATCGATATCTGGCAGCATGATATCCAGGATGATCAAATGGGGCATCCTCTGGCGCGTCTTCTCCAACGCCTCTGCACCCCGAGGCGCGACATCCACCTCGTAGTTGAGGCCGCTGAAGAAGATCTCCAGCATGTTGGAGATGTCCGCATCATCTTCAACGATCATCAGGCGGGCTTTGCGCATAACAGCCTCCGGAAAAAGTAAGAATTAATGGATGAGCTCGGTGAAATTACCATGCTTCGACGACCATCTCGTCCTGGCGCGGGTATAGCCGCTGGTGTAAAGCGGCATGTCGTAGAAGGTGATGGTCGCTGTCCTCATAGTAGACGTCTTGATCGATCACCCGTCGCTGGACAGAGGCGAACAACACCACGTCCGATTCGATCGTCCGGGCTGGAAAGATGATCATTCCGGAACCCAGGCGGCAATTGTGCCCGACACAACCGCCTAAGACTGGGCGGTTAGCCTCATTCAACTGGTTGTCGCCATCCAGGGCTCTTAGCGGCGCTGGCACCAGGTTGAAATCGGTGAACGTTGAACCTGCCCCAATAAAAGTGTTCCGCCCGACCACGCACATTTGCAGGCACGTATTCTGGGCGACCATGCTGTTGTCCATCAGGGTGGTCATAAAGAGCGCCGAGCGAAACGGTAAAAAAGAACCGTCGCCGATCACGGAGAGCATCAACTGGCAGTCCTGGGATATGTTGACGTTATCTCCGATCACGCAGTTCTCGATGACCGCTCCGGCGTTGATGGTGACGTTATCGCCGATAGTTGTCGGACCGTGGATCATGGCGCGTGGGTCAATGACGCAGTTACGGCCTATGCGGACCAGCTCGGAGCATTCCAGTACTTGTTTGCCTTCGTACAGGGCTTTTCCCAGCACGCGCAGTTTATAGAAGGGGTCGTTTTCCAACCTGGCTTCGAATCGAGCGCCCCGGCTGAATAATCCGAAGACGATATCGGTGATGAAGATATGCACCCACGAGTCAATGGCGATCAGGCTGCGCAGGGGCACCTGAAAGACGAGATCGCCTTGTTCGAAGGCCATATATGTGGGGACGTGGTAATAACCGACTTCACGCGCTTGCAAGTCGATCACGACGGGTTCGGCTTTGGCTTCCGGTCCGTGGGGGTAATACCACAGGTCAGCGAAAAACAGGTTCCCGGCCCGTGTGTAGGAGTTCGCTAGCGGCAGGGCATGTTCGCGGAAAGCCGGGTCGTTAATCGAAAATGCAGCCCGGCAGGCCTTCCCTCGACGGCGCGCCTCGGCATAAAAAGCGGCAAAATAGGTCTGGTCGAAGAATAAATTGTCCCGGTAAACCAGACACGGTTCGTGCGTCTGAGGTAACGGCGCATGCAATGGCAATTCGATCTCGCGGGTGGTGTATGGAGCCAGGATATCTCGCTGCGCCAGCCAGAGCGGTTTATTCTGAATGCGCAAATCGCGCGCCCGTTCGTTGAAGGGGTGAATGAATCGGGGGTCTTGCAGAATGATTTTCAGCATGTTTCATCCACGATCGCATCCCGAGGGGCAGTAACCGTTATCCAAAAAATCTTTTAGCGTATGCATGAACCGCTGTGGCTCATCCAGCATGATGAAATGTCCAGCGTTTTGGAATCGTTCTATCCGGGTATGCGGAGCGTTGTCCATCAACGGTTTCCACTGGTTAGGATGAACGATGACGTCCTTTTGCCCGAACATACCCATAATTGGAATGGTCACCGGTTTAAGTTGCGCTCGCAGATCGGTCCGCTTCAGCGAGGCAATGCTGAGCAAGAAAGATTCCAGCGTGGTTCGGGAGAGATCCTTGGCGATCATATCCGGCCATTCCGGGTCTTTGGTGATGATTGGGCTGGCCAGGCGGATGCCCAACTTCAGAGCCCACATTGTGTTATGCACCAGGAAGGCGATCCAGCGAATGCCGGCCAACTTTAGCAGCAAGGACAGCGAGGAGCCGTGGATGGGGGAACCAATGACGGTGACCTGGCTGGCCCTCGTTGGGTATTTGATGGCGACGGACAGGCTGACGGTGCCGCCCATGCTGTGTCCTACCAGCGGAGCTCGTATGATCCCCAGGCTCTCCATAAATTGATCGACCAGGTCGGCGAAATCTTGAACTGCGTAGGAGCTCAACTTTTTGCCGGACTCGCCAAACCCCCAGAAGTCCAGCGCATAGGTGCGATAATAGCGGCCCAGGTATTCCATTGTGTCTTGCCAGATGCCCCAAGATCCCAACCAGCCGTGCAATAAGATAACCGGACGGCCTCGTCCGTAGACTTCGTAGTGAACAATCCCCTGGTCAGTAGTAATTGAGGACACGGCGAATCTGTTCGGGTAAAAATCTGAGGCTTACTTCCAGGACCCATGCGGGCGCTCGGTAGAAATGCATGGCGAAAGGATTGGCTGGAAGACTGGCAGTCCTCAGGATTTTCCCCCGTCCATTTCATCAAGAATACTGTAGAGTAGTTCCAATAATACGTTCTTCACGCTCTCCTTTTCAAGCGCGACACAATTGAGCAGCTTGACGTGGCTGTCCAGGCGCAAAGCGATGCGCATATCCTCGATCGCCCAGGCGTCCTGGCAATCTTGTTTATTCGCCGCTACGACGTAAGGCGTAGGCGCATAAGCGCGGAATGTTTCCAGGATGCTGCGCGCTTCACGAAAGGTCTCCGGACGGGTGCTATCCACCATGACGATGAAGCCCAGCATGCCTTCCGAGAGGATCTCCCACATGAAGTCGAAACGCTTTTGGCCTGGTGTGCCAAACAAATACAGGACCAGGTCGTTATCCACCGTGATGCGTCCGAAGTCCATGGCAACCGTGGTGGTATCTTTGATTCGTTCTGTCTCGGCCGAGATCTTACGCTCGGTTGAGACGACATCGATCTCGGAAACCGAGCGGATGAATTCAGTTTTTCCTGCGTTGAAGGGGCCTGTGACCACCATTTTTACCGTCTGCATAACAGGCTATCCTTTGATGTAGTTTATAGCGCTCGAATGCGGTCGATGATACGAAAGATCAACGATTTTTGTTCTTCTTGGTCAACCGTTGTCCTTGTAGCTGGTATTTGGGTTCGTTGTGAGACCCGCGGGGCGGCGCCGTCCGGTCGGACTATCTGGACGAACCCGGCCTGCAGGAGCCCATACACGATCCGGCGAATCTCCATCTCGTTCAATTTATTGGCGCGCGCGATCTGGCGGATGCTGTTCTTTGGGTTGATGTAAGAAACCACGCGCCATTCTTCCACGCTCAAGTTGATATCACGTATGTTGGCGCCTGGTCGGTCGGTAAACTTTAGGGCCATATCCAGGCTAGGGATTTCATCCTGTAATTGCTCCCATTCATGTAAGCGCCTGGTACCGTCGATGATCAGGTTTTCCAGTCCAACCCTTACGACGATCTTCCCTTGGGGCGGTTTGACATCGCTATCGAACTTAAAGATGCCTTCAACCCAGGAGAAAAGCTGGTTAACGATGCCAACGAAATGCGCTTGCAAGCTGCTGATGATCTCTTGCTGCGTGATGTAGTTCGCGTTGATTAATAAGAGACCCAGCTCCTTATCGCTCAAATGTCCGCCGCGCTCTTTGATCACCTTGTATTGGTGGGCGGTGAGCTTGTTTGCCTTGTGCAGGATCGTCACCAGGCCGTTGCTGTTGCGCCCAACTTGCGCGTAGGCCAGTTTGCCTTCCCGGAAAAACACATATACCGGATCGACCGGGCCATCAACCGTGAGTACACCGGTTTTCTGCGCCAGGTTAATCAGGTTGAGCAGCTGTGTGATCGTAAAATCGCGTAAATTGCCTTTTAAAGCCATGCAGGCCTCAATTTGTTCATTGGCTCATTCGTTATGCAGTGAGCGATAAGCACGGTGGTCTTAGCATGGGTTCAACCCACACCAGGTTCCTCAGTCCCATCGTCGGCTGCGCAGGACCTGTAAATGTAGGGTTTACGCAGTCAAGTTCGTAAGCCCTAAAATGTTAAGATTGGGCAGATTATAATATAAGCTCACCGGCGGACAAATTACAGCCTTGTAATGCGGGTTACTCGACGGTGGCGGCGTTATGTTGAAGTTAAAGCGCTCAGATGCTCAAAAAGCTTTGAGTGCGCCCCTTCACAAGCCTTCCTTGACATGCTTTTGGCTTGACTGTATAATCACGACGCTTTGATCCTCGGTAGCTCAATCGGCAGAGCGGGCGGCTGTTAACCGCTAGGTT
>CAYNWK010000061.1:0-24107 GCA_964400875.1 uncultured Anaerolineaceae bacterium | reverse complement strand
ACGTATTCACCGCACATTCCCGCCTCAACCACCAAATCATATTTCCGCATCGCGTTCACGTGCCATAACACGCGGTCAGCTGGCAGGCCGGAGTCTGTGGAAATATCCAGAATGGTCTTAGGTTCATCGCGCATCACCTGGCACAGCTGGCGGCGGATCTCTTTTTGCTCGCGCAGCAAAGCCTGGGTGCGTTCCACCGTCTCCCGGTGATCGTCGCGCAATCGTTTCAAGATTTGAGATCGCTTTTTAGCTTCTTGCTTATCCATCATGCAGCCACCTTTTCCAATGGCAGGTCAATAGTCAGGGCGTCTACCATCGCCTCGAACTGGTCCAGAGTCCAACCTTGCACGTCAATCGCCCGGTTGGGGCATGCGCTGACGCAAGCGCCGCAACCCGAGCAATTGGCCGGGGTAACCACCGCTCGCCGGACAGTTTGACCTTCCACCTCTAAGTCAGCCAGGTTAATGGCGTCTTCGTAACAGCACACTTCGACGCATGCGCCAGCCCCATCACACTTTGCCAAGTCCACACGGGCCACAAAGGGTTCCAATTCCACCTTCCCCTGGCTCAAAAGGACTGATACTTTGGAAGCGGCTGCAGAGGCTGCTGCGCAGCTTTCCTGGATGTTCATCGGGCCTTGGGCAGTTCCTGCCAGGATCACACCGGGAACTGCCGTCTCGACGGGGCGCAGTTTTGGATGCACTTCTGCCAGGAAGCGGTCATTGCCGGGAGAGATCTTCAGCATGCGAATCAGATCGTCGATTTTTCGCGGCATCATACCAACCGCCAAGACGACGAGATCGGCTGGAATTTCGAGCTTCTCACCCCAGGTGAGATAATCTTTAACTCTGACCAGTATCGGGTGGGGATCTCCCTTTGGTGCCATCACAACTTCCGGTTGTTCCTCGCCATGGAAGCGCAGGAAGCGGACGAACCGGTCAGCAGCCCCGTTGTAATAGTCCTCGTGACCCCGACCGTAGGTACGGATGTCTTCGTACAAATCATAAATGTTGAGTCCCGGGTGACTGTCCTTGAGTTCGTTGACCGCCTGGAGTGTAGCCGTGCAGCAGATCCGCGAACAGTAGTCGTTAACTTGCCCGTCCTCCCCCGGTTCGTGCACCCCGTCGATCTGCCGGCTGCCCACGCAGTGGATCACGACGACATCTCTAACTGCCCGATCGTTCCAAATCAATGGCTCGGCATCACCCTGTAGGGCCAGGTAGCGGATCAGTTGGGGTAGGGTGACCACCGCAGGATTCTCTCCGTAGCCGAACTCTCCTTGCCGGGGTTCATAAGGATCGAAACCGGTCGCCACAACGATGGCGCCGACGTTCAGCGGGATCGTTTTTGGACGATTTTCCAGATCGATCCCACCGTGACCGTTGAGGCTCTCGCATGCCCCACAGCGCGTACAATGCTCCCAATCGATCGCCGGTGTGCTGGGATAAGCCTGCGGGTAGAGCCGGTAAATAGCCTTCCGCGTGGTTAACCCGTAGTTATATTCATCCGGCACCACGACCGGGCAAATGTCTGTAGCTTTTTCGAAGTTCTCAAAGTCGAGCTTTACCCCGCGGGAATTCTGGCGCACCTCTACTTTGTAATCGCCCACATAACCGGAGACGGCGACCACTTCCGCCTGGGTCAACACGGAGATGTTCGGGTGGTCCAGGACTTTCTCGATCAGCTCATGCAAGCGCTCGCGCGCCTGCTCCCCCGTGGGGAAGATGTGCTCGAGCTGAGCCATTCGGCCTCCTAAGAAGGGAGACTTTTCCACCAAGGAGACGCGAATACCTCGACGAGCTAAATCCCAGGCGCTGCGCAGCCCCGCTACGCCGCCGCCGATTACCAGCGCGTGTTTTTCTGCTGAAAGCCGGATGGGATCCAAAGGTTCGAGCAAGCGAGCTTTGGCGATGCCGGCAGACATCAAGCGGATTGCTTTTTGGGTGGCGCCTTCTTTGTCCTCATGGTGCACCCAGCTATCTTGTTCGCGTATGCCGACGTGATGGTACAGGTATGGGTTCAATCCAGCGCGCCCGACCGTGCCGCGAAAAGTCTTCTCGTGCAAGGATGGCGCGCACGCGCCGACGACCACCCGATTTACACCCAATTCGCGGATGTCATTCTCGATCAAAGATTGTCCAGCGTCGGAACACATCGACATGTCCGTGCGGGATACAACGACGTTGGGCAGTTTTTCCAACGCCTTAGCGACCCTCTCACAATTGACCACCTCGCTGATATTCCCCCCGCAGTAACAAGTATAGACGCCAATGCGGACATCGTCGTTTTTTGCAGTGGAGGGATGAGTGGTTTCGAAGTTCGGTTCAGACATGTACCGGCTCCTCTGGTAATGATGTAACCACGGCTGTTTCATATCGCCGGGATTCCAGGTACGCCGCTGCTTCAGAGGCGGCCGCGCCGGCCAGCATGATGCTATCGACGATATCCATCGGTCCTGCAGCGGTGCCGGTTACGAAGATCCCAGTTCTATCGGTCAGACTGGGAGAAAAGTTCACCGCCGGAGCGCGCACGAAACCATCCCCGTTGGAGGAGACTTGGAAGATCGGATCCGGATCGTATCCAGGCAGCATACCTAAGGTAAGCACTACCAGGTCATGTGTGCGCTCCACAACCTGGGGACCTTCTTCGATCATTTCCACCCGCACGACTGGATTGTGATCCGGATCTTCTGTAATCCGAGCCACCTTCCCCTTAACGAATTCCACGCCCATAGCCTTCGCATTTTGATAAAACTGCTCGTAACCCTTGCCGAAAGCGCGAATGTCCATGTAATAAATCGTGATTTCGGCAAGCGGCAAAGCGCCAGAGAGCAGCATGGCTTGCTTGATCGCATACATGCAGCAGACCCGCGAACAATAAGTTACGCCAACGGTCTGATCCCTCGATCCTGCACATTGCACGTAAGCGATCGATTCCGGTTCTCTCCCATCCCCCGGGCGCAAAACTCTCCCGTACGGACCCGTGGGAGCGAGCAGCCGTTCCATGGTCAGACCTCCGATTACATTGACGATTTGGCCTGCGCCGTACTCTTTCTTCGCGTCGATCGGAGTGTTTTCAAATCCGGTGGCCAAAATCAAGGCCTCGGTTTGGATTTCAAAAGTTTGTTCGACCTGGGTGAAATCGATCGCCCCTACTGGGCATATTTTTTCGCAGCGACCGCAGAATAAACAGTTCTCGACGTCGAGGACGGCATACTGTGGGACCGCGGTTGAAAACGGCACCCGAATAGCACGGGTCGCGCCCAGATCCATGTCGAAAGCGTTGGGCAGGTCGATTGGGCACTCGTATTCACACTGCCGGCAGCCGGTGCACAGTTCTTCGTCCACGTAGCGAGGCTTTTTTAATATCCGCGCCGAAAATCCCAAACCTTTTTCTTCGACGGCCTGCACCTCACAATAGGTCAGCAGTTGGATATTCTCATGGTGAGCAACGGCGGACATCTTGGGCGTGGTGATACAGCTGCAGCAATCCAGTGTTGGAAACACCTTGCTTAAGGCGATCATCTTCCCGCCGATGCTGGGCTCTTTTTCAACCAACGCCACCTGGTAGCCTTGATCGGCCAGGTCCAGAGCGGTTTGCATCCCTGCAATTCCACCGCCGACGACTAAAGCGTCAACTGTAAGATTATGCAAAGTGGTGCTCCTTGAATCTCAAGTCGATTCTCCAAGAGTCACAAAGGTGAGTATCCATGTAGATCTCATGTCAAATTGCCAGGGCATCTTTCGAGGCTGCAGCCGCGAGTTCGTCCTCCACCAACCCAATCCCTTCCAGCAACTCGTTCATCTGGTTGACTTCTTTCAAAAAGGGCTTGGTGCACACCGTGCAGATGGCGACCAGCTTGAGCCGGCGCGTATCGATGCCCCGTTCCTGCATGACCGGATAGGTGTGGTTGATCAGCTGGGCGGCGCGTTCAGGACCGCCCTTATAGGGGCTGTCCGTGCCGCTGTACATGACGATGATCCCGTCAAAACCTCGTTCGAAGGCGCGCAGGTAAAACGACTCTGGGAACAAGCACGGGCAGAGCACGGGCAGGATGTATGTGTTCGTGGGGTAATCCGTGTGCAGCTGCCCGACGGAATCCGCGCCTGCATACCCCCCGGAGATTGTAGCCAGGATCAAGATCTTGGGTCGGCGAGGCGAGACCATGGGTTTCTATTTTGAACGGCGGATGAAAATCCGGTCGTATCCCGCTGCCTCTGTCGCGCCAACAAACTCTTGGCCGAGCTTCTGGCACCAGCGCGAGATATTATCCTTGGTCGTCGGATCGCCAGACCAGATCTCCAGGATCTCGCCGATCTTGACCGCGCCGATCCCCTTCTTGGCCTCCAAGAGCGGGCCGGGGCAAGCGCTGCTGCGAGCATCCACAACTTTCGTGGCTTCCAGGGCGGATAAATCAAGGGTAGTCATCGTTACACTCCTTTTTCGAGGTAGATGGTGAATTGACGTTTATGTTTTGAGCTCCATCGGATCATGGACTTGATGGAGCAAGAAACAGAATTCATCGAATTGGTTATCTTTGATCCGGTAATATATGGTTTGTCCATCCCTGCGACAATCCAGGATGTCGTAGTCTTTCATTAGACTGAGGTGCTGGGATGTGTTTTGTAGGGAGGCTTCGATCGCGAGGGCGATCTCCGTAACAGACAGCTCTTTCCCAGCCAGCGCCCATAGGATCAGGACCCGGTTGGCATTGCTAAAGACGCTACAAAAATCCGCTCGCTTTTCGGCGCGTTCCTTGAGATCATCTTCCATGAGCTTGAGCCAAGCGTTTTCCAGACTGGAGAGTAATCAGCGACTGGCTTAATTAAGTTCTGCATTTACTATAGGCCAGTAATCCCCCGCCGGTAAGTGCATTTTGTCACAATAGGTATTGATCTCATCTATAAGCTCCTATAGATAATCTCAATACTTTAGGCAAACAACAAAATTTATGGGCGAAATTATTGACAAATTAAGGTATTTACCTATAATATTGGTTGGTGTTCAAGATCATTGAGGAGTGTGGCGAGGTGGCAAAAACAGGTTCTCCCTTCCGCATAAAACGACGTTTGCATTGGTCCTCTCACAATGACAGCGGAGGGATGGAAGAGAATGCCTCCAATGTCGATGTCGGCGGGAATCTACGCCGTATACGAGAACAGCGCGACCTGACCATTCGGGCTTTAGCCGACCAAAGCGGGTTGGCTGTCAATACTTTAAGCTTGATCGAAAATGGGAAGAGCTCGCCGAGCGTAAACACTTTGCAACAGTTAGCCTCTGCCCTGGAAGTTCCGCTAACCGCCTTTTTTGAGATCGAAATCCCCAGGACCCGAGTCGCTTATTTCAAAGCTGGACGGCGCCCCCACGCCAGCTTCGAACATGGCATGATTGAAGATTTGGGATCGGGAACGACCATCGAATCGGTCGAACCCTTCGTCGTCAGCCTGAAGCCCAATGCGAACAGCGGCGATCAGGCTATCTTACACACCGGTTTCGAGTTCGTGTATTGTCTATCCGGCCAGATCGCGTACACGATCCAGACTCGAACCTACTTGCTCGAACCGGGCGACAGCTTATTATTCGAAGCACACCTGCCCCATCGCTGGCAAAACCTGAATCAATCTGAATCCCGGATGATCCTGGTGCTCTACCCTACCGATGAACGCGACTTTCCAGCAGAACGTCATTTCCCGGCAGTCTAAACGCACCCATGCGCTCACAATCTGTGCAACTCATCACGGAAAAATTCCAAATTCAAAGGAGACTCGCTCATGAAAATTGCTGCAACAACGGATGACGGAAAATCGATCAGCCAGCATTTTGGCCGGGCGGCTTATTACCTGGTCACAACCCTCGAAGACGGCAAGATCGTCGAGCGGGAGCTGCGCGAAAAACTTGGGCACGCTCAATTTGCCCACGAACCCCACGTAGAAACCCGTTCGGGTCAGGCGCATGGATTCGGGGAAGGCGCTCAAGAGCGACACTTGCGCATGGCGGCAGCAATCGAGGATTGCGAAGCGTTGCTCTGCGGCGGCATGGGAAGCGGCGCTTATCAAAGCATGATGGCGCGTGGTATCAAGCCAGTCGTAACCGATATCGGCGACATCGACGAGGCCGCCATCGCCTATGCGAATGGCGTGATCGTGGATCGGATCGATCGCCTGCATTAAATAAAAACGAGGGTGTTTGGGTAAAGATCGCCCAAACACCCTCGAGATTGGCAATTCTTCAATGCTTCTTAGGAAGTGCTTGTTATGACGATCATCGAAGATTTACTGTCAGAGATAAAACAGGACTTCCCGGTGCACGATGTGCTCGTCGGAGCCAACTGGACGGTGGTGTCTAGCCGCAGCTGCGGCATGGCTTCGACTATGAAGACCGAGGCGCCTCATGGTCACGAACGTGTAAGAGACGCGGGCAACCTGCATCTTAAAAGCGCCCGGGAGCTGGCCGAGTTCTCCCGGTCCGAGAACCTTATGGAAGCCAGCATCGGGCTCGCGGCGATCAACTCTCTTGTGGATTTACAGTCTGAGAATCCCCCCAGAATGGAAGCAATCGACGCCTATGAAGTGCTGCAGGAGCACGGCCGGGGCAAGGAAGTCGCCATCGTGGGCCACTTCCCCTTCCTTGCCAAGCTGCGCCCGCAGGTCGCCGCGCTGCGTGTGATCGAGCAGAACCCGTCAAAGGGAGAGTACCCCGCCTCGGCCGCGCCCGGGCTGCTCCCTCAGGCGGAGGTGGTCGCCATTACCGGCAGCGCCCTGATCAACCACACCCTGGACGAGCTGCTCGGGTTCTGCCAACCCGGCGCCTTCGTGCTGATCCTGGGTCCGAGCACGCCGCTCTCTCCAGTGCTCTTCAAGCACGGCGCCACGATGATCTCCGGGACCCGCGTCGTCGATGAGACCGCGGTCATGCGATCCGTTTCACAAGGCGCCAGCTTTCAGCAAGTAGAAGGGGTGCAGCGGGTCACGCTGTCGAGGCTGGCGAAGTAATGTAGGCGCGTTATCCAGCTGTGACTACACGCGCCAAAACGACCTCGTAATCACCAACCAAACAGCCTTTTTTTTATGGCGGCAGCGGGATATAGAATAAATCTGACTCGTTTACCCACTCGCGCAAGGCGATGAGGGCCTGCCCTTTCCTCGTGGCAAGCAAGGAGGGATGCCCATCACCAGACGACAACCGCCAAAATGCGAGCATTTTCCCCTCCGGCAAGGAAACCAGCGAAACGCCCTGGGAGGAACCGAAGGCCAGTTCTTCAAGATCGGGAAGATAACGCACGCTCAAGCTGGGATAGCTGCGCGGTGAATGGCCTTACGGAGAAAGCGTGCGGGATTCTTTTCCCGGTTGGTCGATCCAGAAGATCTCGTACACATCCGGATATTTGTGTGCGAAGCTGAAGCGGGGCATTTCCAGCGACTGTCCATCAGGGAAGATCAAATATCCGTGTACTTCCGGATGTAAAATCTCGACCTCTCCAGTCTCCGAATGATAAACGTAAAGGTTCTGGTCTCCGGGTAGGTTTGCCCGCAGGGCCAGATGGTAATTACCCCCCGATTCGGCGATCACAGAACCCCAAGCCGCAGCCTCATCTGGATAATCCAGATCCAAATTGAAAATGTCCTTGATTACCCGAGTGAACACTGGAGTCTGGCGATTCAAATCCAGGATCAGCAGGTCATTTACCCCAGATGTCAAGAGTTCATCGCTGCTCAGCCACTCGATCCAGGGGGCGCTCTGTGCGGAGGGGCATTCATAGGCAAGCTTCTTTCCAGCCGGCCGTTTTCTCCCGATAAAACGTACAAGGTGCTCCCTTCGGTTTCGACTCGGCCGTTTAAGTGGGAGGTCGCCAACCACTCACCGTGAGGAGACCACGCGGAATTATCCCAATGCAATTCATCAGGGTTGGGTTTAACAGCTTCGATCTGGCGGATAGACCTGCTTACGCTGTCCATGAGCCAGTAAGCTGCGGCCGTTTGCAGCAACACCCGCCCGGTCTCTTGATGGTAAGCGGCGATCGAGACAAATGGCTCTTGCATGTCCTCCACCCAGCTCGCTGCACCTGCCACGCCAGGATTCAACTCCACAAGATCACCCATCGGCGTCAGGTAAAGCAAATTGCCTAATGGCGTCCAGGCAAAATGCTGGCGCAGCCGAGGCGCCCATGGAGTGGATTGGACCGGAAACTGCTGCCCGGCACAGCAAACCTCTCCACTTTCAATGTCCAAAAAGCTCAGCGCAGTAAAATACTCCCCCTGAGAAGATACCACCTGGGAGATGGGCAGATACCTGTCGTCCGGGGACCAATCGCCCCAGCTGAGAAATTCTGCATGGAGGACAGGCTCCAGTTTCTCTCCATCCGCATGCGCCTGGCTGGTTGGGAGCGCCGCTTCGGTAGGCGCGTTGATCTCCTGCTCGAAAAAAGGTGCGGGCTCGTAAAGCGCTTTCAGCGCAGACAGCTGTTGCGTACATTCCCGACTTTCATCGAGTATCTCACCGTCGGAGGCGTAAATCTTGATGGAAAGCGGTGTGCCGAAGTATTCCCGGTAAACCGCGCCTAATCGGTACCCATCCTCTCGGCTCTGGTAGCACCATCCACTACCGTGGAAAATGACCGGCTGAGGTACGTAGAGCAGATCTCGCGGAACCAGCTCGACAAGCTGGTCTGGATAGCGGCCGTTGCGGTGATGGAATCGCTCTAGCGCGGTGTGGATACGGGCGGCACGGGCTTCAGTAAGAGCGTGATAGTCCACATCCCAACCACGTTGGAATGCCCCGAAAATAAATATCGGCACGAGGATAGCAAAAGCCACTCCGTACAGGCGCCGTCCCCTGGCGTTTTTCATGCTCACGACCATCCCCACCCCGATGGCAACCAAGCTCGCCGGCATCGCTAAAAATAAGCCAGCCAGACCATCTCTGGTGTTATCCCAGATTGAAGACCAGTAAATACGATAGGCCAGAAAGCTCAATAAGAGCCCCGCCAGCGCATAGCGCAAGTAGGCTGGAAAACGGGAGACCGGTACAGCCTCGTCCCCAGCTTCGTTCTGGCTTCTCGAGAACTTATTGAGACCGGCGGAAATCATTATCCCCGCCAGGGCAACGCTACTCCAGGGTAAAGAGAAGATGAGCACCTCGATAATAAAAGTTAACCAATAAGGTAGGTTATCTTTCAAACTGGTGCTGTAGGGATCGAGCACAGCCAAAAGGGCTAAAACGAGCAAACTCAGCACGATGGGCAGGCTGCTGGTCTTGCGGGCTGCCGCCCAGGTAAGGCTCAAGATCAACGCTCCGGGCAAAATGTAAAAGAGTAAACCGTCAAGATTGTCCCATAAAGCGATGATCAACGCAGCCGTGAGCAAGCCAAGCAAGCTCGCCAGGAACAAAGCCCGGCCGCGTAATCTCAGCAACGCACCCAGGTTTATCAGGATCAAAGCCAGTACGCCTAATAAACTTGGAGTCAAGAATACACTCACTGGAAAGAGAGGCCAGTGACCGCCCAGAGAAGTGAGCTGCGCGGCGATCCACATCGCTAGCAAAGATAGGACGCCCACTCCCAACCAGTAGAGCAGCAAATTGCGTTTCTTGAACTCGCTGCTGCTGGCATTGGAGATCAGTATTCCTGCCAGGACGATCAACCCAGCAGGTATAAGCCCAAGCAACATATCCGTTAGGATCATGGATGTGATCCCCTATTACGCAGCAGTTTCTGTTTGAGCGGGCGACCGGCAAGACCAATCAATACAAGAGCGCTGATTAGCTCGGTCACGTTTGCCCACAATTCGAGTAGCCAGCTGATTTCATCCAACCAGTTGGCCTGGATCATGCTCCAGACCAAGGTCCCAGCGGAAGAAAACCCACGCTCAAGCCGGGTAGCCTCTGTTGTTAGAATTAGACTCCCCCCGTACCCATCATTTCGTTAAGCGATTTCATCGCCCAGCCGCTGGCGGGCGGTCGTTACCAGCGTCTGCATCCGGCTGGTCTCTGCTTTCAAAACCCGTTTGCCGCGCGCGGTGAGCTGGTAGGTCTTCCTCGGCCGACCCGGGTGGCTCTCCTTTTGCTTCGCCTTGGAGGCCTCGACGCGCTCGATCAGTCCTTGCTCGAGCAGCCGGGCCAGCGCCTCGTAAAGGGTCCCCGTGCTCAAGACCACGCTGCCGCTGCTGAGCTCCTCCACGTCCTTCATAACCGCGTAACCATGTTTTTCCCCAGCCGATAAACTCAATAAAATTAAGAAGGTGGGCTCCCGCAAGGGGACAATATCATCGATCGGTTGTTTTGAATTCACTACGCCTCTCCATTCTGGGAGAATAGTTCGGAAACCGTCCTATACACCTCTCGAGTATAGCAGTGCAATGTCAAACGGTCAATAAAAAAACCGTGTTTATTTTCGCAACCAATATCTTATCCGGATGTTTCTGAATCCGGTGTCAACGCTGCCAGACCTCTCACTACCTATCAGTGGTCGCACAGATGGAAAACGTGAGCCGTGCTCCCGAATTCACCCGGCGTTCCTAACAAAAGGGCGCAGTCACCGATCGCCACAATCTGGGCGTCATCCTCCCAGAACTCTTCGGCAGACTGGCTCGGGTAGAGGCGATATTTGTATACCCAATCCTGTCCCTGGCGCTCGAAGGCGTAGGTGGCGTTGGCGTATCCGGCGGTCACGGCGAGCTGCTCCCCGTCCAGGTCCACCTTTGCGCCGAAAAAACTGATTTCCGGGTCGTCAGAATAGATGTCCCCCGGAAAGACAAATGACTCCGGAATACCAGCAGCGGTCAGCAAACCACCTTCTGCCGAACTGACCTGCTCCCCTTCCGAAGTTGCCGAAATCTCTGAGAACATCTTACCGATGCCTGGCGGGTCTTCCCAGCCGGCCGGTCTCAAAACGGTCGATTGGGTCCACTCCTGCTCGTTGCGTTCCATAATATAGACCGCACCAACCTGGCGGTTTGAGGGAGGAAACTCGGGGATTTGTTCCGGATTCGCCCCGAACATGGCAATATTATCTGTGACTCCGCTCCAGTCCGGGAACCCCGGCAAACCGACGGCCAGGAGTTCAGCCTGGCTGCCAGCGCCTTCCAAGGCCACCGAGGCCCCCACATTCAATTCGGGGAAAAAGAGCAGGTCCTTTTCGCCCTCTTCAGGGACGAAGCGGAAGCTTTCCACCCAGGTGCCCCCGGAACGCTCGAAAACGTAGACGATCACGTTCCCGCTCATGACCGGATCTTCCTCAGCGCGCGGTAGAACATAAAAAGCGCTCAAAGCCAGGGTATCCCCAACCAGGTCCATGGAAGCCATGTAGAGATCTTTTCCAGACACGCCCGGGATCGGCAGGCGCGCCTGCTCCTGCCAGCCGTTTGCGCCGCGTTGGTAGATGTAAACAGACTCCGAGATAGAATCTCCGCCAACCGCCAGGGTGTCTCCGTCCAATGCGATGAGGGAGCCAAATAACCGGGGCTTGAAGCGGCCGCACAGGGATATGCCCGCTTCGGCTGGAATATCCGTGTCCAAGCGTTCGGCGGAAACTTTAGCCGTTTCCACCCACGATTCGCCGTTATATTCATACAGGTAGACTGCTCCGGTATACCCTCCCGCGATAGCATAGGAGTTGCCCGGCGCGCCAACCGCGAGGGTCCCATCTCCCAGCGAAACGGAAGTGCCAAACCGCAAAGCTTCGAATTGGCCTGCCTGTTCTTCGAACTCTGCCAGGTCGCTCGCCGCCAGCCGGGCTTCTTCCCGCCATTCCCCGTCCGAATGGCGGTAAACGTAAGCGGACCCAGGCCCGCAATGATTCCATTCGGAAGCGCCGACCACCAGCACGTCATCTTGGATATCTACCGCCTCACCGTAGCCGTCCCACTCTTGATCCGGCGAATCCAATTGAACCCCGCCCTCGATAACTTCTTCCGGGGAAGTTAAGTCAACTTCTTCTGGTTTGCCGACCGCCCCAAGCTGAAGAGGGCTACAGGCAGACAGCGCCAGGAGAAAAGTGCAGAAAATAAAACCTAACCAGGTGATTTTCATTTTCACTCGGATCATATATATCGGGATACGACTTATTGTTAGGCTTAGTATAGCAGAACCAGGCAGAACAGTCAATCACGTCTCTACAACCTTCCAATCGAGTAGATCCGAAATCCAGTAAAATGGAGCGGGGCGCAGCGGAAATTCAAGCCGGCTCCGCCTCCAGGGCATTTACGCCTTTACCCCAAAATTGATCGCATGCGATCCACCCACCAAGGAGCAACCCGCGCTATGAAACTTCGCCCGTTCAAACTCGAACGCTATTTCGCCAAATACGAATTCAACGTCGATTACGTGCTCTGCGCTTCGGACTGCGAGTCGCTCACCATCCAGGAGGTGCTGGCTTACGAACCCGGGTCCGCCGAACGGTTTCAACACCACTGGCTGGGCTATACCGAATCTCCGGGCAGCCCCACGCTTCGCCGGGAGATCGCCCGGATCTACGCCAACATCCAGCCCGAGCAAATCCTGGTTTTCAGCGGCGCAGAAGAAGCCATCTACCTCTTCATGCACGCCGCGCTGAGCCCAGGAGACCACGTCATCGTGCACTGGCCCTGCTATCAGTCGCTGACTGAAGTCGCCCACGGCTTGGGCTGTCAGGTCTCCCATTGGGAGGCGCGCCCGGAAAACGGATGGGCGCTCGACCTCGACGAATTGCGCCGCCTGATCTCCGATAACACCAAGGCCATCGTGGTGAACAACCCGCATAACCCCACCGGGTACCTGATGCCATCGGAAGATTTCACCCAGGTCTGCCAGATCGCCCGCGACCACGGCCTGCTGCTCTTCTCCGACGAGGTCTATCGCGAGGCCGAGTACGATGCTGCTGACCGTCTGCCGGCCGGCTGCGATCTCTATGAAAACGCGGTCTCTTTGGGCGTGATGTCCAAATCCTACGGCCTGCCGGGCTTGCGCATCGGCTGGATCGCTACCCATGCCTCCGATCTATACCGCCGGATGGCAGCCTTGAAGGATTACACCACCATCTGCAGCAGCGCGCCGAGCGAGTTCCTGGCCGAAGTGGCGCTGCGCCACCGGGAGGCCCTCGCACAGCGCAACGTGGACCTGATCCAGGACAACCTGGAAGTCCTGGAGGCCTTCTTCGCCCGCCACCCGGAGCGCTTCACCTGGCTGCCGCCGCATGCAGGGCCGATCGCTTTCCCGCGTTTGTTGGGAGAAAACGTGGATGGCTTTTGCGACCGGTTAGTGAAGGACCGCGGGGTGCTTTTGATGCCCGGCACAGCCTTCGACCATCCCGGGAACCATTTCCGCATCGGTTTTGGCCGGCGGAACATGCCGGCAGCCGTCGACCGGCTGGAAACCTACCTGGGTCGAAGCTAGGGATCCCGGCCATTACCCGGGAACTTTCCACCCGCTGGGACCGTTAATGGATTCGTAAATTGCACGCCCGTAAAAAAGGACGAGCATACGAACAATAACCGAAATGGAACCCGTGCTATAATGACTCTCGCTTTAACCCGGACCGCCTTATCACTGCCGACTTGGGCGTTGCCAATCCATTCACGCCGATCCGCAACATCCTTCCCTGAATTTATGCTCCATAAGCACGTCACGCCTCCACTCATACTACGCCATTCAATGAGGCTGCTGGTAAACACCGTTCTGCGCGCCTGCAGAAAGGCGGGGGTATGACTCCGGATAAAGTCGGGCGCTACGAAATCCGATCCGAGATCGGCAAAGGCGGCATGGCCAGCGTCTACCTGGCGTACGACCCGCGCTTTGGCCGCCAGGTAGCGGTCAAGCTGCTGCCGCCCCAATTCCTGCACAATCCGGTCCTGCGGCGGCGTTTCGAACGCGAAGCGCAGACCATCGCCACTATCGAGCATCCCGCCATCGTTCCGGTGTACGATTTCGGCGAGCAAGAAGAGCAGCTCTACCTGGTGATGCGCAATATGCAAGGCGGCTCGCTTTCAGAGGCTATCAAATCCAGCCCGATAGCCCTTCCGCGTACGACCCAAATCCTTACGCGCCTTGCTGGAGCCCTGGACCTCGTCCATGCCCGCGGCATCATTCACCGCGATCTCAAACCCGCCAACATCCTGTTCGATGATTTCGGCAACGCCTTCCTCTCCGATTTTGGCATCGCCTTTCTGACCGAAGCGACTACCGCGCTGACGGGCGACGCTATCATCGGCACGCCGGCCTATATGAGCCCGGAGCAAGTGCGCGGCGAAGAGTTGGATGGGCGCAGCGACATCTATGCCCTGGGAACCATCCTATTCGAAATGCTGACCGGCAAGCAGCCATACCAGGGCACCACCCCCATGGCGGTAGCCATGAAGCACGTCTCCGCTCCCATTCCGCGTGTGCGCCTGTTCAAACCAGAACTGCCCGCTGAAGTGGACACGCTGATCGCTCAGACGATGGCCAAGGATCGCGAAGAACGTATTCCCACCGCCAGCGCTTTTGCGAATGCGCTTCAGGAAATAGCCAAGAAACCCGTCTCCCCGCCTGCCGAGGTTATTCCGGAGAAATTGTCTCAGGAAGAGGCTGCCACGATCGTGGACGATCAGCCAGAGCGCATCTCCACGCAAGAAAAATCGACCCTGAAAGAAGCGCAAGTCGAACCGGAGGTCCCGGCCGCTCCCGTAAGGAGCCGAAAGCCGCAGCTAACTCCTGCCATAGGAGGAGCAGAAGGATCGCCCCAAGCGCCTCCGGCGAACGTTGGTCCTGTTCCCATAACCCCCGAACCGGCCTCCGCCCCACGGGCAGGGGTGCGCCCGGTCAGGTGGGTGACCGTCGGGATCGTCCTGCTCGTCCTCTTGTGCGTCGTCCTGGGTGCGACCGCCATTGGGGGCAGTATGTTCCTTCCCAATCTGCTTTCTGGCATGGGGTTGGGCTCCCCATCCAGCACCCCGACCACGCAGCCCAGCCCGACTGTCCGGGAGACCGAAGCCGCAGCCCACCCCACGGATACTCCCAGACCGGGTGACCGTTCTACAGAGGAATCCCGGACGCCCGAGCCGGTGGGCGCCGTTTTCCGGGATGATTTCTCCGATCCCAACAGTGGTTGGCCCTCCGCCGAAGAACGCGATGGCGCTTACGGCTACGAAGGCAGCAGCTACAGCATCTCCGTCGCTCAGCCCAATACCTTGTATTGGACGACGCCTGGAGTGACGTATTCCGATGCTATCGTCGAGGTGGATGCTTCCAAAGTCTCCGGCCCGGACGACAACTATTTTGGCGTGGTCTGCCGCTTACAGGACTCCAGCAACTACTATTACCTGGTGATCAGCAGCGATGGTTATTATTCCATCGGCAAATACCAGAACGACGAATTCTTCCCACTCATGGAAGAAGCCTGGAAGTTCAACCGCAATATCCACCAGGGGACGACCACCAACCGGGTGCGCGCCGAGTGCCTGGAAAACCAGCTGACCCTGTACGCCAATGATACGAAGCTGGCCGAAGTCACGGACGGAACCTTCAGTTCCGGTGAAGTCGGCCTGGTAGCCGCCTCCCTCGATGTCGGGGGAGCCAAGATCGTCTTCGATAACTTCATTGCCAGCCAACCCTGAACCGGTCAGGACATACGCACTTGATGGAATAAAGGGGGTGTTTGGGGGGGGGGCGGCCCCCCCAACAACCCCCCATTCTCGAAGAGCTGCGTAACTCCTACCAATTTTAACGATCCGGTAGTATAGCGCTATCTTTCAAGGACAGAAGTGCTCGAACCACCCGGGTTGGCGGCGACTACCTCGTCCCCCTTACGCAGAAAACCTTCATAACTGCGCGCGCCGCTCTCTACCTCCCAACCGCTCAATACGAACGGGATTGGGCCGTCTGCCGGGAGCCATTCGCCGTTGTATTTGCGGGCCACGTGCACGTGAGTACCGGTGGTGCGCCCGCCCTCGCAAGACGGATGTCCTAGCATACCGTCCTGGTCTACCACAATCCCAGGGGCGATGCGGTCCAAATCGGCGACGTGCAGGAACAGCAGCACCCAGCCGGTGCCCTCAAAGCCGTCGCCGTCCAGGTCCAGGACGACCAGGTTATGATCGGCGCGGGTCACCAGCCCGGGTGCAGGAGCCGTCACCCATGCCTGGGAAACCGCACAGGGTGGCTCTCCGGTGACCGGGGAGAAATCAATTGCGCCTTGAGGCGTGCCCGTATTCCACGAACGGTGCGGCCCGCCGGTGAAACTCCACTGCTGTCCGGGCTGGAAGGGCAGCTCCAGCGTAGGCTGCGCGACGCCGTCAGGGAAGATTGGTCCCAGCTGCGCGGCCCGCTCCCACGGATCACCGAACAGCCGGGCGTACTGGGCAGTGAAGCCCTCCTGCCCGTAAAGCGCTTCGAACCATTCGTTTTGTTTGTAGAGTTTAGCGAACAGCTGCTGTACGCCCACCGACCCGGCGTTCAAGGTAGGATTGAGCCGTGCGTAGCGGTCATCCTGGAATTTCAATTGGGTGAGTGAGCCCTGGCGCCAGCCATAATAACCGATGTTCACCTGGGTCCCTGCGAAGGTCAGCTCATCGTATAAACCGCTCATCCCCGGTACGTAAAACCCGATTGGGTTGCGCGGATCCTCCGGGTTGGCCGGCTGCCCGTAAACCCAACCGGCGCGGAATTCCAGGATAGCCAGCAGCAGCCGGGGATTTACAGATAACTCATCCGCAACGCGCGCTACGATCCGGGCGCCGGAAAGCGCTTCCCCATCCACCAGTTCTTCGTAACTGGCCAGGAATCCGCCCGCACTGGCAACGAAGTCCTCAACCACAAACCCTGCACCGGTAATTGAATTGACCACTTCGCTGTCCGGCAGCACCGCGCCAGGATAGGGGCCTTCTCCAAGGACGTTGGGGATGCTGAACACCTGACCCGCGGGTAGGAAGCCGTTCTCCGGGATGGGTTCTGCGGAGACGATCTGTCCCGGCTCGACGTCAAAGCGCAGAGCAAGCGCTTCCAGCGTGTCCCCGGAGCGCGCCGCGTAGGTATAGACCGTCGGAGCCCATTCGAGAGGCGGGCCGGGTTCCAGACCGCCCGAGCCCGGAGTGGGTTGGACCGGGACGCCGCTTGCTTGCGGCCCTGGCGTAACTACCGGGTTTGTCGGCTGGCCCTGCGCCTTGCGGGTGAGCTGCAGGTACTCCGCGACGAGGGTCTCGCGAAACTGCTGTTCTTGCTGCTCCTGGCGTATCTGCACCAAGGTAGGAAAGTTACACGCTAACGCTGGCACAGCCATCAGCAGCACGACAACAAGCGGTTTGAGCGTGGCCCTCCATGAACCGAATGACAAAACGACTGCTCCTCTTTTCCCCATTTCCATGTAGATTCCTAAGAGCCAAAATCCCCGCGGAATTATAATGAAAACTGAAGTATAATCCAGCGGGCCGTAAAAAGCTGCCCAATGGGGGCAAAAACGCTTTCAAAACGCCAAACCTCTTGACTTTCCTCGAAAATTTGGTATCATACATCCAGAGTTAGCACTCTCGCTTATCGAGTGCTAACTCATCTGCATGTCGTTTGCAATCCAAATTTCCAAATTCACAGGAGGAAAGTATGTCCGTTTCACTCAAACCTCTCGGCAACCGCGTGGTAGTCGAACCTATTGAGCAAGAAGAAGTGACTGCCGGCGGCATCGTGCTCCCCGAGTCGGCCAAAGAAAAACCGCAAAAAGGCAAAATCATCGCCGTAGGTCCTGGCGACCGCGATGAGGACGGGGATCGTATCGCCATGGATGTCTCTGAGGGCGACACCATTCTGTATGCCAAGTATTCAGGCACAGAGATCAAAATGGACGGCAAGAAATTGCTCATCCTGCGTGAAAGTGATATTTTAGCAATTCTCGAGTAAACGAAAAACACTGACTGGAGGAAATTTTTCTATGGCCAAACAACTCGTATTTTCAGAAGATGCCCGTCGCCGCTTACAGCACGGCATGGACGCCCTGGCGACGGCAGTAGTCACTACGCTGGGCCCCAAGGGGCGCAACGTGGCGCTGGACCGGAAGTTCGGCTCACCCACCATCACCCACGACGGCGTTACCGTCGCCAAAGACATTGAGCTGGAAGACCCCTTTGAGAACATGGGCGCCCAGCTGCTCAAAGAAGCCGCCACCAAGACCAACGACATCGCCGGTGACGGCACTACCACTTCCACCGTTCTGGCCCATGCGATCGTCAGCGATGGCATGAAGAACCTGGCTGCCGGCTACAACGCCATGCTGCTCAAGCGCGGCATCGAAGCCGCCACCAAGGCCGTCGCCGATAGGCTCAGCGACCAGGCCATCGAGGTCACCACCAAGGAAGACATCGCCAACGTGGCCTCTATTTCAGCGCAGGACCGCACGATCGGCGAATTGATCGCCGACGTGATGGACAAAGTCGGTAAAGACGGCGTCATCACCGTGGAAGAATCCAAAGGTTTGGAGTTCGAGACCGATTACGTAGAAGGCATGCAGTTCGACCGCGGCTACATCTCGGCTTACTTCATCACCGACTCCGAACAAATGCAAGCCTCCATCGAAGACGCCTACATCCTGGTGCACGACAAGAAGATCTCCGCAGCCCAGGACATCGTCCCCCTGTTGGAAAAACTGGTCCAGGTTGGCAAACGCGAGATGGTTATCATCGCCGAAGACATCGACGGCGAAGCGCTGGCTACCCTGGTGTTGAATAAGCTGCGCGGCATGCTCAACGTGGTCGCCGTCAAGGCGCCCGGTTTTGGCGATCGCCGTAAGGCCATGCTTCAGGACATCGCCGTTCTGACCGGCGCAACCGTGATCTCGGAAGAGACCGGCCGCAAACTGGAAAGCACTGCCATCAGCGACTTGGGCCGCGCCGAGAAGGTCGTGGTGACCAAAGAAGATACCACCATCGTCGGCGGTCAGGGCGACGCTTCGGGAATCAAGGGTCGCATCGAGCAGATCCGCGTCGAGATCGACCAGAGCACCAGCGATTACGACCGTGAGAAGCTGCAAGAACGCCTGGCGAAGCTCTCCGGCGGCGTTGCCATCATCCGTGTCGGGGCAGCCACCGAGACCGAGCTGAAGGAAAAGAAGCACCGCGTCGAAGACGCCCTGTCGGCCACCCGTGCAGCTGTGGAAGAGGGCATCGTTCCCGGCGGCGGTGTCGCGCTGGTCAACGCCATGTCCGCACTGGACGACCTCAAGATGGATTACGAGGACGAGCAGGTCGGCGTCAAGATCGTCCAACGGGCGCTGGAAGTGCCGCTGCGCAAGATCTCGGCCAACGCGGGCAAAGATGGCGCCGTCATCCTCGACAACGTCCGCCGCGACCAGAAGAGCAAGAAAAACATCAACATCGGCTACGACGTGATTACCGAGCAATACGTCGACATGCTCAAAGCAGGCGTGATCGACCCGGCCAAGGTCACCCGCGGCGCGCTGGAGAACGCTGCCTCCATCGCGGCCATGATCCTGACCACCGAGGCCCTGATCACTGATCTGCCCGAGGAGAACAAACAACCTGCCGGCCCACCCATGCCGGAGTACTAAACCGAACAAGTTTTTCACGTTGGGGGCGGCGGACCGCCGCCCCCAATGCTTTGACAAATCCCCCTTATCATGCTAGAATTCTTACATCAGGTATTATTATGAACGTTCGGCCGGCATCCCGGCCTGCTATTCCAAGACCGCATTCCCCATCTCGGTTATCCAGTGGTAATACGGAAATAGGTTTGCACGCCCCGGTCTGATTCATACTGACGGGGTCTTTTCTTAATTCTGGACTTATATTTTTTTCACACCGGATTACGCATCCGGTTCGGGCGTCTGAACCGGCGTCCAACAATATACAACGAAATTCTTGTGGGGGGTGTACCCTCACAAATATAGTTGTTCGAGTCAAACAAAAATATCCGCACACCACCCAATCGCGTCGCGCCTGGATTGGAGTGGGCAGCAGCCGCATGGAGCGCAGCGAAACAAATCGCTCCCAGGCTGGCACGCCCATCTATCAGGCAGGACGATTATTAGGGTGGAACAATTGAGGTTTAATGAGTAAAAATGAGTAACAAAAATCTTCGTATCGTCCCCCTTGGGGGACTGGGAGAAATCGGCAAGAACATGATGGCCTACGAGTATGGTGACAACATCATGATCGTAGATACGGGCATCATGTTCCCCGAGAACGACATGTTGGGGATCGATTACATCATCCCTGATTTCAATTATTTGATGGACAAGCTCGACATCGTGCGCGGCGTTGTCATCACCCACGGTCACGAAGACCATACGGGTGCCATCCGCCATGTCATGGACAAGATCAACGCCCCCGTCTTCGCCACCGAGCTCACGCGAGGGCTTTTGGAGGTCAAACTGGCCCGGGCGAACATGATCGACCAGGTCGATCTCAACACCGTCCAGGCAGGGGATACGGTCAACATCGGTCCCTTCCAGGTGGAGTTATTCCACGTCTGCCATTCCATCCCGGATTCGGTTGGATTGGGCATCACTTCTCCCGCTGGTCTGGTCGTGCACACCGGGGATTACAAGTTCGACCACACCCCGGTAGACAATTGGCCGACGGACTACGCCAAACTGGGCGAGCTCGCCGGGCGCGGTGTATTAGCGCTGCTGGCCGATTCTACCAACGCCGACAAACCCGGCTGGACTCCATCCGAACGAGTCATCGATCCGGCCTTCGACCAGGTTTTTAGCGAGGCCCCGGGGAGGATCATTATCGCTAGCTTCGCTTCTCTGATCTCGCGCATGCAGCAGGTGGCCAATGCAGCCGAGCGCCACGGGCGTAAGGTGGCCTTCGCCGGTATGAGCATGGTTGAGAACGCCAAGATGGCCCGCCAGTTGGGTTATCTGGAAGTCCCAGACGATCTGGTCGTTGACATCAACCAGGCTCTGAATATGAAACCGGATCAAATCGTACTGATGTCCACCGGCACCCAGGGCGAACCCACCTCGGTTATGGGGCGTTTATCCACTGGAACGAATCGCCATTTTGACGTAATCGAAGGGGATACCATCGTGCTATCCTCGCATCCGATCCCGGGTAACGAGGAAGCCGTCTACCGCACCATCAACCGCCTCTTCCGCCGGGGCGCCAACGTTATCTATGAACCCATTGCCCCGGTGCACGTCTCCGGACACGCCAGCCAGGAAGAGATGAAGCTGATGCTCCACCTGATCAAACCGCAGTACTTCATCCCCATCCACGGTGAACTGCGCCACCTGCGACAGCATGCCCAGATGGCGCGCGATAGCGGCATCCCCACCGAGAACGTTGCGGTCATCGAAAACGGCCAGGTGGTCGAGTTCGACGACGGTGAGATGAAGCTCGGCGATCGCGTGCCCGGTGGATATGTGTTCGTGGACGGCGCCAGCGTCGGCGATATCGGCCCAAGCGTGGTGCGCGAGCGCGAAGCTCTGGCGCGTGACGGCATTGTGGTGATCAGCCTGGTGGTTGACCATAACACCGGCAGGCTGCGCGAAGAACCCGAAATCATCACCCGCGGCTTCGTTTACAAACACGACGCCGATGACCTGCTGGCCCTGGCCAGCAAACGCATCACCGATACCATCTCTAGAGGCAACGGCAACCTGGAGGACGATATCCAGCAAACCGCCAAGGCGGTCTTCTACAACGAGACCAAGCGCCGGCCGATGGTCTTCGTCACCATCAACCGGGTCTAATTTATTTCGAGTTACCCGCTGGAGAGATCAATGGGTGTGTTTGGGCGGGATTCGCCCGCCCAAACACACCCAGCTTTCCCCATGAATTGGGTAATTCCTGATTAAATAATGTGGGCCTCAAGGCTGAAGCCAGGCAGATCAGGATCCCCAGCCCCAGCACGAGCTTCCAGACCTGCGCTCCCAGGTATTACTCCAGCTTAATCACCCAGACGAAACCCAGGCCGGTCAGGTTCAGCCCGTCCAGGCCTATCACCAAGGCCAGACCTCGTCTTCCCAACCGTGCTCCCCGATCAACGGAACGAAAGCCACCGGTACCAGCTGTTCGCGTTCGTACCGTTCGCCCTGGCGCACCCAGCGTTCCAGCACCTGACCGCGTTTGCGGCCCACCGGCAGCACCAGTCGTCCCTCGTCGGATAATTGCTCCAGCAAGGGCCTGGGCACCTCGGGGGAACCGGCTGTGGCGATGATCCCGTCGTAGGGCGCCTCCTCGGGCCAGCCTTTTGTCCCGTCGCCTACGTGCACGTGCACGTTGTCGATCCCGAGCTCGCGCAGCTTTGCCTCAGCTTTTTGAGCCAGCGAAGCGTAGCGCTCAATGGTATGGACGATTTCCGCCAGGTGGGCCAGCACGGCTGCCTGGTAGCCCGAACCGGTGCCGATTTCCAGCACTTTTTCCCGCGCATCGATCTGCAGCAGCTGGCTCATCAAGGCCACGATATAGGGTTGCGAGATGGTTTGGCCTTCTCCAATGGGCAGCGGGCCGTCGGCGTATGCCAGGTGGCGGTTCTCTGGCGGCACGAAGCGGTGGCGCGGCACCTGACGCATGGCTTCCAGGACGCGCGGATCCCGGATGCCGCGCTTTTCCAGCTGCTCCTTGACCATGCGTTCCCGGTCTGCCGCATACATTTCGCCGTCCATTATGCCGCCAGTTCCGCCGCCATCGCCTCCCAGAATTCGTCTCGCTCGCCCGGCCGGTAGGGGATATAGATGCTCAGCCGGTCGGCCAGCCCGCGGTACCGCTCGCGCAGCGCGCCGGGTAGTTTGTCCGGTTCGCCGACCTCCGCAAAGGTTGCCAGCATCTCATCGTCGATCAGCGCGGCCATTTCGCCCCATTTGCCGCGTGAGGCCAGGCTGGAGAGCTGTTCGGCGGTTTCCACCCAACCGTGCAGGGCCATCACCGGCCGGTAAGAAGGCGTGGAGGCATAGAAAGCGATCTGGCTGCGCACGTAGCTGGCCTCCTCCGGTGAAGTGACGATTAACGCGGTAGTCGCCACCTGCACATCGCCCCGGGTTCGCCCGGCCTTTTCCGCGCCTTCTTCGATGGCCGGGATCAGGACCTCCCGCAAATAACGCGGGCTGTGGTACGGGTGTACGAGAAAGCCGTCGGCGGTCTCGCCCGCCAGCCGGGCCAACCCGGTGTTCACCCCGGCGATATAGATGGGGATCTCGGGATGGTCGATCGGACCCGGGTTGAAGAACGGCGACATCAGGGTCAGCTTGTAGTAGTCGCCGCGGTAGTTGAGTTTCTCCCCGCTTTGCCAGGCCTGCCATAAGGCGCGCACGGCACCGATTTGCTCGCGCAGTTTGCCCACCACCGAATCGGGCCAGGGCATGCCGAAACGGCGTTCGATGTGCGCTTTGACCTGGGTGCCCAGCCCAAGGATGAATCGCCCACCGGAAGCCTGCGCCAAGTCCCAGGCGGTGTAAGCCAGCGTCGCCGGGCTGCGGGCGAAAGCGATCGCCACCGCCGTTCCAAAGCGCATCCGCCCGGTGTGTTCGGCGATCAACGCTCCCGGTAGGAATGGATCGTGCTGCGTTTCTGTGCTCCACAGAGCTGCGAACCCCAGCGCCTCGGCTGCTCGGGCGAACTTGGGGATCTGTTCCAAAGAAGTTGGCGGTAGGCCGGCGTCGAAATGCATGGAGGTCTCCTTACCGCTTATCCAGCAGATAGGCCAGGACCCACTGCGTCGTGGCCTCCAGCGCCTCCAAGTGGGTGCGCTCGTAGTTATGCGAAGCGTCCACTCCAGGACCGATCAAAGCCACGGACACATCGCCCCCAGCGCGCCAGTAAGCCTCGCCATCCGACCCGTAATAAGGGTAAATATCCACGTTATAAGCTATCTCGTGTTCATCGGCCAGCGCACGCAGGCGCTGGCTCAAGTCGTGATGGTAGGGTCCGCCCGAATCCTTGACGCATAACGTCGCGTGAAACTCGTCGGAAGCCTGCCCTTCACCGATGGCCGCCATATCCAGGCTGACCAATTCGGCCAGGTCTTCCGGGAAACCGCTGGACGCGCCGTGACCAACTTCTTCGTAATTGCTGACGTGCAGGGTGGTAGTCTGCACCGGCCGGAGCCCGGCGTCGTGCATCGCCTTTACCGCTGCCAGCATGCAAGCCACACAGGCCTTATCGTCCAGGTGGCGGGAGCGCACGAATCCGTTGGTCACCTCCACGCGCGGG
>CAYNWK010000060.1:0-24976 GCA_964400875.1 uncultured Anaerolineaceae bacterium | reverse complement strand
ATTTGTATGGACCGACGGAGACCAACGTCTGCACGTACTACAAAGTGCAGCCTGATGATCTGGAGCCGGAGCGCACGCAACCGGTGCCTATTGGTGTGGCGTGCGAAAATATGGAAGTGTTTGCGGTGGATGAACAAGGCAACCTGGTCAATAAGCCCGGTCAGGAAGGCGAGCTGTGGGCGCGGGGTTCGTGCGTTGCACAAGGATATTGGGGTGACTCGCAGAAGACAGCCGATCGGTTTGTCCGCAACCCGTTCCAGACTCATTTTGACGAAGTTGCCTACCGGACCGGGGACATCGTCGTGCTCGATGAGGATGGGATCAACTGGCACTATATGGGACGCCGCGACCATATGATCAAAAGCCGAGGGTACCGTATCGAACTGGGCGAGATCGAAGCCGCTTTATACCTGGATCGACGCGTCAAAGAGGCTGCTGTGGTGGCTATCCCGGACGATTTGATCGGCAACCGTCTCAAAGCTTTCATCGTCCCGATGGATGGAAATGGTTTGTCTGAAGTCGATATCCAGGCGCACTGCAACAAGCATTTACCCCGCTACATGGTACCCGAGACTTTCGTGTTCCGGGATAGCCTGCCCAAGACCTCCACCGGAAAGGTCAATCGACCGCTGTTGGCTCAAGACTAGTTCGTAATGGGACGTCGAAATCCAACCGGTGAGATCAAACGGAAAATTTAACTGTAATATTTAGCCGGTTTATCCGTTTTATAGAGGGGGAAGTCAAGTTGATAAATCCAATCGAATTTCGCAAACTTATAAACTTGAACTGCTCGAGATTTCATTTAAGGAGGATGTAAGTGAAAACACAAGTTGCAATTATCGGCGGAGGTCCCGCCGGTTCAACCGCGGCTTTATATTTATTGCGCGAAGGGATCGAACCTGTCATCATTGAGAAAGAAAAGTACCCGCGTTTTCACGTTGGAGAATCGATGACTGGAGAGTGCGGGACCATTGTCCGCGATCTCGGACTCGAGCAGGAAATGCTCGAAAAGGGCCACGCCATCAAGCACGGCGTAAAGGTGCTGGGAAAGAATTCCTGGTTTATTCCGGTGATGTCCCGGGATAGCAACGGGGAACTGTGCGATCAATACACCTGGCAAGTCCGCCGCAGTACTTTCGACAAGCAGTTGCTGGATGCGGCTGTGGCGCGCGGCGCGAGACTGATCAAAGGCCAAGCCTCCGAACCAATCTTGGGCGAAGATGGGGCAGTCATCGGCGTGGAGGTGCGCCTTAACGATGGTGGAACGATGCAGATTGAGTCCGAAATGTTGTTGGATTGTTCCGGAGCGGGGACATTTTTGGCGAATAAGGGCGTCACCGGGCCAAAGTTTATGGGCGTTTATGACAAGCAAATTGCTATCTTTTCCCATCTGGTCGGCGGGATCCGTGATGATGGGGAAGACAAAACCGAAAAGCCAGGCAATACGCTGATCTTTTATAAGGATAAATATCACTGGAGCTGGTGGATCCCACTAGATGACGAAGTCACCAGCGTTGGTGTGGTAATCCCGGCCGCTTACTTCCTCGAAAAAGGGGAGACGAAACGAGAGTTTCTTACTCGAGAACTTAAGGAGCTGCACCCGGACCTCAGCCGACGCTTGCCTGAAATCAACCTGGTTGAAGAGGTTCGTGCCGTCAAGAATTATTCTTACCAAGTCAGGAGTTTCACTGGCAAAGGATTTATGTGCCTTGGGGATGCCCACCGCTTCCTAGACCCGATTTTCTCATTTGGTCTGTACGTCACCATGAAAGAAGCCCAGGTTGCCGTTCCTCTAGTCAAGGCATACTTAGAGGGGGAGGGTCGCGATGATCCCAATCCATTTATCGATTATGAGGTTTATGTAGAAAAAGGGATCGACGTTTTAGAAGATGCCCTGGATGGTTTTTGGGAGTACCCGTTGGCTTTTGCTTTGCTGGTGCACCAAAAGCACCTGGAAGATATGATCGACGTATTCGCCGGGCGGATCTACGAGAACCAGCCCTCTAAAGCAACGATTAGCTTCCGCAAGCTATTGAAACGGGAACGCACCTACGACCCCGATCAGCTGTACTCGGTACCGATTGGCTCGCGTTTTCATCCCGAAAGGGCAGAGATCTGGATCGATGATGCAGATCTAGCGGAAGGGCAAAAGCTCAGAGAGAGCCTGGCGCTCTAATCGCTTCCTGCTAAATCCCGAGAAATTGAAAAGTAATACAAAGGAGACAATGATGAAAACACAGGTAGCGATCGTTGGAGGTGGGCCGGCTGGCTCGACGGCTGCGATTGCTCTTGCCAGGCATGGCATATCATCCGTTATCATTGAAAAAGATCAATTTCCACGGTACCACGTCGGTGAATCGATGACAGGCGAAGCGGCTGGCATCATGCGCCAATTGGACATGGAAGAGGATATGCTTATCGCCAATCACCCTGTCAAGCACGGGGTCAGAGTGTTCGGGACCACAGAGGGGTCACAGTGGTTTGTCCCGGTTAAAGCCCGCAATGAAAAAGGAGAGCTGTTTGATCAGACTACCTGGCAGGTAAGACGCAGCGATTATGACAAAATGATGCTGGAAGCGGCCGCGTCACGCGGCGCGACGCTGTTGAACGGGCAAGCCTCCCAACCTTTGGTCGACGATGATGGGGTGGTCAAAGGAGTAGAAGTACGATTGGATAACGGCGATACCTTGAAAGTTGAATCCGAGGTGCTGCTGGATTGTTCGGGTCAATCGACCTTTCTCGCCAATACCGGTATTACCGGACCTAAATACCGGGGCAACTATGATCGCCAGATCGCCATTTTTTCCCAGGTTGCCGGCGCACTCCGAGATTCGGGCGACACGCGTGAAATGCAGCCGAACAATACGTTGATCTTTTACCAGAAGAAATTTCATTGGTCCTGGTTCATTCCGCTGGATAACGAAGTTACCAGCGTTGGGGTGGTGATCCCTTCGGCTTATTACTTGGAAAAGAAAGAAAGCCGGGAAGATTTCTTGAAACGTGAATTGGGCGAGCTGCATCCTGAACTGAGCCGGCGCATTCAGGAGCCGAACCTGGTAGAAGAGGCGCGTTCAATCGTTAACTACTCTTTCCAGGTCCGCCGCTTCACCGGCAAAAATTTTATTTGTATCGGTGACGCTCACCGTTTTGTCGATCCAATCTTTTCCTTTGGTCTTTTTGCCACGATGAAAGAAGCCTTGTTCGCCAGCGAGGCTGTCAAGGATTATGTGAATGGTGTGGGAAGAGATCTACCCAACCCATTTGCCAACCATCAAGTCAAGTGTGAGAGCGGCTTGGATGTGTTTGAGGATATGATTGATACTTTCTGGGAACAACCGCTCGCCTTTTCATTTTTCTTGCATCAACGTTACACTGAACAGATGATTGATATCTTCTCCGGTAGGGTTTTTGATGGAGAAACGACTAAAGCCATGTCGGCAATGCGCAAATTGCTTAAACGGGAGCGGAAAGAGGAATCAGCAGATGTATTAAGCAAACCAATTGGATCACGCTATCACCCAGAACGCGCTGATCTTTGGGAGACATCCCTGACTGAGGAGGCCGAAGAATTACTAAACCGGGAAGAGGCATAATCCAGTTCGTTGAGCACCACTGGCGAGACGATCTTTTTGGCGATTCATCGCCTGGAAATCTATCAAAAATTGGAGGATATAATGGAGATTGTAGATACAATAGAAAAGTTCATCGTTGATGAGATTATCGTGGGCGAGAAGGGGACGGAGCTCGATCCGGATGAGTCTTTAATCAGCAGCGGTATCGTCGATTCGCTCGCTTTGCTGCGCCTGATCGCCTTTATCGAGGAGCAATTCGGCGTCGTCATCGAGGATGAGGAAGTTGTCTCCGATAACTTCGAAACTTTGAATGTGATGAAGGGCTTGGTTGAGAGTAAGCTATAGATTTCGGCCCTTGATTGATCAGCCAGTGGGGAGAAGAAGAGACCGCCCGATTATCTTTACTGCCAAGTCGGCGTGTGAATGAAAACCCTAGAAAGTGGCCCCCTGTAGGTTTACGGGTTTAAGCGTATAGTGCCTGGATTATCGTCGACATCTGGGGATCGAGCAGCCCTTTTAGGAATTTAACGTGCTATTCGGGGTTCCACAATGAGGGACAAGCAATTTTGTGGAATTGCGATTCGAATAGCGTTCTAGGCGCGTTCTGGGGAAATTACCCTCAGGAATCTTAAGACAAACTATCGAAGCGTGCTTACGAAACATAAATTAGGAATTGAAGATGGGTAAATTACTCAGGTTCGGGTTTGGCGTCCTGATCCTCTTACTGATCATTTCGGTATCTTGGACGGAGGCCTACAGCCAATCAAGCCGTTGGACGCCCCCGTTCCGTCTGTCAAGTGGGAAAGGAAAGGCAGATGCGGCTACGCTGACATCAGACCAGTATGGTTACGTTCATGCATTCTGGACTGAGGCGATGTCTGACGACAGGACAATCATCCAGTATGCTCGATTTGACGGTGATTCCTGGTCGATTCCGATAGATATCTATATAACCAGCCCGTTTGTTCCTATAGGAAGTATCTCGGCGGTTGTGGATCAAGATGGCATTTTGCACATTCTTTGGGCAGAGGGGACCAGTGGCCCAGCTGTCTATACTCATGCGCCTGCATCCAACGCCCTCTCAGCAGCCAATTGGGCAAAGCCCATGCGCATCAAAATACCGTTGGATTCCGCTGAGTTGAAAATTGATTCCAAAGGAATCTTCCATGTCATCTATTCAAAATTTCTAGGGGATAACCCGGGCGTATATTATATACGCTCGACCGATAAAGGGATCACCTGGTCATTTCCTGTTCGGTTAGATGACGATATTCCGGAGGATCACGGCCCACGATCCCTCCATGTAGCACTCGATGAGGATGATGGCCTGCATGCTGCTTGGTATTACGTTCCGCGCAACGACGTTGGCGGTAACTGGGTGCGTTATGTCCATTCTCTGGATGGCGGCCAAACCTGGTCATCACCATTTACTATCGCTATTGCAGCGGATGATAACAGCGAGTTACAGACTGCTGGACCTATTATGACTGTGGTCGGCAAGACCGTCCATATCATCTGGGCAGCAGGGGATCCATTTTATTACCGACATCACCGATATTCGAGAGATGCAGGTAATACGTGGAGCCAACCAACTAGAATTATGGGTGATCTTAACGGTCAAGCTTTCGATGGGATGGCCGTCGATGGAGCCGGAAGGGTCCATTACGTTGCCCAGCTCCGTTATCCGGAGGCGATTTATCATATCTACTGGGATGAAGATCACTGGACTTCTCCCGAGATTGTCTACTTGATAAGAGTAAGCGGCGATCAGAAGTTCACTGATAAGGTTGTCGCCCACCATACCCATGCAGCCGTGCAAGCCGGGAACCACCTTGTGCTCACTTTCAATGACCCTCCTTCTTATGAGAACCGGCGCTTATTCACAATGAATCTGATCATGAATGACATCTCAGCAATCCCGGCTGAGCCAACACCAATCCCCGAGGAAACTCCTGAGGCTGAGACTCAGGCGCTCCCGCCAAATCCAACACCAACGGCTCTTGCGCTGAATCCTGATGCGGATACATCCATCATCGATCAACCTTCACCAAGCATAGCTTTGTGGATCGGGTTTATCCCCACATTCATGCTTCTCTTTGGCATTATTGTGTATAATGCCTTTTTGAAAGGCAGAAGATGATTAAATATATGCTGCGTTGTGTCCTTACGAAAAAATATGTTCAGAATATTAATAAACTCTCTTATAAAAGACAATTTCCCAGACGAAGATGTGACCAGTTTGCAAAAATCAGTAAAAGTTTTGCAAATAAAACCGAATAGAAGCAACACAATCCCCATCGTTGTAGTAGTTGTCTTATTATCGCTTATTGTTACTGTTATTCGGGCAAATGCGTACCAGGTCCCCCCATTACCTGCGGGAAATTTAGTTAAAAATCCATGGTTTCGCAGCACAAGTGAACCAAGTTATTCCAGCCTGGATGGATGGACGGATGTTGCTGGAAAGGACAAGTATTGGTCTACCAGCCAAAAGGAGTCGAACCCTTCACCAGAAATTATCGTCAATGGGATATGCGATAATAAACCAGTGTATTGCGGCACATCAGCAAGGTTGAAGAATGCGCCAGGCCAAACGGGCGGGGTGGGCGTACCAGGTGTGGATTCGTACCTCACCCAGGTCGTCGCGGCCAATAAAGATAATAAGCATTTATTCTTTTTCACTTATTGGGTCAGCCATAAGATCGATCCAGCCGAGGTGACCATCTATGGAAGTAATTCATCGAATGGTCCCTGGGATTTCGTCTGGACCCCCTTTTATCACGTTCAAGATGTTGCCGATGGTGAATTTTATCTATGGACGGATACAGGCATGTTGGAGAAGATCATCGACGATGGATACAGCTTTTATAAAATCGAAATCCATGCTCGCTTGCCCGATGACATTCCAGTTGGATTTAAGATTACTGGAATTTACTTTACGGCTTTAGGGCCAGGTAGCTCAGTTCCTCCAGGAGCTGACAAGATGAGCTACTTACCTTTAGTGCTAACCGAGAGATCAAAATGAAGAAGATGTTCCAACATCTGTTTAAATACCAAATAATTAAACTTTGGGACGAGCTTTTTCTCCACAAACCAATTTCTATAAAGGCGCTCTTCCTGGCCGCTAACACTATAGTAATTGCTACAAGCCTCTTATCTCCTTTGACTGTGTTCGCTTTTGTCGTTGATAAGTTGCCCGAAGGCAACTTGATCAAGAACCCCTGGTTCCGGGATCCGAACAATCCGAATGCATCCAGTCTGGACGGTTGGACAGATGCTGGGGGGTTGAACCGATACTGGTCTTCCAGCCAAAAAGAATCGAATCCGACCTCAGACATCATTATTGCCAACGTGTGTGGTAAACAGGAACAATACTGCGGTACAAGTGCCCGGTTGGATCCCAAGAATGGTCAAACCGGGGGGATTGGAATCCCTGGCGTAGATGCATTCCTTTATCAAGTTGTCCAGACTGATAGCGATAACCGGAAACTCCGATTTTTTGCATATTACGTCAGTCATGAGATCGAAGATGCCGGTGTGTCAATCTATGGTGGGGATTCTTCAGAAGGTCCATGGGACCTGGTCTGGGTTCCTCTGCATTACTCTCAGGACTTCTTGGAAAGACCGCCTGAAGGGCAGACCATAGCGGCAATATGGGATCAAACTGGATTCCTCGAAGTAGTCCTCGAGCGTGGCTATCGTTATTATAAAGTAGAGTTTCAAGCCCGTTTACCTGAGGGAAACAGCACCGGTTTTAAAATGACTGGCGTTTATTTCACAACCGAGATGACAGACGAGCCACCAAGCGGAGAGAACTTGACCACTCCTGTTGTAGATGTACAACCTACGGAGTCAGTAATTACTCCATCTGAGCCAAATCGAACCAGAGCATCACGCGTTACCGAGACGGCGGTTGTTGAAATTTTAACGACCCCAACCATCATTCCGACCATAGCACCGAGCGCTACGCTAAAGCCAACAATCAGCCCTAGTGATACACCAGTTACATTGGTCCCTGAAGTCTCACGTGATAACGGTAGCAGAACAGACTTCTTCTCAGGCTTGCTTACTGGGGGCTTGATCGTTTTGGCTGTCTTTGGGGGAGTTTTCATGATCATTTTTATCCGTAGAAGAACGTAATCTCTAAGCATACGTTTTATACTTGAGATCAATCTTATGAAAATCAGTTTACGCGGCGCAGGAAAGGTCCGCGGCATCTTCAATGTCCTTAAAAATTCAGGCCATGAACTCACCAGAGAAGTACGGCAGAGGCTGAACAATCCATCCGGTGAATCAAAACCGGCTTTCCTGGTAGGATGCGGACGATCTGGGACCAGCATGTTGGTCCACCAATTGAACAAATCATGGCGAGTTGAACTCTACAACGAAGATAACCCTACTGCTTTTGAGAAGTGGCGGCTTAAAGATCTGAGAGTGATCGATGATTTAATCAATGACAGCTATGCTCCACTGATCTTATTCAAACCAATCCTTAATACCTGCCAGACTCCGCAGCTGATGGCGCGTTATCCAGATGCCAAATTCATTTTCACTTTCCGCCATTATGATGATGTGATTAATTCTTCCTTGAAACGTTTTGGACGAACGAATCGAATCAATCACATTAATTCATGGGTGGAGGATGATTTCGGTGAATTCGGATATGCGCCGCCGCCAGAGAAAACGAAATCTATCATTCGAGGACTCTGGAAACCTAATTTAACGATGGAGGATGGGGGAGCACTGTATTGGTTGTTCTATAACCAGCTTTATTACGACCTCAAATTAGATGAGAGCGACCGGGTAATGCTCATACGGTATGAATCTGTGGTTTCCGATCCCCAAAAATATTTCCAAGGTCTGTGCGATTTCCTCCGTTTGCCCTACGAAGATTATCTCGTTGATGGCATATTCGCCTCTTCGGTTGGTCGAGAGGCTCCGCCAGCGATCGAAGCCAATATCAAAGCTGCCTGCGATGCGCTTTGGCAGCGATTGAGCAACGACGCAGCGGTAAGATCAAATGGTGGAACAGGTGCCTGACAAGAATGCTGAGCGCGGGCAGCCTTTATCTCCCCCACTTAGTGGAATTAACGTAATTTCTCATTACCTGTGAGGCGCGCGGTTACCTTCTGGCGAGCTAATCTTTGCCATCGATTCCTCAAAATTGTATAGGGGTAACCAGATCCAATAAACCATCAAGAACGAGGCTATCTAATCTTGGAGTTTACATCGACACGTAGCTATATCGTTTCGGTGCGACATCAAATCCTGTGCGAACGAGCATACACCTTCAAGTGACAGGGAGCTAAACGGAGAATCATGAACGATTGGGAGAGTTACTGGAACAACATCCGTGAGACAGGCAATAACGGTCAGGTTTTTTGGGACTATGTCTCAGAAAGCTCCTCTATTGAGGAATTGGCACGCTATAAAAAATATATGGACCCTAGTCTTCCTGTTCTCGATCTTGGGTGTGGAAACGGTCGGCAATCCAGATTCCTGGCAAAGCACTTTAAAAAAGTAATCGGTGCTGATATTTCTGATTCTGCTATCCGCCTCGCCAAATTTGAATCAACTGGAGTAGACAATGTCGAATTTAGAGTATTCGACGCGATCAATCCGAACGAGGCTGGGAATTTGCATGCGGAATTTGGAGATCTGAATATCTACATGCGTGGCGTGCTGCATATGATCAAGAGACGCTTTCGTCCCAGCTTTATTGAGAATCTGGAGCTTCTGTTAGGTCATCGGGGAACACTGTATCAAATAGAAATGCCCTCGGAAGCAATCCTTTACTTGCGTACACTCCCAGATGAAATCTTCTCCCAAATTCCAAAGATCACCCGAAGGATTGGGTTTAATTTTGAGGAAAGGCAGTTGTATTATCCTGACGAGCGATGGATCGTGCTCGATCAAAACCAACACGTATCAATCAGCACAATTCCCCTAATGGATAGGGAAGTGAGTGCAATCCCGGCTAATTATCTCATACTGAAAAGACGAGAAGCCGACGAATAGAAACAGCCTAATTCTTAAGAAATGAACGGAGCGCAAGGGAATTCCTATGAGTATGAGTAAACGACTTTTGTGGCTTAATGGCGCAGCAATTATCGCAGTTGCTGTACATCATGCCGCCGCCTTCTCCCTCCAGGCCATGTTTGATTGGACAGATCGGTATATGAGTGTGCCAGTTCCCAATTATGATCAAATTGGCAGCTTACCTTATTATGTTCTTATGCTTCTCCGATTGTTGTTGACTTTTGCGGGACCCGCATTTTTCTTTATTTCCGGCTACTTTATTGGCATTACAGCTAAAGGCAGTCAATCAACGGTTAGCTGGAGTATGGTGTTCTCTCGAATCAAGTATCTACTAGCGCCGTTTTTTCTCTGGACGGTTCTTCGCTACGTGTTGTTGAGGGATATTCCAAATAATATTGACGAAATACTCACGCCGTACCACTGGATTCCTCTACTGATTCAGTTCTACTTGCTTGCGCCCTTGATTGTGTATCTGGTAAGACGTAATTGGAAGCTGTTGCTCTTGGCAATAGCTGTGCTGGGGTGGTTTTCATCCTTTTTGACTTACATGGCCGAGTTCGGATGGGTGCCGGCTCAGGAACTGCAGTTTAATCTTCCAAACTGGTTCTTTTTATTTAATTTACCATTTTGGTTTCCTTTTGGGGTTGTAATCGGCCTCCACTTGACAGAATTCAAGCCCAGGTTAATTCCATATCGATGGCATTTATTGGTTGCGACGATAGCCATGACCTTCCTGGTCGTTGTTGAATACGTTGTAATCGATCGGTTGACGGGACCGGCCTGGCTTGGTCCGGGATTTAGCGGCTTTACAAAACTTCCTTATTCACTCTCCCTGATCTTGTGTTTCCTAGCGTTCGATAGAAGCCGTATGCCTCTCGCCGATGAAGTTTCCCAAATTGGAACGAAGTCATTAGGAATTTATTTGGGCAATATCCCTTGTGTTTATTTTGCTGCAGTCCTGATGTATCGGTTTACGCCTTGGCTACTTGGCTACCAGCTTGTTTACCTAACAATCCTTGTACTCGTTGGTTTAGGAGTTCCTCTGCTACTGATGGCGATTGTTCGAAGATCACCGATACGCCACAGATATCGCCTCGTGTTCGGATAAGATCTATCTCTATGGAATCTAAACAAATGGAAGCACCTGTCAGTGAATCGGTAGGCCATCGGCCGGCAGCAGACAGCGAGTTTGTCGTGCACATTCAGCCCAAAAGTAGTTGGGCGTCCTTAAAGCTGGGTGAATTATGGCGCTACCGTGAATTGCTTTACTTTTTCGTATGGCGAGATTTAAAGGTGCGCTACAAACAGACTATTCTTGGAGCAGCCTGGGCAATCTTACAGCCGTTCCTGACGATGGTTGTCTTTAGTATCTTCTTCGGCCGATTGGCACAGGTCCCTTCCGATGATCTACCCTACCCGGTGTTTGCTTACTCTGCGCTGGTTCCCTGGACCTTTTTCGCCAACGGGCTCACGCAGGCTACGAACAGCATCGTATCCAATGCCGGCATGGTTAAAAAAACCTACTTTCCACGCCTCACGTTACCAGTGGCGACTGTGATGGCCGGGTTGGTTGATTTTGCATTAGCATTAGCTGTACTGATAGGGATGATGTTTTTTTTCCATATCGTACCCACAAATAACATTATCTGGCTGCCACTCCTTCTGCTTCTGGCGCTCGTCACATCCATGGGCGCGAGCTTGTGGTTTGCAGCTTTAAATGTGCAGTTCCGGGACGTGCGTTACATCGTTCCTTTTTTGGTCCAGTTCTGGCTTTTCTTAACGCCCATTGCCTACCCCAGCAGTATTGTACCGGAGCAGTGGAGGCTGATTTACAGCCTGAACCCAATGGTTGGTGTGGTTGAAGGGTTTCGGTGGGCCTTGCTGGGCACTGATACCACACCCGGTCCCATCATTATCGTTTCCTCCATAGTTGCCCTCTTACTGTTAGCAGGAGGGGCGATCTATTTTCGGCGGATGGAAAGTTCATTCGCGGATATTGTGTAGGCACTCGTGAGAGCTCCTGTGATTCAAATCCATAACCTGAGCAAGCAATATCGAATTGGCAGCGCCGAGAAGCGTTTCACCCGCCTTGGCGACCAACTTATTTATGCATTGAAATCCCCTTTGCGACGGGCCAAACGACTTCTAAAACCGGATAATCATCCTGATTCTGAGGCAACCATCTGGGCTTTAAAAGACATCTCTTTAGAGGTTCAACCCGGGGAAGTTGTTGGTATTATCGGCCGGAATGGAGCTGGTAAAAGTACCTTACTCAAGGTGCTATCCCAGATTACTGATCCGACGAGTGGTTCAGCCACAATCTACGGCCGAGTCGGATCGCTACTGGAGGTTGGTACTGGTTTTCATCCCGAACTCACTGGTCGGGAGAATACATACCTCAACGGCGCCATCCTGGGGATGAAAAAGACTGAAATCGACAAAAAATTCGACGAGATTGTGGCCTTTGCTGAGATCGAAAGGTTTCTCGATACACCGGTAAAGCATTACTCGAGCGGCATGTATGTTCGGCTTGCATTCGCAGTCGCAGCACACCTGGAGCCAGAAATTTTGCTGGTAGATGAAGTCCTGGCAGTTGGCGATGTGGCTTTTCAGAGGAAGTGTCTGGGAAAGATGAGTAGTGTAGCCGGAGAAGGTCGGACGATCCTGTTTGTCAGCCACAACATGGGGATCATGCAAAAGCTATGCCACCGTGGAATTCTGCTTCGCAATGGTAGTCTGGTCGCTGACACATCGATGGCTGAGGCTGCCGATATTTACCTGCGGACCCTGGAGTCAGCGGAATCCCAGCCGATTGCCGAGCGAACCGACCGGGGAGGTCGTGGGCTAGTGAGGTTGTTAGCAGTTGATATCAACAACCAAAATGGCAGCGCTAGCGGTTTGCGGACTGGCCAACCAGCCCGATTCGTGTTCCACATCAGTGGCACAATGCCGGCAATCTCTTGTGTCTTCACGCTCTTCAATCAATTAGGGCAGCGCATTACTGCTTTCAAGAGCGACGCTCCGGGTCCGGATGATCAATATGACCCTTCGATTGGACATCAGTTTGTTTGCGACGTGGATCAGCTACTGCTCGTGGCTGGTCGTTATCGAATGGACGTCCTGATCCGCGGTGGTGGTGAACGACAGGATCATGTTCAGGCTGCGGCAGTGTTTGACGTGCAAGAGGGTTTGCTGAATGGTCGGGTCGTAAAACCTTTCCAGGAGATCAGCGTCTCCATGCCGCACCGCTGGACGCTACCTGTTGAGGGTTGATGGTTTTTTCTGTCTACCCGAACGATATGAATGAGGTTTAGGAAACGAATGGAAAGAACGTTACTTGTTGGACTCGACGCCGCTTGTTGGGAATATCTCGATCCACTGCTACACGCTGGTCGATTACCCACTATTCAAAAATTGATCAACTCTGGTATCTGGGGCGTCTTGAACTCAACGATGCCGCCATGGACCCCTGCTGCTTGGTCCTCAATCGCTACCGGGAAGAATCCAGGCAAACATGGTGTGTTCGATATGCTTTGGCGTAAACCTGGAGAATACGGTTTCCGGCCAACAAATGCCCACCTTCGACAGGGCACCCCTTTCTGGCAATATCTAAACGCTGCCGGAGTTCGAGTAGGATTGGTCAATGTTCCCTTTACCCACCCGCCTACACCGATCCAGGGTTTCTTACTCTGTGGGTTTGGTACGCCAGATTCGGCTCGGGATTTGACTTGGCCGCCAGAGGCGCAGCAGTGGATGGAAAGCCAGTTTGGACCTTATCACCCGGTCGTCTCCACTGAAGTGCTCCGATCTGGGCATCCTGAGGAAATTCTGGCGACCGAGAAGCGCCACCAGGCTTATTTGGTTGAAGCAGGAGCCGCTCTGGCTGAGAAGTACCAGGTTGACGTGCTCGTCATCAACCTCATGTTGACCGATCATGCCAATCATAAGATGCCCACCATGGAGCTGGTACAGGAGGCTTACCTCCAATCAGATGCTGACCTCGAGAATTTGATCAGCTCTTTTCAACCAGACAATGTGATGTTGATCTCTGACCACGGCTCCAGCCGTCTCAAAGGTGATTTCTTATTTAATATATGGCTGCGGGAGCATG
Organism: uncultured Anaerolineaceae bacterium; assembly: GCA_964400875.1. Classification (GTDB taxonomy): domain Bacteria; phylum Chloroflexota; class Anaerolineae; order Anaerolineales; family UBA4823; genus CAYNWK01. The sequence goes on along the minus strand of CAYNWK010000060.1, from coordinate 11,257 downwards.
GATATTGTGTTTACCATGAAAATGCACCCGGTCAACAAGACGCTGCTTTGAACTGGCTCCTAGAATATTGGTTCCAAGATCACTTGAATTGGTCCGGGCGGTCTGAGAAAATGTTACGCCGGTTTATTCGTATCGTTTTACCTCGACTCCCAAAGAAGATGCAATCAAGCTTCTGGGCTAAGATCCAAGATGTCATTCCGTACGCCGAGGCACATATGCGTCTGAGTACCAAACCGGATTTTAATCGTACTGCTATTTTTCCTGGCTCATTAAACTCAGGACTGCTTTATTTCAATATAATCAATCGGGAACCTAGCGGGGTCATCCCAGCCGAAGAGAAAAAAGTACTTGTGGCCAAATTAAAGGATGAACTTTCGAAGATTCTTGAGCCTGATACCGGTGAGCCCCTGTTTGCAGCTATCTTTAGCTCAGACGAGTTGTATGCTGGGCCAGCGACCGGGCAAGCGCCTGATATCGTCGTCGACGCTTATCGATCACAATGGAATATTCGCACACGCCAACCTGCGCCGCATAAGGGAAAACGACACGACCGATATTTCGTCACATTCGATCAAAATAGGGATTTTGGCTGGCATAGTCCAGACGGCGTTTTTATCTTTTCAGGTCGAGTAGTGCAGTCAAGCCAGACCGCCCATAGTGGCCATCTGATGGACGTGCCTGCAACGCTACTTCACATTTATGATGTGCCTGTGCCAGAGGATTGGGATGGTCATGTTATGGGTGAGCTTTTGGCCCCTGAATTGAGCGATCGTCCTATCCGTACCCAGCCAGGTGATGCAGAACCCCAGACCATAGAAGAAAGCCTTTATTCATCCGAAGAGGATGATTTAATGATTAACCATCTGCGAGCATTGGGGTATCTTGATTAAATCGGGTTATAGGAATACTCGACGAGTCCGCGATTGAAACATTTTCGGCCCAGGAAGATTGGCAGCCTATAAAGCCGACTTACGGGAAGCCGACAAGACAAGAGCCTGGAAAAACTGCATGCCCCAAGTAAGTGTAATCATTCCAACGCGTAACCGCGCTCAACTACTCTCGGAGGCAATTGAAAGTGTCATCGATCAGACCTTCAGTGATTTTGAGCTGATCATTGTGGACGATGGATCTACTGATCACACGGCCGAAGTGGTCACCGGTTACCGTGACCGGCGAGTTCGCTATTTCCCCCAGGAGCAACAAGAAAGAGGCGCCGCGCGCAATCGGGGAGTTGCTTTAAGTCAGGGCGAATTTATCACCTTTCTTGACGATGACGATTGGTATATGCCTAAGAAACTTGAAATCCAGGTACAGGCTCTGCAAGCAAATCCTAATCTAGGTATGGTTATCAGCGGTTGGGATAGGGTTAAAGAATCTGGAGAGATTGTACGTTCGGAACGGCCGTGGCTCCACCACCCAAATCCTGCTCTCCGAGATTGGCTCTTTGCTGCTATGGCCCATGTAGCTGCGGTCCTTATTCGGCGGTCATGGTTCGATCTGGTCGGCGGGTTCGATCATGATCTAGCCCCAAACGAGGACACTTATTTATGGTTCAGGTTAGCTCAAGCTGGATGCCCGGTGGCCTGGGTAAAAGAAATGGTTTTCAGGCAAAGGATGCATGGCAACAATTCTGTGCGCAACCTCGCCCTTGTAAGGAAGGGTAAGACTGCTATGCTAGATACCATTTTTGCTGACAACCAGCTCTCGACCTCGTTGGGAATGAACAAAGGAAGCGCTTACGCTAGAGTCTATTTGGGCTTTGCCTGCTTGGGGTATGCGGCCGATTGTATTGAGGATGCTAGGTTGGATCTGGCGGAAGCTGTAAGGCTGGATCCATCTTTGATGGAAAATAACGCCGATCGGATCTTGGAAAGTGTGGCGGCTTATGCCTGGAACCACCTAACCGAAGACCCCAATACTTTCACCAATCGAGTTTTCTTAAATCTTCCTGATGAATTGTCCGAATTAAAAAGACTTAGGCGAAGAGCAGTTACCAGAACTTGGATGGTCGGGGCGTTCCGGGCTTATCAGTACAAAGACATGGTCAAGGTGAGGCAGAGGGCTATCAAAGCGATCGCTGTCGCTCCTTCATCGCTGCTCAATCGGGGCTTGGCCTCCATCCTTGCTCAATCCCTAATAGGAGACAAGCGGTTGAGGAATGCGCAAGAGGTCGAAACGATTTCATGAGGCGCCCTTTGAAAATAGCTTACCTCTTTCAAAGTATCAGCATGAACTTCGCTGAGCCCTTCGCTGTCCAGCTTCATATCTATCACCAGATCCATGGTCTACAACAAGCCGGCCACCACGTCAGCCTTCTCGCCTTGCAAGGACGACGGGTGCTCAATACCACTAATCTTGAGGTATTTCAGCTCAATAATCCTCCTGAGAGAGACTTTGGAAAGCTGGGCTTGAGCGGGACGAAATTCTTCAAGATTTTTGAAAGTGCGATTCGGAAAATCCAAAAGAGTCTACGAATACCTTATCTGGCACTATTCGACAGCTTTCGTACTTATGACGCTTGTTGCCAGAATCTGCAAGGGTACGATTTGATCCATGAACGATACAATTTATTGGCCTTTGGTGGGGCTTGGGCAAGCCGGAAGCTGGGCATCCCATACATATTGGAAGTCAATGCCGACCTATTGGAGGAGCGCAATGCCCAGGAAAACCGCGAACATGGCATTCGGAAGCTGTTTGCGGAGTGGACCACCCGATTTTGTTTTAAAAGCGCCAACAGGATTTTCTGTGTATCCACTCAACTCAAAGATCATTTAGTTCAGAAGTGGAACTTAGATGCGGGACAGATAGTCGTTTTGCCCAATGCAGCCGATACTGAAGCATTTGGTAACCACTATGATGTCAAGTCGATCAGGTTTCGGCTCAATCTTAAAAATGAGCCCGTGGTAATGTTCGTTGGCGGATTTTACTTGTGGCATGATCTTGAGTTATTGGTAGATAGTTTTACTCAGGTGTTGCGCAAGGTCCCCGATGCCAAATTGGTCCTGATTGGGGATGGTCGAACCAGGTCAAAGGTCGAGAAGTTGATCGAAGAAAATGGACTTCAGTCTGCAGTCTTGATGACAGGCGCGCTTGAACATCGCCAGGTGCCCGAGATGTTGGCCATTGCAGACGTTGCGGTAGCCCCAAACATCTCGTTTTTTGATGGCCATGGAGGCTCTCCGTTAAAGATTTACGAATATATGGCAGCAGGAAAGGCGATTATCGCCACCAAGACAGGCCAAGTTGCCGAAGTAATTCATGATGGGCACAATGGCTTATTGGTCGAAGCGGGTGATAAAAATAGCTTTGCTGAGGCGATGGTAAATTTACTCAGCGATCCACTTGTACGTGAGCGACTGGGACAACAAGCTCGCAAACAAGCCGTTGAGCAGCACTCTTGGAAACAGTACACAAAAGAACTTGAGAAAATATATTCAGCAATCTTGTGAGCTGGAGTCCAGTGAATAGAGATGGGGAGATGGGGAGAAGATAAACCATGACATATATTCTTTCAATCGCTTTAAATCTTAACAACGGTAACTATGACAAATAGACCGAACGTTGTTTTCCTGACATTGGATACATTGCGGGCAGATGCGCTGGGTTGCAACGGATACCCAAAAGCAATCTCTCCCAATATCGATAACCTGTCCAGGGCAGGCATCCGCTTCGCTCAGGCGATCACCGGAGGCTCCTGGACCCAGGCTGCTTTTCCTGTGATGCTGACCTCGACCTACGCCTCCATGTACGGCGGGTGTCTGGGCCCGCTCTCCCCCGAACGGCCTTCGCCGGTTGAAGCCTTAGCTCGACATGGCTATACTACCGGCGCGTTCTCGACCAGTCCCCTGGTCAGCCGCACGTACGGGTACCAGCGCGGATTTGCCAAGTTCGTAGACCTGCACCCTGGAGAAACCGATCCAGCTCTGCGCCGGATCAAGGGCGGTGAGCGTCTTTTACGCTTGCCCATAACGCATTCCATAGCCCGCTTATTAGGAATGCGCACACGTCCGGCGCAATTGTATGTAAGCGGCGCAGAGCTGGTTGATGAGTTAATCTCTTGGATTAACGGTGTTGCTGAGCCGTTCTTCGCCTGGGCTCATTTCATGGACATCCACTGGCCTTACCACCGGGAAGAGATGTTGAAATCTCCGGTCGAGATCGCCCGTGCATGGCAGGATTTGGGCCACCTGCACCGCGCAAATTTTAACGGCGAACGCGTCAACACGGATCATCGCGCCCATTACATCGACCTCTATGAAAAGGCGGTGTACTACACAGATGAACAGATTGGCCGGTTGGTAGACGCCTTGGAACGCCAGGGATTACTTGATAACACCGTAATCGTTCTTGTAGCAGACCATGGCGAAGAGTTCATGGAACGCGGCCGTTGGGGGCACTTTGAGACCAATTTGCACGATGAAATCCTCAGGGTCCCGCTGATTATCCGGCTGCCAGGGGGACCATCGCAGCGAGTTATCCAACGCCAGGTGCGAACGCTGGATCTGATGCCCACTATCCTCGAATTGTGCGATTGCCCGCCTGTCGAAAAGATGGAGGGAGTGAGTCTAACTCCATTGTGGGAGGGGGACGAGCAATTGTATCCCGCATACGAGGCCATTGGAGAGATGTGGCGCGATCATTTGCATATCATCGCGGTACGGAATGAAGAATATAAATACATCTGGAACAGTCGTAGGGAAGATGAACCACGTCTGTACGCCCTGAAGGATGACCCCCGGGAGCAAATTAACATTGCCGGTGAATATCCACAACAAGCCCGCCATTTTCAGGAGCTGGTTGAAGTTCATCGTCAACGCGCAGCGAAGACTACACAGGGCAGTAATGCCGAACCCGAGTTGGATGCGGACATGCTGCGTCGTTTGCGGGATCTGGGTTATATTGAATAATTTCATCCTCTAGATTTTCGTGCAGTAATTTATGCGGATTCTCTATTTGACAAATTTTTATCCACCTCTTCGTGCCGGCGGTTATCCTCAATTGGCTAAAGAAGTCGCCTCTGTCCTTGAAGCCCGCGGTCATCAAGTTGGCGTTCTTACAAGCAACTACGACAGCCAACAAGCACCGCCCGATGAAGAAAATGTATACAGGTTGCTCCACCTCGAAGGCGACTTGAATTATTATCGCCCGTTCGATTTCTTGTTGAGCTGGAGCAGAAGGCAGGCTGAAAACAAACAGTATTTTGAACAAGTAGTCGAGAAGTTTGCTCCAGATGTAATTGTCGTATGGAGCTTATGGGCATTATCGATGGTATTGGCAGTGCAGGCCGAAGACCTGATGCGGGAGAAAGTGGCCTATTACTTGGCCGGACATTGGCCAATTGAGGTCAGCATGCATCGGAAATACTGGGAAACGCCTGCCAGGCACCTTATCTTTCGTATCCCTAAACGTGTGCTTGCTTGGTTAGCCGCACAGAGATTGGCCGGTATATTGGATAAGACGTTAGAGATGAAGCACGTTATGTGCGTAAGCGCTGGATTGAAACAATCCTTGCTTGATTCAGGTTTACCGATCGATCATGCTCGAATCGTCTATAACGGCATAGACCTGGGGCAGTTTTCACAGGCTGCAAGCAAGTCGAGTTTTACTCGAAGTTCACTGAAACTGCTCTACGCTGGACAGATCGTTGACCACAAAGGAGTGCACACGGCTTTATCAGCGCTCAAAGAGCTGGTCCATAATTACGGGGTCAATACCGTCCATTTGACGATATTGGGTACTGGCCATCCGCAATACATTACTTCTTTGCGCCAGTTTACTGCAACACACAATTTACAAACGAGGGTGACTTTTCGTGATTCTGTGCCTAGGTCCGAGATGCCCCAGGTATTAAGTCAACACGATGTCCTGTTGTTTCCTTCGATCTACGCTGAACCCCTGGCTCGAATCGTTATGGAGGCTATGGCCATGGGTCTGGTAGTTGTTGGGACTACTACGGGAGGGACGGGTGAGTTATTGGTCGAAGGGAAAACCGGATTGACCTTTCCACCGGAAGATGTTAAGGCATTATCTAATCAGCTAATCCGGTTGGCGGAGGATAGGAGATTAGGCGACCAGTTGATCGAGGCAGGCCGGCGAACAATTGAGCAGCGCTTCACTCTCGACCGGATGGTAGAACAGCTGGAGGCTTATCTCGTGGAAATTACGGAGAATGGCGCGCTCGCTTAGAGATTAAAGCGACGATACGCCTTCCGGGACAAGTTACTTGTGCGGATTCTAATTCTTAACAATTTTTATCCTCCTTTTGAACTGGGTGGGCAGGGACGTTCTTGTCAGCAAATCGTTGAAGGATTGAGAACTCGCGGCCACGAGGTCGCGGTCTTGACCAGCATGAATGGAATAGACAACACGCCGATGGAGACCGATGGGATCTACCGGTGGCTTTACTTAGAAATGGACTTTGCTCCTTGGCGGCAGGTGATAACTTTCTTCTTACATCGGAAAGAGCGCGAACGCGAAAATCTGAAACGTTTTGAACGTTTGCTGCAAGACTTGCAACCAGACTTAATTTTTATTTGGAGCTTGTGGAATTTGCATTATTCATTAGCCGGTGTGGCAGAATCAAACTATCCCGGCCGAGTTGTTTACCGGTTCGCCGAATATTGGCCCACCTTACCCAGTCAACACGTTTTATACTGGCAGAGGGAAGGGCGAACATGGTTCAGCCGCCTTCCCAAAGTTGCAATCGGCAAAGTAGCCGGCTTTCTGATCTCCCTGGATAAGCCAAGACCGCAATTGAAATTCGAACGGCCAATTTGTGTCAGTGCTTCGACAAGGGATGCCTTGGTTGAGGCGGGCATACCAGTTGAACACGCCAGAACCATTCACACCGGAATCGATGCTGCCGAGTTTCTAGGTGGAACGCCGGAAAGCTTTCCCGTAAAGCAGGCAGATAAGGTGAGATTACTTTATGCGGGCAGATTACATCCTGTGAAAGGCCTGGAAACTGCGATTGAAGCGATGGCGATATTGGTCACTCGTGGGGAAAAGCGCGCTCATTTAACCCTGGCTGGATCTGGTAATGAGAAGTATGTCGAACACCTTAGGGGTCTGGTCAAGCGGAAGGAGCTGCGAGAACAAATTAAATTTTTAGGACGCATCTCACCAGAAAAAATTCCAGACCTTATGTTGAAGTCTGACGTGCTTATTTTAACGTCGATATGGCCGGAGCCATTTGCTCGGGTAGTCCTTGAAGGGATGTGCGCAGGGATGGTGATCCTGGCAACGCCCACCGGGGGGACAAAAGAGATCGTTCGGGATGGTGAGAATGGACTCTTCTTTGAAGCCGGAGATTCGCATAACCTTGCGGACGCAATCCAGCGCTTGATTGAAAGTCCGGAGCTCCGGAACGATCTTGCACACACAGCCTGGAGAACGGTCAGGGAGCGTTATAGTGTCAAACGCATGATGGATGCGTACGAAAGCTATTTGTTGGAAACGCTCAAAGGATCTGAACTTATCCAGCAAGAGACCTCAGGATTTGAGTTGGTTTGATCATGGCAACGCTTGAGATTAGCGTAGTTATCCCAACGTTCAATCGCAAACAATATTTACTCGAGACCTTGGCGTCGCTGGCCAATCAAACCTTCCCCTGTGACCGGTTCGAGGTAATTGTGGTGGATGACGGCTCAACAGACGGTAGTAGTGAAATTGCATCGCAAGAGTTTCCTTTCGCTTTGCGCTGCATTCGCCAGGAAAATCAAGGTGATGCGCTCGCTCGCAACAATGGGGCAAAGCACGGCCGGGCAGAATTGTTGGTCTTCCTGGATGATGATATCCTGGTCGAGCCAAATTATCTAGCCGCGCTCTACCGCGCACATGAAGGGGCCGGCAACCGTATCGTTGTAGGAACTGAGATCCTGTGGTTGGAAGCCGGCAATCCACTTGAAGAAGCCCATCCAGTTCGAAGCCAACACTCACAGGAGACCGAGCTGGTTGACGTCGAATTCCCAAAGGTTTGCAGCAACAATATGTCCATCTATCGAGAAGCTTTTATTGGACTCGGGATGATGCAAAACCTTGACTTTCCAGGTTCCAGCATGTGGTGCGATGCAGATTTTTCTTACCGGGCACAGTTGAAAGGATTTGAATTCTACCGGAGCACCGCCGCGATCTGCTGGCATCGAGACTATGTTTATAGGAACCTTGGAAATCAGATCAGGCGTTGGAGAGAGGCTTCCTATCGCGCCGTACCGCTCTTCCAAAAATATCCTGATCTCATTCAGTATTTACCCATGTTTTCAGATAAAACACCGATAAACTGGAGCCATGATGCACCAGCGCTGATTTTACGTAAAAGCGTCCGGTGGTTGGCTTCCCTAGAAGCCTTCCTGTGGTTGTTGGAAAAAGCCTTCAAGGTCCTAAATCAGTTGAACCCATCAGGCCGGTTCTTGGAGGGTCTGCGGCGCTGGATTATCGGCGGCTACATTTATCGGGGATACCGGGATGGGCTGCGCGAAAATCCATCCTTCGACTTTAAGACAAGTTAAATACATACGCAATAAAAAGGTAGATATTAGATGGCAAATTACTCATTGCCCTTAAACTCAGCAAAAAAATATGCTTCCGAAAACTCTCGGAAACTGCTGCGTTTGGCGATAATCAGCTGTGTGTTACTGCTTACTGCTGTGTCCGTTTTCTTCCTCTCTCCGCAGGATATGAGCCTGGTGCTGCTCCTGTTGGCAGGAATTGCCGGTGCGACGGTTTTATTGAAGTGGCCCGAGTTGGGCTTGATCTTGATCCTAATTGGTGGGGTAAGCGTGCCTGATGTTGGCCCCAAGAACATCAATCTCCCCATGGTTATGGTCGTTACGCTGATGGGGATCTGGATATCGGATATGGTGATCCGCCAGAAGAAGATTCGTTTGGTCGCCTCGCGTACTTTGCCGCCGTTATTTGCTTTCCTATTTGTTTCGCTGCTCGCATTTGGAATCGGGCAGTTCCCCTGGTATAGCTTTGCGCGGAATGCACCCTTGGATGCCCAGGCAGGCGGACTGGCTGTCTTCATCGTTTCGATCGGCGCTTTTTTTGTGGTCGCTCACCAGGTAAAAGACATCAAATGGCTGCAGGCAATAACGTGGCTGTTAATCGGCATTGGAAGCGTACACGTCACCCTTAAAATTATCCCTGGAATGGAGCCAGTCAACCATCTCATCTTCCGATCCGAATCGATTGGCGGCGTTTTTTGGGCCTGGTTTCCGACAATGACCTTCAGCCAGATGCTGATCAATCGGAAACTCCATCCTGCGGTGCGGATATTTTTAGGATTGGTGGTTTTAGGCGCCTTCTACGTGTCCATCGTACAAAGCTATAAATGGAAATCGGGATGGATGACAGCGTTGGCGGGAGTCGCCATAGTGGTCTGGTTTTATTCCAGGCGCTGGGGGATATTACTGGCCTTGATCGGGATAATTCCTGCTATTCAGGTGGTTTCCGGCGCTATCGCCTCGGACTCGTACAGCGTTTCCACCCGAGTAGAAGCCTGGCTGATCTTGAAGGAAATCGTGCTGGTCAGCCCTATCCTGGGAATGGGATTTGCGAATTATTTTTGGTACACGCCATTGTTCCCAATCAGGGGGTTCGCGGTTCAATTTAACTCGCATAACAACTATGTGGATATCGTTGCCCAGACAGGTGTACTTGGTCTGATGTGTTTTGTGTGGTTCTTCATTGAACTGGCATTCTTAGGATTACGCTTGCGGGATCGGGTGCCTCCCGGTTTCCCAAGGGCTTTCGTATACGGCGCGGGTGGGGGGTTGGTTGCAACGGCCGTGGCGGGTATGTTGGGAGATTGGGTGCTGCCGTTTGTATATAACATCGGTTTCAACGGTGTCCGTACCGGCATTTATGCCTGGATATTTTTGGGGGGATTAGTCGTCCTGGAAAAGATTTACCTTAATGACGAATCCGGTTTGTTGAAAACTCAGCCGGTCGAGAGTTAGCATGCCCGCAGGCAATCGCGAGGTGCTGCACCAAACCAACGTATTAATTCTAAACACAAAGAAGTATTTCGATTACTTCTTTGAAACGAAGGGCTTCCGCGTGCAGAGACAAACTTGCCGGCTCAGCGAGCAAGCCTTGCGGGCCGCTCAGTTAGCTCGTGGCCAAGGCCGAGAGCCTGCAATTTTCGTCCAGGGAATTATGCCGCGCTCCGGGTCGGTTTACGTAGGAGAACTCCTACGGCTGCATCCTGACATCACCGGACATCCCAATCATCTATGGGAGTTCCCGGCTAATATTTTGGCTGAAGACATTCTCAGACTGCAAACCAGGTTCATAGATGGCTACCGCTACAATCTAGATAAGTTCGAGGACTACGATTTTCTGCCCATAGTCGGATCTGCGTTGGTGGCGTATCTTCACTCAATGGTGCCCGACAACCAGCGGGTCCTGGTGAAAATGCCCAGCGTTCAATATTTGGACTTCTTTTTCACCCTGTTTCCCTTTGAGAATTTAGTGATTCTCGTGCGCGATGGGCGCGATCTGGTGCATTCAACGCTAAAGACGTGGCCTTATCTCAATTTCCTGCAAGTTTGCCTGCGCTGGAATCGCAGCGTGCGTATTATCCTCGAAACCGTTAAACAGTTCGAAGCCAACGATCGAACCGGGTATGCACTGGTCAAATTCGAGCATGCCCTTAAAGAACCTCAGGCTTTTGTCCGAGAGGTGTGCGCACGGCTGTGCCTGGATGAAACCCGCTATCCGTTTGAGCGCATTGAAGAAATACGCGTGATTGGGTCCTCGAAGCTCGAGAACAAGCCCGAAAACCAGAACAAAGTTAGCTGGCAGCACCTCAAGCGCCCGAAGGATTTCAGGCCGGTGGAATACTGGCGCAAGTGGTCGGCGTTGCGCAAGCTGGTTTTTAAAACGGTGGCAGGTAAGTCGCTGATCGAACTCGGTTATTGTAGAGATCTTAATTGGTGAAGTTAGCCGCTGCACGCGGAGGGGAAATTTTGAATTTTCGGAGATGTTCGCAGAATGCCTGATCGTCTCAAAAAACTCGTCTTTAATCTGAAGTTCATCCTGATTCTATCGGTTGTGCTGCGCGTGGGCGCAGCCCTTTACTTGGGAGACCAGGTGATCAGTTTGCCCGGCACTGCTGATCAGGTGTCTTATCACAACCTGGCGATCCGGGTGCTGGACGGGCACGGATTCTCCTTCGGTGAGGCCTGGTGGCCGGTGACTGCTGCCAATGCGCCCACCGCCCACTGGAGCTTTATCTATACACTTTACCTGGTGG
>CAYNWK010000059.1:0-25236 GCA_964400875.1 uncultured Anaerolineaceae bacterium | reverse complement strand
AACGTATCCGTGGCTGCACCTTGCGCCAGGCTGATAGTTAAGAGGGAGACGCCAACTTCGAAGATCACGGCAAAGCCAAGCATCCGGTCTAAACGCCGTTGGAAGGCAGCCCACAAACCAGCCGTTACAACCATCAACACGCCAGAAAAGCGCAGTAACGGGTAAAGACCTTCGATCTCGCGCAGCCAAGCGAAGCGGTTAAAAAAACTTAAACCGAAAAATGAAATCGCGCTGGTCAGAATCAGCAAGACGTAAGCAACCGTATAAGGGTGGCTTTCCTGCATCAACATCGGAATCCAGGTATGAAAAGGAATGACGCCAAGCAGCAAGGCAAACCCGAGACCGAGAAGGACGGCGCTGCGTACGACCAGCTGCGGATCTCCGGGACCTGAGTCGGCGCCGGTCAGCATCCACCCAGTATACAGGATGAACGGCATACCCATCGTAAGGTAAGTCAGGTAACGTAAAACTCCTCTACCAGCCGGCTGGGAAACGGGGACCAGCATGGGAATGCTGACCAGGACGGCTGTCTCGATCAACAAAGCTGCATAGAGGAAAGGCTCGACCGCAACGATCGCAGCGAGCAAAGCAGTAATGGCGAGCCCAAGCGGTACGAAATTACGATTGGCTTTAGCAATTGGCCCGGCACCAAACCAAAATGCAGCTGCCAGGTAAATCACTACCAAAGCCGGTCTTTGCGCCGCCCCGAGGATGAAGTTGCGCCCCAAGACAGACCAGGTGTCCGAGAACCCGAACCCCACCGGCCCTAGACTGATCTGATCCTCCAAAGGCAGGAACCAAGCCAGGCCAGCCAGGAGCGCAGCAATGATTGTCCCTGCCAGGCTCACCCCCAGATTCCAGCGCATGAGCAACAAGAGTATTGCCGCAACCGCCAGCGGGAAAAGGATCCACAAGAAAGGGGCGTTCAAACGCGATCCTCCGGCGTAGAGATCGTCAACAGGTAAGCGCCGGCGAGTGCCAGCCCCAAGTTGATCACGGCCAGTAGACCGGTCACCAAGGCTGAGTTCTCCACCGCAGCGTAAACGATCTCAAAACCGCTTAGAAATGTCAATAATCCAAGGGCAACCCGCAGCGGTTGATCGGTCAGTCCGAGGTGCAACAGTCCCATTCCGATCAAGACAAAACTACCGTAAACCTGGACAAGCTGCACTTGCGGCACCCAAACCAACAGCTCAGGCGCCAGGCTGAAGACGACGATGGTGACGATCAGGCCTGTAGTAAGCCGGAATAGGAGCCCCGATCTCCCGGTCAGCTTTGTCTGCTTGAGTACATCGGGAGAGCCCACCAGGGCCATCCCCAGCACCGCGCCGGACATCCATCCAGTGACCAGCTTGACGACGGCCGATTCAACAGGCCAGCTCAAAGCGACCAGCGCGAACAAGCCGATATACTGGAAGGCCAGGGCTCCAACGCTCAAGCGCCAATCCCGGCTGATTAATAGGAGCAGCGCGGTAATTGACACGAGGATGGCGGCGGGCAGGGCAAACGGCTCGAAGTTCACGTTCAACTGCCTGCGCTGCGCCAGATCACGGAAAGGAGCGTGAGCAAAATCAATACGGCCCACAACAAGCCCCCTTCTCCTTCAAGGACGTTCGTCAGAAAATCGATAAAACGGTCGAACAGGCGATATAGCCCCCGCAAGGCCTGGTACAGCCAGCCGAATGAGAATAGCGATTTGAATAAGGCCAACACATGCGGGGGAAGACGATTCCACCTGCGGTAGGCTAGGATCGTAAATCCGGCGAGCGCAGCAACAACGATCCCCACCCACCACCCAGCGGCAGGAGCGTCAGCGGATCCCGGGTTGGTCCATAAGCCGAAAAGCAAGTGGGAAACCGGCAGCACAGTCAGGCCAAAGGGATAGATCAGCCACACCCAGCGCTCAATTCCAGCCAGGCGTGTGACTCCGTTCAAGGTATGGCGAATGAAACCCAAGATCAACAACACCTGAGCGATCAAGAAGAAGATCAGGTAAATGTTAAATGGCGGATCGTAGAGTCGCGCGCCGTTCCAGGTGGGTGAATAGGGTAAGGCAGAGATGCCTAAAAGACCTAATAACGTCAGCCAGATCAACCGGGGGTCGCGGATTGAAGTCAGGAAAAGGACACCTCCAGATAGAAGTAATGCTATCCCCCAGGCGAGACTGGCCGTCGGCTGCCCTCTGACTGCTGCGGCTACGGCTAACGAAGCGCCTGCAAGAATCCATGCTGGTCGTCCTTCCAGCTCATCCCCAGCCAGGACCCAAGCGCCGCTGCTGAAAAGCGCAACCAGCGCGGTCAGTCCTAACACCAGCGGCTGGAAGGCTGTGGTTTCCCCAACACTGGCGGTGCGCGCCAGGAGTACCAAGCTTGCGGCGGCAGGTGTCAGCCGCACGAGTGTACCCAAGTTGCGCCTGAGCGAAATATCGCCCAGGAAAGGAAAATGGAGCGGGATTACCCCCAGGCGCAACCCGGCAGCCAGGATCAAAAACAACTTCGCCCGGGCGGGTATCGCGGTAAAGGTCAGCGCCTCACCGTTCAGTGCCGCCACGAGCACTGCAGCCAGTAAAAATCCACTGCCCGTTACCCGGGCGGAAAACGATACGACCACTCGTTCCCGCACCGAACTGCTGGTTATCTGGCTCATCATCACAATGAATTCGCCGAAATCGATCACCGTCCAACCAAGCAGCATGGTGAGGGGATTACCAGCCAGCGCCGCCAGGATACCGAAAGCTGCCAGCGCTAAATCCCCTCCCCAAGCGCTCCAGTCGGCCTCAGCTGCCCGCACTACATCAGTGAGGATCGCCGCCAGGACCAGAGTCGCCAGGGCCACCGCGTACGGCCAGGACAGCCGATCGACGAGCAGCATCGGCGACGCCGGAAATAGCGAAGTGGGCCGCCAGGTAATGAGAGGAATCGAAAGCGGCAGGTTCAAACCGCCCACCAACATGATCGGCCAGGCTAGCAAAGCGCCGGCGAGCGCGATCAGCCAATGGTAAACAAAATCCGGCCTGAACAAGCGAATCACCACCATCGCTAGAGCAGACAGCAGGAGAAGCATTACCGGGAAAAGAATTAGCATACAGGTTTAATGCTATGTGGGGAAAGGTAAAGTTATAACGTATCAAGCTTAAATCAAAGGCGCGTCCGGCTGGCAAGGTAGGAATTTTCCCTGACCGGCTTTCCCTAACCAGTTTTCACCATCTACGATCAATTGACTGCGCAGATAGACCTGTTCTGGAAAACCAACCAGCTCCCAACCTTCGTATAAATTGTAGTCGGTGCGATGGTGGGCGTGGGCTAGGCCGTAGGTCAGCTCCCGCTCGGGGTCCCAGACGACGATGTCGGCGTCCGATCCGGGCAGTAAAGCGCCTTTGCGAGGATAAAGCCCGAAGATTTTCGCCGGATTGGTGCTGGTTAGAGCGACAAACTGATTCGGGGTGATCCGCCCGGCGCGCACGCCGTAGGTCCACAGGATAGGTAGGCGGTCTCCCACGCCGGGCAAACCGTTGGGGATCTTGGTGAAATCCGCCGCACCCAGCTCCTTGCCTGGGATGGCGATCGGACTCCCTTCGTAATCGACGGGTTGAGCGCCATTGAAGAAGAACGGGCAATGATCGGTGCCTACTGTCTGGATCGTACCGTCCGCGAGACGATCCCAAAGCCTGGCGTTGTCTATCGAGGTTCGCATCGGCGGCGAGCAGATCCACTTGGCGCCGTCAGGCCGGCGCAAGTGATCCTCGGTGAAGAAAAGGTAAGGCGGGCAGGTCTCGCCCATCACTGGCCAGCCATGCTGACGGGCATACTGCACCTGGTCTGCGCCGCCGGCAGTATTCAAGTGGACGATGTACAGCGGCGCGCCAGCCTGCGCGGCCAATGCCGAAGCGCGCAAGACCGCTTCAACAGCCCCCTCGGCAGGCCGCGTGTGGGCATGCCATATAGGCTCGGTGTGACCCTGCGCCAGCGCTTCGGCAACCAGGACCTCGATCACATCCCCATTCTCGGCATGCAGCATGGTCAGCATGCCGTTATCTTTGGCTATGCGCATAACCTGGAAGATCTCGCCGTCGCTCAAGCGCAAACGCCCATTGTAGGCTGTGAACACCTTCAAAGTGGTGATGCCCTGCTCGATTAACTCCGGGATCTCGGCCGCGACCTGCCGATCGAAGCGGGTGATGTTCATGTGAAAGCCGAAATCTACCGAAGCGAGGTCATCCGCCTTAGCGTGCCAGGCTTCTACCGCTTCCCTCAATGTGGGGAAATCCTGTGGGATGAAGTCCAACAGTGTGGTGGTTCCGCCGAAAGCGGCCGCCTTGCCTCCGGTATAGTGATCATCGGATGAGATGGTGTCGAACATCGGCAAAGCCAGGTGCACGTGTGGATCGATCCCACCGGGCATCAGGATTTTCCCGTGAACCTCCACTACTTGAGCACCCGGAACGTCTAGTCCCGCCCCAATCGCGGCGATCTTTTCCCCCTCGATCAGGATATCGCCATTGAAAGTCTCAGCTGCGGTTATGATCGTGCCGGATTTGAACAGGATTTTCCGGGAGGACTCATTCTTCAGAGCCGTCTGGCTCATAGCTTTCCTCCAGCTCTCTAATGCCCAATAATGCGCTTAAAATTTGCGGGTCGAGGTCGATATCCAGGTCATCCGCGGCGGCATAGTTGCCCGTCCGGCTGGCGCGCTCCCGCAAAGCGCGCCACAAAACCTGCCTTTCTTCGGATTCAACCACCAGCTGGTTGACGGTCTCGGCGTGGAGCAAGTATTCGCCGGTGGTGTAGAAGAAGGTGATGCGGCGCCAGGATGGAGCCAGGATCGGCTGCGGCAGCTTTTCCAGAGGGCCCAGTTGGATCTTGAAGTACTCTTCCTGAGCGCGCGGATCATCCGCCTGCTCATGCAGCAGCTCGCCCCGGGTGGTCAATTCGTGACCCCGCACCGGAGCGACGTATTGGATGCGCCATTTCTCCTCACCAAATGCAGCTGTCTGGTAGAACGCTAAGTAGTCTACGGCGATGACCTTCGGCGCGGTTCGCAGCGGGATGCGATACCAGCCAAGCACCCGGGCGATCTCCAGGTCCCGCGGGGCCTTGAGCGCTGCCACAAGGATGAGGTCGTTTGGGGAGACGGTCATGGTTTTTCAAGGTCCGGCGCTGCTCCCTTTTCACTGGAGTGGGGAGCAGCGCCGGAGTACGACGAAATCAGGCGGCTAAACCCACGTCATGGTTAAATTCTTCGATCAGCGCGTCGATCTCGGGAACCTGCTCCTGAACACCGTTCCAGTAATCCCGATCGTACCATTGATCGACAATCTCCTGATAAGTACGACCCTGCTGTTCGACCCAGGTGAAGTACTTGAGGTTGTGCACTCGCCGGCGATCCGGATAGCTGAGTTCGAGCAAGTGGTCCGTGGTAATCCCTTCCAGATAGCGGGCGAAGTGCGCGGCAGCATCCAGATCGCGGTATTCGCCGTACTCGGCATGCATCTCCTCCAGCCGGCTGCCGTAGAGCTCCATCGAGTCGGTCAGCACGGTCAGGACGATGTCATTCTCGTCCAGCTCGTAGTACTTGGCAAACTGGATCGAAGAAATCAGGTTGGAAATCCCTGAGAACCCGAGCAAGTCCAGCTGCATGACCAGCTCTTCAGGGACGCCGCGCGAGACCATGTAGGCTTTGCCGGAGGGTTCGTTGAACAAGCGGGCCAGGTTGACCACGGCAGCATCGTCGATAGCCAAAATCATATCGGTGTTTTTCACATTGTGAATCCAGGGCACGTGCTTATCCCCAATGCCCTCGATGCGGTGCGCGCCGAAGCCGTTCTCAAGCAAGGTTGGGCACTGCCAGGCCTCTGTAGCGACGATCTTGCTGCCAGGGAACACCTGCTTGAGGTAATCACCGCAAGCGATCGTTCCGGCAGAACCAGTAGCCAGGACCACGCCGCGATACTCATCGCGCGGCCCCATCGCACCTTCCAGGACTTCTTCCATGGCGTGCCCGGTGACTTCGTAATGCCACAGATAATTGCCGAACTCCTCAAACTGGTTGAAGATCACCAGATCTTCTCCCGAGGCGCGCAGCTCCCAGCACTTATCGAAGATCTCCTTTACGTTTGATTCGCTTCCTGGAGTCTTGATCACCTCCCCAGCGATCTTGGACAGCCATTCAAAACGTTCCTGACTCATTCCCTCGGGAAGTATGGCAATGGACTCACAGCCCAGCAACGCGGAGTCGTAAGCGCCCCCACGACAGTAATTGCCGGTAGAAGGCCAGACCGCTTTCTGCGTGGACGGATCGAATTCTCCGGTGACCAACCGCGGCACCAGACATCCAAAGGCGGCGCCGACTTTATGTGCCCCGGTGGGGAACCACTTGCCGACCAGCGCAATGATGCGCGCTTTAATGCCCGTCAGGCTGGAGGGGAATTCGAGCGTATTAACCCCTTGAAAGCCTCCGCCCTCACCCTTGGGCTCGTTCTTCCAGGTGATGCGGAAAAGATTGCGAGGGGTGACATCCCAAAGTCCGATCTGGTGCAGCTGCTGCTTAATTTCAGCCGGGATCAAGCTGGGGTTTTTCATCTGGGCAAAGGTGGGGATAATGATATTCCGTTCGCGTACCCGTCGGATCGCTTGCCGGCGTCGTTCTGGCTGTTTGGTGAGATCAATCTTCATAGAAATTCAAGTCTCCTTAAGAAATCAAGATCGCAGACGGTCTCTGCTAAGGTAGCTTACATTTTTAGGAATTACGCAGATCTTCGAGAAAGAAGGGTTGATTGGGCGGGCTGAGCCGCCCAATCAACCCTTGTCTTCCCTTCGAGTGCGTTAGTCCTCTTCTTATTATTCAAATTCATCCGGCCCCTTGCGAACGATATACAAAGGGCGTCCTTTGGCTTCGTCGTAAAGGCGTCCGATATACTCGCCCAGGATACCTAAGGAAATTAGCTGTACACCCCCCAAAAACAACACTGCAATTAACGTAGTAGCCTGACCGGTCAGCGCCAGATTTCGGTACAGGCGCAAAAACACAACGATCGGGATCGCCAGGATGCTCAACCCCGCTGAAATGAAGCCCAAATAGGTGGCCAGCTGCAGTGGGAAGAACGAAAAACTGGTGATGGCGTTGAGCGCCAATCGGAACATTTTGCTGAAGGGGTACTTGGTCTCACCTGCGAAGCGAGCCTCACGGCGGTAAGGCACCCCAATCTGGCTGAAGCCCACCCAGGCGGACATACCGCGTGGGAAGCGATGTCGCTCACGCATTTTATTCAGCACATTGACGACCTGACGGTCCAACAAGCGGAAATCTCCGGCGTCAAGGGGGATATCTACGTCGGTGATGCGGTAGATCAGCCGGTAAAACACCGATGCGGTCATCCGTTTGAACCAGGATTCACCGACTCGTTCAGCGCGAACGGCGTAAACCACTTCGTAGCCCTGATGCCATTTATCGATCAGATCAAGGATCACCTCCGGCGGGTCTTGCAAATCGGCGTCGATCACCACCACGGCCTGGCCGCGGCTGTAATCCAATCCAGCGGTAATGGCGATCTGGTGTCCGAAATTGCGCGCGAAGATCACGGGCCTTACCCTTGCATCCTCCCTGGCGAGCTCCTGGATCAGCTGCGTGGAGCCATCCGTGGAGCCATCGTCAACCAGCACCAATTCCCAGGTCTTTCCGGTGGAATCCATCGTATCCTTCATCCGCTGGTAGAGCTTGGGAAGGGATTCGAGCTCATTAAAGACTGGTACCGTTATAGTGTAAAGCGGTTCAGACATGAGAGCAGGCGATCCTGGGCGATCAGACAATGGCTTTACGCACGGCTTCCAGGGTCGGTTCGATCACCGGCGCCGGAGGGACTGCCTGCATCGCCGCCTTGACATCCTTTAACCCGCTGCCGGTGTTCAACACCAGCACCGGGTCGTCCGGCTCGATCCAGCCGTTTTCAACCGCTTTCAACAGACCGGCGTAGGAGGTAGCGCCCGCCGGCTCCGCAAAGATGCCGACTTTGCCGAGCTCGGCGATGGCCGCCAGGATGGCCTCGTCCGAGACTGTTAGATACCGCCCACCGGTCTGGCTGGCTGCCCAGACAGCGCGCACGCCGTCACGCGGCAAATCCACAGAGATGCTGTCGGCCAGGGTATCCGCCTTCACGGGCTCGATCTGCGGAACGCCGGTGGACCCGGCCTTCACGTAGGCGGCAAACGCATTCGCCACCGCCGCCGACCCTTCGGACTGCACCCCGAAAATGCGGGGCATGTGCTCGAGCCAACCCAGCTCTAACAGATCCTTAAAGCCTTTGTGCAAACCGGAGATGATGTTGCCATCGCCGACGGAAACAAACACGTTTACCGGCTCTTCGAAGGCTTCCCGATAAATCAAAAATTCCCAGATCTCCAGCGCAGCGGTCTTTTTCCCTTCTGCGGTAAAGGGATTAAAGCCGGTGTTGCGGCAGTACCAGCCGAACTCTTCAGCGGCCTGGATCGATAAATCAAAGGCCTGGTCGTAATTACCGTCCACCAGCAAAACCCGAGCGCCATAGACCAGCAGCTGCGCTACCTTGGCCGGCGGGGCGCTGCGTGGGGCGAAGATAACGGCCTGGTGATCGACTGCGGCGGACATCCCGGCTAACGCCGCGCCAGCGTTGCCCGTGGAGGCGGTCACGATCACCTCCGCCTCGATATCGCGGGCGCGCGCCACGACGACGGCGCTGGCCCGGTCCTTAAAAGAGGCTGTGGGGTTGCGGCTCTCATCTTTGATCCACAGATTTCGCAATCCCAGCTTGGTGCGCAACGTCGGCAAGGAATACATGGGTGTACGACCGACGCTCCGCAGCGGGGTGACGTAGCCGACTGGATCGGAGACCGGCAAGAGCGGCAGATAACGCCACATCGACATCTCTTTCGAGGCCGAGATAAGCTCAGGCGTAGTCACCGCATTGATCGCTGCGTAGTCGATGACGACGTTAAGGTTACCCCCATCTTGCGGGCAGGTATAGGTAACCTCGGTAGGCCCATATTCGGTTCCACACAGCGAACAGCGATAGCCAAGAAAATCATTCATTCAAGCGTTTCTCCTACTTCCGCACGCACGCCGGCCATCATCAACCCGAGCTGCTCCGGAGTGGCCTGGTCGCCGAGGACTTCTCCCATAACCTGGCCCTCGTAGATAACCACGATGCGGTCCGAGAGGGCCAGTATTTCGTCTAGATCCTCTGAGATCAGCAAGGTGGCCGTACCTTCCTGTCTTTGGTCCAGCAAACGTTTGTGAACATACTCGGTAGCGCCGATATCGAGCCCGCGCGTCGGTTGTGCGGCGATTAACACCCGTGGCTTGCGGGACAGTTCCCGCGCCAAGATTAGCTTTTGAATGTTCCCGCCGGATAAACTCTTGACCGGCGTCGCTTGTGAGGGTGTTTTGACATTGAATTTTTGGATAAGTTCTGAGGCATGGCGCTCAATGGCGCGAAAATTGAAAAAAGTGGCCCGCGAAAATGGCCGTTTTTGATGCTCTCGCAGAATCAGATTCTCGGCGACCGAAAAATCCCTAATCATACCATCCCGCATACGTTCTTCCGGGATATAGGACAGACCGAGGGGTATCATTTCCCTGGGCGACTTACCAGTGATGTCAACAGATTCCAGGAGCACCTTGCCGCGCGTCGCCGGTCGCAAACCATTGATCACCTCTGCCAGCTCGCGCTGCCCGTTGCCGGACACGCCGGCCACACCGAGGATTTCTCCGGCGCGAACCCTCAGGCTCACCCCGCGTAATGCCGGGGTGCCGCGGTCGCTCTCTGCCCACAGATCTCTGAGTTCCAGGCGCGGGGCGCCTTTCTCGACGGCGAAGCGGGAAATATTCAAACCCATCTCCCGGCCAACCATCAGGGTCGCCAGATCGTTCTTAGTCGATTCTTGTGTACGTCGGGAGCCGACCACCTGACCGTCGCGCAAGACGGTGACCCGATCGCTGATGGCAAGCACTTCATGAAGCTTATGAGAGATGAAGATCAGAGCATGCCCATCTAACACCATCTGTTTAAAAGTTATGAATAATTCATCCACTTCCTGCGGCGTGAGCACAGCGGTGGGCTCGTCCAGAATCAGCAACGCCGCGCCGCGATAGAGCGCCTTGATGATCTCAACCCGCTGCTGCTGACCTACCGAGAGCTGCCACACGTAAGCCTCGGGGTCAACCTGTAGCCCGTATACCTGAGCCAGTTCCTCGATCCGCTTGGCGACCCGTTCGAGATCGGTCAGCGGGCCGCGCGAGGAAGGCAGACCCAAAGCCACGTTCTCGACGACCGTGAGCGATGGGACCAGCATGAAATGCTGGTGGATCATGCCGATGCCCAGTCGGATGGCGTCGGCAGGAGAATCGATCTTCACCCCCTGGCCGTTCAAACGGATCTCGCCTTCGTTCGGCTGGTACAGCCCGTACAGGATCTTCATTAGCGTACTTTTCCCGGCCCCGTTTTCCCCCAGCAAGGCATGCACTTCCCCGGCGGTCACGTCAAAATCGACGTGATCATTGGCCAGCACGCCGGGAAAACGCTTGACGATGCCGAGCATCTCCATGTGATCGATGCGCGGGCGACCAGTTGGCAGCAACTCTGGTTGATCCATAGCTCTCTCTAATAATCCTACCAGGGAGAGAGCGGCAGGCTGCCGCTCTCTCCCCTTGGATTGCTTACATGAACTTGAAAGTCAAACTTACTCGCTCGGGCCTGTCATCCCCTCCAACAGTTGAGGTAAGTACCAGACCTGATCATCGGTAGCCGCTTCGCCTGCGGGGACGTACTCGGACCCGTCCTGCAGGTTGATCGGCCCGGACCAAACCTGGATATCCCCAGAGGCCATCCCGGCGATGAATTCATCCAGGGAGGCCTGCATATCGGCGGTCAACGCAGGACCGCTGACCCAGCCGACAGCAGTCTGGTCGTTGTCGGTCAGATCCTGCCAATATGGCGGGAGCCAATCCCAGGATTGCTCCCAGGTGCCGTTCTGCACCGCGGTCGCGGTATCCAGATAGGCAGGGCCCCAGTTGAAGTACGGCACGCCCAGGCAGATATCCGGCGCCTGATCGCAAGCGCCTTCGAAGTCGTAAGGAACCGCCCAGACCGTATCACCCTGCGCGGCGCGCTGCCCGGCGACGTCGATGCCTTCAGTGGTATCGATGCCGCTCATCACCACATCATGACCGGTGTCAAAGAAGTTCGTGGTCACTTCGGTGGGGTCGGCGGTCACACCGGGGATGTTGAACCAGAAACCGATCCAGGATACGGTGAAGCCGAGGTCATCGGGATTCATCCCGCGATAATTCTCGTAGCAGTATTTCGCGCCGAGATAAGCGGAGGATGCCAGACGGCGAGTTTCGAAGTTGATTAACGGTCCCAGGTATCCAATCTGGCCGGTTTCGGTAGCCAGGGCTGCGGAGCATCCGGCGACAGCTTTCATATCTTCCATGCGACCCATGAAGTTGCCCAGGTTTGGCGGCGCTTCGCCGGTCTTGGCGTCATCACCGGAGACGTTGATGAAGGTGATATCCGGGTATTTCTCGGCGACGCTCAAGGTATCTTCCTCGAACTCATCCGAGGTGGTCAGGATCAGGGTGGCGCCATCGGCGACCATCTCATCCACCACACCTTCGAGCGTGGCTTCTGGCTTGTCAGCGGGATTGAGCGACTCGAAGACGATCATGCGCGAACCGGGCAGGTTCTCTTCGACATACTGTCCGGCCTCGTAGTGAGCCTGACTCCAGCCATGATCATTGCGCGGGCCAACCAGAACTACACCAAAGACGAGCTCACTCATCGTTTCGCCTTCTCCCTCACCAGTAGTCGGTGGGGGCGCTTCACCAACCGTGATCGAGCCATCAACGATGCCTGCCACGGTCTCATCGGCCAGCGTTCTCACATCAGCGGGCAGATCGTAGTTATCGTTGTAGTCCATCACAAGGCCGCCATTGGCCAGCGTGATAGCGAACGCCTGCCCACCCAAGGTGCCGCCTTTGACCAGTTCGATGATCTGGTCGAGCACCACGGTCCAGTCATAGACCTGGTTAGCGACGACGATGTCGGGCGCCAGGGAGGTCTGGCTGGATTGGGTCCCGAACCAGGGAAGCCCATTTTCCTCGGCGACGCCTATCGCGCCTACTACCATCTGGGCGGTTCCAGTCAAAGCGTCAGCGCCGGAGTTGACATGAGTCTGCGCGGCTTCGGAGGCCAGCGCGACGTCGCTGAACGAGCCGATGTAGTTGACCTGGACGTTGACATCTGGTTTGGTCGCTTCAGCGCCAGCCTTGAATCCGTCAACGTACAGCTGCGCATCGCCGGTTTCGATTGGGCCGACGACGCCAAGCACACCACTTTCCGTGAGGCTTGCAGCGATCACGCCATTGACGTAACCGCCCTGCTCGGAGCGGGCCTCGTAGGCAAAAACGTTATCGATGCCTTGATCGGTGAAGGTATCCACTGTGGTGCCCCAGGCAAAGCTGGTGTCCGGAAAGTCCGGCGCGATCTCGGCCAGCGAGCTGCCATACTGAGAGCCGTGGCCGATCACCAGATCGTAACCCTGGCTGGCGTAATCCCGGATGGCAGCGGCAGCGTCATCAACGACGAACAGGTTGTCCGAGTAAGCAAACTCGAAATTGTCCGAACCCATCTCGCTTTCAAGCGCAGTCAGGGCATCGTACATGCTCTGGCTGAACGCCAAGTCATTGATTGCGCTGGGCATCACTACGGCGACGCGGAAAGGTCCCATGGCCTCCGCCTGGGTCGGTTCTGCGCCAGGCTCTGGGGTATCAGCCGGGGGAGCTGTGGTTGGGGTTGGGCTGGTGCAAGCGCTGAGCAACAACGCGATCAGCAAGATTAGCCCGAACCATTTGCGATTTTTATTCATGTTCTCCTTCCTTGAAATTCATTCGGTTAGATTGAAATATCGTCGAACAGGATGAACAAATCAAAATAGGTTTGCAATCACCTCCTGTAGACTTATCAATTGTCTCTTATAGTGTATCGGATCAATCCCCTCGTTCAAAAGGTTTGGTTAACGCCGCCGGTGGGCGTACCCGCTGTACGGCGACGACTAACGCCAGAATGGTCAAGACGTAAGGCATCATGATGGCGATATCCGAAGGGATCGGGATATTCAACGTCTGGACCCACAACTGCAAAGCATTGACCGAGCTGAAGAGCAACGATCCGGCCAACACCCCAAAAGGACGCCATCCGCCAAAATAGACCAGCGCCACAGCGATGAAGCCTAGACCGCTGGTCAAGTTCTGCTGGAATACGTTCAACAGTGCGATCGACAGCGATGCCCCGGCTAAACCGGAGAAGGCGCCGCCCAATGTAACGGTGAAATAACGCACCCTGCTGACGCTGACTCCCAAAGAATCGGCTGCTTCCGGATTCTCGCCCACCGAACGGATCATCAGGCCAAAATTGGTCTTATTGAGGATAAACCATGCGATAGGCACCATGGCATAGGCAATATACACCAGTAAGTTCTGGCTGAACAGTACCCGTCCCAGTATGGGAAGATCGCTTAATACAGGGATATGGATAGGGCGAAACCCGCTGACCGTCTCGACCGTCCCCAGGGTTTTCTGGAACAACAGATCGCTTAAACCCAAACCGAATAGATAGAAACCGATCCCGCTGATGCCCTGTTCGGCCTGCAGGGTGACGCTGACGAACGCCATTGCCAGACCCATTAAAGCCCCGACAAGTATGGCAGCGGCCACGCCTAAAGCCAGGTTGCCAGTATTAAAGACCACATAAAATCCGGCAAACGCGCCCAGCAACATCTGCCCGTCAACGCCTAAATTGAGCACGCCGGAACGCTGCCCAAAAGTCTCCCCAATCGAGGCATACAGGTAAGGAGTGGCCAGGCGGATACCGGAAGCGAGCACGCCGATCAGCACCTGGGCGGTAAACAGATCAGCGATCATGTGGCTGCCTCCGTTTCAGGTTCAACGTCTGCATCCGACGTGGCGGACGCCTCCTCCTGGACAGCAACCGCCAACCGCCGCCGGGCGCGCCGCCGCTGCCAGATCTCGCTGCTGACCACGAAGACCACCACCAGACCGTTGAGCGCGGTGATCAAAGCTGAGGGGACTTGAACAGCTCGCTGCATAGAGTTCGCCCCCACCAACAAGGCGCCGAACAGGAATGAAGCCGGGATGGCGCCGATGGGATGCAGCTGCCCAAACAGGGCAGCGACAATGCCGTTAAATCCAGCGCTCCCGGTAAAACCGGTCGCAGATCCGTCGGTGAACATGCGGTGATTGACGCCGTATACCTGGACTGCGCCTGCCAGGCCGGCGAAAGCGCCGCTCAATAACAAGGACAGCACGATATAACGCGGTACGTTGATCCCGGCGTAGCGGGAGGCGTTCGGATTCAAACCCACAGCTCGTATGCGGTAACCAATCGTGGTGCGCCACAAGAAGATGAAAACAAGCACTGCAGCGAGCACCGCCAAGGCGGCGCCCAGGTGCAGCCGGGTGGGGATCAGTCGCGGCAGGTCAAAAGCCCGGGACAACCGGGCGGTTTGAGGGATGCGTGAAGCGGATTCCAGCTGAACCGGATCGATCAAGGGGCCGCGCAGGAGAAAGTTCATCCCCTGTACGGCGATCTGGTTCATCATGATCGTACTGAGGATTTCGTTGACGTTGAAATAGGCTTTTAATAAGCCGGGGATGCCTCCCCAGACTGCGCCAGCCAGGAAGCCAACCAACAGTGCCAGGGGGATGACCAGCCAACCGGAGGACTCAGGCAAGATCAGGCCCACGTAGGTCGCGGAGACAGCCCCAACGACCAGCTGACCCTCGCCGCCGATGTTGATCACTCCGCCGCGGAATGCGATGCAGATGCCCAGACCAACAAATAACAACGGAGTAGCCTTGACGATGGTATCCGCCAGGGCGTTGGAGCTGCCAAAGGCGCCTTGCACCAACGCGCCATATGCTGCGACCGGGTTTACTCCCAGCAAGACCAGCACGACCGCCCCGATCGCCAAGGCAGCGAGAGTCGCCAGGAGCGGCAAGGAAAGGTCGAAGATCCGCCCCAAGCGAAGGTTGCCGGAAGTAGAAGATTGCATGGTCATCTGCGAATATGCATGTGGATCATCGCTCTATAAAGGTCGTGCCCAAAGCCATCGGCGGAGAGACGCGCAGCCAACGCCTGAGAGGAGGCTGCCAGCGTTGGGGCATCAAGTCGATGAAACGCTCTGTGACGTCGCTGCCCACGACCAGCAACACCGCGATCATCAAAATCCACGGGATAGCGTTGAAGGCTACGACGGATACACCAGGGTAGAAAGTTGGCAGGATATTGGCCAGAGACCTCGCTGCGCCAAACAGCACCGCCCCCAAGGCGCCCCGGATCGGCGACCAGCCGCCGAAAATGACGATCGCCAGGGCAATCCATCCGTAGCCGCGGATATGCCCGTCCGACCAGCCGATCTTGACGTCCAGCGAGTAAGCGGCCCCGGCGATGCCGACCAGCGCGCCCCCCACGATAGTATATAGATAACGCACGCGGTTTACGTTGACCCCGCGTGCAAAGGCGGCTTCCGGGCGTTCGCCGGCGCTGCGGAGACGCAAACCCGCTTGCGTCCGCCCGAAAAACCACCATGTGAAGATGATCAGCACGATTGAGAAGTAAACAACGATGTCTTGATCGAAGATGATCGGTCCGATATAAGGGATGTCTTTCAGAATTGGGATGCCAACCCGGTGGATCACCGCGCCGGGGATACGGGTAAAGTTCTGGCCTAAGAAGGCGCTGAGATCGTCTCCCAACAGGGTAAGCACAAAACCAATCGCCACCTGGCTCTGCCGTAAGCGAATACTCCCAAAGGCGACAATTAGAGCGAAGATCGCCCCGATGATCGCCGCCGCCAGGAAACCCATCCAGACGTTCTGAGTCTTTAAGCCGACGACGAATCCGGCCATCGCTGCCATCAACATCGATCCGTCTAAGGAGAGGTTGACGATCCCGGCTCGCTCCGTGATGGTTTCACCGCAGACGGCGATGATCAATGGGGAAGCCTGCAAAACGATCGACGTTAAAATTCTGATCAGCTGCGCTTCATTCATGGGGTCTCTCCCGGCGCAAGTAACGGAAAATGCGCGCATCGCCGAATAACAAAACAAACAGAACCATTACCCCGGTCAGAATGCCGCCCAACGAGGAGTGCAACTGGGTTTGCAGCTGCAAGGAAATGCTGCCGTTTAGTACGGCGGAAAAGAAGAAGGCTATAAAAGGCACCAGGACGAGCCGGTAGACAGCCAGCATGACCACCAGGAGCGCCAGAAAACCGATCCCGCCCGAAATGCTCTGCCGCAGGCTGTCAAACCAGCTTAATACCCGCACGGCTCCTCCCAGACCGGCGAGCGCGCCGCAGAACATCATCGCCAGGATGGTCTCCCGCTCGCTGGAAACGCCAAGCAAAAACGCTGAGAAGGGGTTCTTTCCCAAGGCTTTGAGCTTTAATCCCCAAAAGGTGCCGCGCAGAGCCAGGTACACAAGACCCAGAGCCGCCAGGGTGAGCACCAGGGAGAGCGGGCTGAAGCGCGAATTTCCAAACAGGGGCATCAAGGCGAAATCAGGAAACGGCTGCGTACCCCGAAAAGTGCCGCCTTCCGGAGGCTGCCAGGGGCCTGAGATCAGGTAGTTGGTCAGGATGATGGCTAAATTGTTGAGCGCCAGACCGCTGAAGATCTCGTGCACCTTGCCGCGCGTTTTCAACACTGCGGAGAGCGCAGCCCACAGCGCGCCGGCGGCCATCGCCGCCAGAATTTCTACAGTCAGCTGAATGGGGGCGGGCAGCTCGAGAGATAGCGCAACCCAGGAAGCCGCGATAGCCCCCAGAACGATCTGCCCTTCCACGCCGATGTTCCACAAGCCGGCCGTAAAGGTCACCAGCAGGCCAAGCGAACTGAGCAGCAAGGGAATCCAGAAAGCCGCTACACTGAGCGTTTTTGCCTGATCGCCGAAGGCTCCGCTGAACATCGCCTGGAATGATTCGACCGGGCTGGCTCCAAAAACGATCAACAAGATCGCGGTTACGGCTAGGGCTGCCAGGACAGGAACGATCGGCCAGATACGAGTGAGCAACCGTTTGCCATTCACTGCTGGCCTCCGATCAGGTGACCGAGCTCTTCCACCGAAGTGTCCTTGGCCTCCACGATGCGTGACATCTTTCCGCCCGAGAACACGGCGATCCGGTCGCTGCGTTCGACGATCTCATCGAGATCGGCCGACATAAAAATGATGGCCGTACCCGCCTCCCTGCGCCTGTACAGCGTCTCCCAGATCCAATTCGCCGACCGGACGTCCAACCCGCGGGTTGGATGCTCCAACAAGATTAGTTTCAAGGGGGTCTTCAACAGGGCGAATAGCAAGCGCTGCTGGTTGCCGCCGGAGAGTGCATCCGCCGTGGAATGCGGAGCTCCCACGATCTGGTAATGCTCGATCCGGGCTGCTGTTTCCTCCCGTGCGGTCGGCCAATCGACCAGGAATTCGTGTTCCGGCTGCGCCAGCACCACGTGTTCGGTGAGCGAAAGTCCTGCCACCAGCCCGGCCTCCAAACGACCGGCGGGCATATATGCAACGTCCTCCGCCTGCATGCGGTGATAAGACCAGCCGGTAACGTCTTTGCCGTGAATCCGAATCCGGCCCCCGGCAGGCTGCTGCAACCCTGCACAGGTTTGCATAAGCAGCTCCTGACCGCTGCCTTCTAATCCGGCAAGTCCAAAGACTTCGCCCTTGCGGATCGACAGGTTTAAACCGTCCACCGTCATACGATAAGTTTTTATGGACAGATCATTGATCTCCAGCGCGGGTTCTTTAAGCTCAAAGGGAGCCCGTTCAGTTCGTGGCGGCAGCTCGTCGAACATTAAATCGACCAATACCTCATTGCTGCACGGCACTTGAGACTCTCCAACCAGTTTACCTCTATGCAGCACGTAAGCATGCCCGCACAATTCCTGCACTTCATCCAGCTTATGGGACACCAGGATCAGGATCTTGCCTTCCTCGCGGGCGAGTTTACGTATCGAGCCGAATAGCTTCTCTTTCTGCTCGGCACTGATACCGGTGGTGGGCTCGTCGAGGATGAGCAGTTCCGCCCCACCGGCCAGCAAACGGATTAATTCCAGCTGCTGCCGCTCTCCTAACGATAGACTATCGACGTGCGCGTTAAAATCCAGTTCGAAACTGTAGCGCCGGGCTAAATCGCGCAATTCCGCCTCAGCGGATTTATAGTCGAGCAGAAATCCGCCCGGACGCCCTAGCAAGTAATTTTCGATGATGCGGAAAGGCGGGAAATCCAGCGGATCCTGGTAAAGCATACCGATTCCGTGGTCTAACGCCTGGGCAGGCGAGTCGAACGTCACCGACTGCCCGTTAATTAAAATCTCACCGCTGTCCGGCGGCTGGTAACCGGAGAGGATCTTCATCAAGGTGCTTTTACCCGCACCATTTTCCCCCAACAGCCCGTAGATATGGCCCTCTTCCAGCACCAGGCTGATGCCGTCATTGGCTTTAACCGGTCCAAAGTACTTGCGAATTTCACGCAGTTCTATTTGCATTGTTCTCTCGGTTTAGGCCTGAGCTCGCGAACCTCGGAGGGTATTTTACCCTAAGGGACCAGGCATAATCATTAATCGTTGAAGCCATCCTAAGGGACGATCAAGGTGCCGGTCTCTCCCTCCAAAGCGCGCGAGATGTTTTCCGGGTTTGTGATCAGGGCCTGCTTCCCGCCCTGCTCCAAAAACCGGATGATGCTCCTAATCTTGGGAGCCATTGAGCCCTTAGCAAAGTGGACTCCTTCCTCTAGATACCCTTTAGCCTCGCCCAACGTCATCCGGTCGACCCATTTTTGATCGGGTTTTCCAAAATTGAGGGCGACTTTTTCGACCGCGGTGGAGATCAGGAACATATCGGCGCCGATCGCCGTAGCCAGCAGGCCGCTGGCAAAATCCTTGTCGATCACGGCGGCGACGCCGCGATATTCGCCTTCGCCCTGATCCACGACCGGGATGCCGCCTCCGCCAACCGTGATCACGATCACGCCGGCGTCGATCAATGTCTGGATTGATTCGAGCTCGACCACCTCTTGGGGCATCGGCGAAGGTACGACCCTGCGCCAGCCCCTTCCGGCATCTTCGACGACCGTCCAGCCGTACTCCTTCGCCCGGTGCGAGGCTTCATCTTCATCCATGAATCCGCCGATCGGCTTGCTCGGATTCATAAACGCCGGATCCTGTTTGTCAACCAAGACCTGGGTGATGACAGTTGCACAGCGTTTTTTCACCCCGCGGCGATACAGCTCATTCTGCAGGGTTTGCTGCAGCGCGTAACCGATCGCGCCTTGCGTGTCCGCGCCGCATACATCCAGGGGAACCTCGTGCATCCCTTCGGTTTTGTGGGCGATCTCGGAGCGGCGCAGGATAAAACCTACCTGTGGGCCGTTGCCATGGGTCAGGGCGACGTCCCAACCGGCTTCAATCATGTCGGCGATATGGTAGGTAGTATCCTTGGCTGCCTGATATTGATCCTCGACGGTTTGATGCGCTTTATCGCTGATCAGCGAGTTCCCGCCGACGGCGACGACGGCGATTTTCTTCTCGGACATCGGATCACCTCAACGTTAGAGCCATGACGGCTTTTTGGGCGTGCAAGCGGTTTTCCGCTTCATCGTAAACAACCGAGTTCGGCCCATCCATGACCTCGTCGGTGACCTCGATGTTGCGGTCGGCGGGAAGCGGGTGCATATAGATGGCATCTTCTTTTGCCAGGGACATCTTCGCCTGGTCGGTGATCCAGTCCGCGTACCGGTCCTGAATCTGCTTGCCTTCATCCGGGTCTTTGGTGGTCAACAGCGGTCCCCAAGATTTGGCATAGATAACGTCGGCGTCCTTGAACGCGGCGCGCATGTCGTCAACCACTTCAAATCCGGTATTGAAGCGTCGCGCCTGCTCTTTAGCCTGGTCCATGATCTCGGGCATGAGCTGGAATTCCGGTGGGTGAGCCAACACGACGTCGAGCCCAAAGCGGGGCATCTGCAGAATGAGCGATTGGGGCACAGAGATCGGCTTGAGATAGGATGAAGCGTATGCCCACGAAACCACCATCTTTTTGCGGCGCAAATCCCGGCCCTTCTTCTCAATGATGGTCATCAGGTCAGCCAGGATCTGGAAAGGA
Source organism: uncultured Anaerolineaceae bacterium (assembly GCA_964400875.1). Taxonomy (GTDB): domain Bacteria; phylum Chloroflexota; class Anaerolineae; order Anaerolineales; family UBA4823; genus CAYNWK01. Next base: position 5,024 of record CAYNWK010000059.1, on the reverse strand, counting down.
TGGTAGATCTCGCACTGCATGTTGAGCACCGGCACGCGGGAAGCTTCTGCAACGAAGTTTAGATATCGGTTGCCGACTCCCCAGTCCACGTGGCGGATAGCAATGCCGTCAAAATAGCGCCCAAAAATCTCGCCCATCTCTTTTTCCGTATCGCCGTGGGATATCTGGGTGGTGCGGCTCTCTATGAAGGCGGCATGTCCGCCCAACTGTGCCATGCCAGCCTCAAAAGATCCGCGCGTGCGGGTGCTCGAAAAGAAGAAAAGCATCGCCAGCACTTTATCCCGCAGGTAGGCGTGGGACTCGCCCAGAGCGCGCTTGCGTTTGAGGTCGAAGGCCACGTCAAGAACCGTCTCGACTTCTTCTTTACTGAAATCCAGGTCGCCGATTAAATCTCGGCCGCGAAGATCGGTTTGCATCGTTCGACCCTCCTTATTCCATGGCCCCTAAGACCAGCGCCAGCAAGGACATGCGCATGACGACGCCGTTAAAGGCCTCAATCCAGTAGCGTTGATGGCGAGTGGCATCTACCTCTTCCGGCAGTTCATCCATGCGCGGCAATGAATGCAGCACAATGGCGTTTTGTTTGGCCTTGCGCAGAAGCGCTTTGGTGACTTTATAATTCGCCGGGGTCTGGCCTTCCTCGCCGGTGCGCTCGTCGCGCGACTTGGTGTAATCGGGCTGCACGACGGGCTCCATGTAGATCACGTCGGCTTCGGCGATGGCCTGCTCGACGTGTTCGATCTCCTTAAAATTCAAGTTCAGAACGGACAGCTCCTGCTTGAAATCGTCGGTCAAACTCATTTCCGGGGGTGATACATAATAAGCGTCGATGTCAAATTGGCTCATCGCATAGGACATGCTGTGCATGGTGCGCATGCGCATATCGCCGATCAACAAGAACTTCAAGCCGTCGAGGCGGCCGAACTCGCCGTTGATCGTGTAAAGATCGGTGAGTACCTGGGTCGGGTGCTCCCCCCAACCATCGCCGGCGTTAATCACCGGGATGCTGGCCCAACGAGCGGCTTCGTGGGGCGCACCTTGCTGAAAATGGCGCATCACCAGCACATCCCCGTAGAACTCCAGCATCCGCACCGTGTCTTTGATCGACTCCTGGTAAAAGTCGCCCGCGCGGGTCATTTTCGCATCGGCAAAGCCGAGCACGTGGCCCCCCAAACGGTGCATCGCAGCCTCGTGAGCTAAGCGTGTGCGGGTGCTCGGTTGGTAGAAGGCGGTCACCAGGGTCTTCTCAGCCAGGAGGTCAGTGTTCTGCCGGTCCCTGGCATAAGGCGCCAGGCGATCGGCGACCTCGAAGACGCGGAAGTATTCCTCCCTGCCAAACTCTTTCAACGATAGGATGTCTCTGCCACTAAAACTACGCATTGGAATGTTCTCCTTTTGTTTGATTGAACTCGATGAGCGCGCTGCCGACCATGTTTCTCAAACCCAACTCTGGGGCTCGCTTCTCAAAGTGTGAGTTACAAACCGACGACTTGACGTACGACGTGAAAACGAAAATACCCGGGGATAAAATAGCTCAACGAATAATCCACCACCTTACCGCTGAGATCGTACAGGCTGGAGACGAAACGCAGCAAAGCATCGCCGCGCTGCAGGTTAAGCATCCGCGCGATGTCCGAACTCGCCGCCACCGCGTTGATCTCGCAGCGAGAACTGACCAGGGCTGGATCGCCGCGCTTAAGCAATAGATCCAGGACTGAACCGGAAAAATCTGCCTCGATCTCATCACAGGTGAGCACCTGTACAGGGAGTGTGTCGATCAGGTAAGCCACCGGCCGCTCTTCAGCCAGGATCACACGGGAGATCTGCGTGATCTTTTCGCCTTCTCCCAGACCCAGCGCCTCAGCTTCACCAGCTTTTGCCGGACGGCATACCATGTCCAGTTCGCCAAAGTTCACCGGTAAGCCGATCGACTGCGCCTGGGATTCGATGCTTTCCAGCACTTCCAACCCGCTCTCGATCACGTTGGCCGGGCGCAGCACGAATGTCCCAATGCCCTGCCGTCGGCTGATCAGGCCCTGTGTTTCGAAGGTGCGCATCGCCTCCCGCAGGGTGGCGCGGGATACACCCAGCTGTTGAGCCAAAACCGGCTCAGAAGGCAGCTGTTCACCCGGATCAGCTGTGTTGATAATCAGGTTAAGGTCTTCGTGCAACCGCTGGGCTGCGCTGGCGTTGGCCATTTCTCTCAACCCTCCAACACTGGGATGAAATCAAACCTGGTCACATCTACCAATCCGAGGTCGGAGATGCGCAGCTCGGGGATGACCACAAGCGCCAGTAAGCTCAACTGCATATTCGGGCTGTTCAATTTCGAACCGCAGGCGCGGAAGCCCTCCAGCACTGTGGCAGCCTTCCCGGCGACCACTTCCGCGCGCTGGTCGGACATCAACCCGGCGATGGGCAGTTCGACCAGGCCGATCACCTGGCCCTCTCGAACGACGATCTGCCCACCGCCCACACGGGCCAGCTCATTAGCTGCCTGGGCCATATTCGCCTCGTCCGTACCGACCACGATCATATGGTGGCTGTCGTGAGCGACCGTGGAGGCGATTGCACAAGGGACGGTAAACCCGAACCCGCTGACCAATCCAACCTGGACGCCGCCGCTACCTTTGTGCCGCTCGACCAGGGCGATCTTGGCGAGGTCTCTGGCGATGTCCGCCTTTACCTCACCCGCCTCTACCGGCACTTCAAGTCGCAGGTGCCGGGTTGGAGCCTGGTTTTCGATCACGCCGATCACGTTGGCGATCAGGTTCCCATCCTCCCGTCCAGGATTATCGACAGCTGGTAAGCGAAAATCGTCCGGAGAAAGCTCACGGCCCAAATGCACCGAATTGGTGGCCCAATCGGGGTAATGGAAAGCGGGCTGCTCGATCCGCAGCTCTCCACGCTCGAATACAACCCGCCCCTTGGCCAGGACCTGATCGAGGCTCAATGAAGGCAGATCGCTGACCAATAAAATATCCGCAAAGCGTCCCGGCGCGATCAGGCCAACTTCCCGGGTAAGACCGAAATGTTCGGCGGTGTTCAGGGTCGCCATCTGGATGGCCTTTATGGGCGGTAGACCGACAGAAATCGCTTTTTTTACCGCGCGGTTGACGTGACCTTCGTTGACCAGAGTCTCCGAGTGCGTATCGTCGGTGCAAAGGATGAAATAACGCGGGTCAAGGCCCAGCTCAGTAACCGCTCGAATCGGCTCAGCGACATCGTGCCAGGCCGAGCCGAGACGCAGCATGGCTTTCATGCCCTGGCGCACCCGGGCAACGGCGTCCTCCATGCGGGTGCCCTCGTGATCGTCCTCTGCCCCTCCGGCTGCATATCCGTGGAAGGGTAAACCCAGGTCAGGGGAGGCGTAATGGCCGCCGATTACTTTGCCGGCTGCACGTGTGGCTGCCAATTCGGCGTGCATTTTTTCGTCGCTCAGATAGACTCCGGGGAAATTCATAACCTCGCCCAGCCCAACGATGCCTTCCCAGCGCATGGCTTCGGCGACTTCCTCGGGTCCAATACTGGCGCCTGGAGTCTCCAAGCCAGGCGCGGAGGGCACACAAGAAGGCATCTGCACCCAGACGTGGATCGGCTGGACAGCCGCTTCGTCGACCATTAAGCGCACACCCTTCAGGCCGAACACATTAGCGATCTCGTGCGGATCTACGAACATGCCCGTGGTCCCGTGAGGGATGACGGCGCGGGCAAATTCGGTCACTGTCAGCATGCCCGATTCGATATGCATGTGCGCATCGAGCAAGCCGGGCATCAAATACCGGCCGGCCGCTTCGATGGACTGTGTTTGCTCCCCAATAGTGTGGTCGACGTTGGGGCCAACGTAGGCAATGCGCTCGCCTTTAATAGCGATATCGGTGTGCAGGATGATTTCCCCCGACTGGACGCAGACCCAGCGACCGTCCCGGATGACCAGATCGGCCGGCTCTCGCCCCATGGCGACGTCCACCAGGCTGCGGCTGATCTGGGAATAGTCGTTACGCGTCATATACGCTCTCCAAGACAAAAAAACCAAACCGGGCTGCAGCAGGCGCGAGTCATGATTCGGTTCAAGCCTCCAGCAGTCGCCTTGAGGCCCGGTTATGAGTCTCGATCAGCCTGGGAAGATCGATGGTGAGCAGCTGCCCCTCGCTGACTACGGTCTTACCGCCCACGACGGTGTAATCAGCGCCCACCGGAGCGCAAAAAACCAGTGCAGCCGCGGGATCGGACAGCGCGCCGGCGTAACTCAGCCGATTGAGGTCCACGGCGAAGAAGTCGGCACATTTGCCGGGTTCGAGAGAACCAATATCCATGCGACCTAAAACTGCCGCACCACCCCGCGTGGCGAGCTCCAGCGCCTGGCGCGCTTTCATCAAGGGCGGCGCGTCCTCAGCAGATTGCGAAGCGCCCATCAATCCGGCGCGCACGCGCGCAGCCAACATCGCCTGGCGGGTTTCCTCAATCAGATGCGAGCCGTCGTTGCTGGCAGATCCGTCCACCCCCAGGCCGACCTTAACACCGCGGGAAAGCATCTCCATGACCGGTGCAATGCCCGACGCCAGGCGCATGTTCGAATTCGGGCAATGCGCCACGCCACACCCGCTGGCAGCGTACAGCTCGATCTCGTGTCCTTCGACATGGACGGAATGGGCAAACCAGACATCGTCGCCGATCCAGTCCAGGGTCTCCATATACGCGACCGGACGGTGGCCGAATGCTTCGATGCAAAAGGTCTCTTCGTCTTTGGTCTCGGCCAGGTGCGTATGCAGCTGCACGCCGTACTCGCGCGCCAGGGCCGCGCTCTGGCGCATCAGATCCGGCGTCACGCTGAAGGGTGAGCACGGCGCTAACACGATCTGGGTGTAGGCGCCGGTATCTCCCTGGTGGTAGGTTTCGATCAAACGTTGGGAATCGTGAAGAATTGTAGATTCATCTTCGACGACGCTGTCCGGGGGCAAACCTCCCTGGCTCTCCCCCAGGCTCATCGAGCCGCGTGAGGCGTGTAATCTTAGACCCACCTC
>CAYNWK010000058.1:0-25662 GCA_964400875.1 uncultured Anaerolineaceae bacterium | reverse complement strand
ACGATTGTTGGCTTACCCGACGCCGCAGTCCAGGAAAGTCGCGAGCGGGTGCAAGCGGCCATTAGGAACGCCGGGCTCTATTTTCCTCGCAAACGGATGGTGGTCAACCTGGCTCCGGCTTCTGTGCGCAAAGAAGGCCCGGCCTATGATCTGCCAATAGCGTTAGGCATCTTGGTGGCCACGAACCAGCTCCCTCAAGAAGACATCGAAGGAGCTTTTGTGGTCGGCGAGCTTTCCCTCGACGGGACTGTGCGCCACGTGCGCGGCGTTCTGCCAATGGCGGCGGTCGCCCGGGAAGGCGGTTGCAAACGTATTTACGTGCCTGAAGCAGACGCCCCTGAAGCTGCGCTCATCCCGGACATCGAAGTCATCCCAGTATCCACGCTGGCCAACCTGCACGCGCATCTCACCGGTGTGCAACCGACGCCCGCCCACCCGCCGGTAAGTTCAGACGACTTACCGGTCAGCGTGCAAACCGACTTCTCCGAAGTCAAAGGGCAGGAACACGTCAAGCGAGCCCAGGAAGTTGCAGCCGCTGGCGGGCACAACGTTCTGATGGCTGGACCTCCAGGCGCCGGCAAAACACTGTTAGCCCGGGCGCTGCCGCCGATCCTGCCGCGCATGACCATCGAAGAGGCCTTGGACGTGACGAGAATTTATTCCGTGGCCGACCAGCTGCCCCCAGACGTGCCCCTGATCCGCAACCGACCGTTTCGCGCCCCACATCACACTATCTCCCACGCCGGGTTGGTTGGCGGCGGCAACTGGCCCCATCCAGGAGAAATCTCCCTGGCCCATCGCGGCGTCTTGTTTCTGGACGAACTGCCTGAGTTCAGCCCGCGCGTGCTGGAAGTCATGCGCCAGCCCATCGAAGACAAGGTGGTCACTATCAGCCGCGCCCAGGGTTCGCTGACCTTTCCGGCCAATTTTATGCTGGTCGCCGCGATGAACCCCTGCCCGTGCGGCTACTACGGCGACCCCGTCAAGGCCTGCACCTGCTCCCCCTCCACAGTCACCAAGTACCAAAAACGCATCTCTGGCCCCTTGCTCGACCGTATTGACATTCACATCGAAGTCCCCCGGGTGGCCTACGAAAAGCTCAGCGACGCCCGCCAGGGAGAAAGATCCGCAGCCGTCCAGGGGCGCGTCGAGGCGGCACGCGAGCGCCAGCGTGAACGCTTTACGCCAGGAGACGGCGCTCCAATTGACTCCAACCTGACCTGCAACGCCGATATGCACCCGGCGGAGGTGCGCAGAAACTGCCAGCTCGACGATTCCGGCCGCGCCCTGATGCGTACCGCGATGAACCAGCTGCAGCTGACCGCCCGAGCCTATCACCGTATCCTCAAACTCTCCCGCACCATTGCCGATTTGGCTGGCGCTGAGCAGATCTCACCGGCCCATCTGGCCGAGGCGCTGCAGTACCGGCCCAGGCAGCTGGCAGTTTAGTCTAACCAGCCAGCTTAATTCTCCGTCTAAACTTTTTCCACGATTCCCGAGTCAGCCGGGCTTCCATCAGAGACCGCAAACTGGAAGTTGTCCTCTATATCATCTTCAAGCTCATAAATCACGTTCGCCGACCAGCCCGGTTCAAACGCTAAAATCGTATCTGGTACTTATTTCCCATTGAGCTATCGGCCAATAAAAAGGATACTTCCCCCGCTTCGATGAGGAGATGCAGGTGTAGAGTGTAGAGTGTAAAATTGATGACGCGTTGAAACATACTTAACGGTTGTGAAAACCTTGATTAAAGTTATTGATAGCTCGGATCAAGGGGTTGTTAAGTTAGAATAAACGCAAATCGGTGCAAGAAAAAGGCAAACTTGTCGAAAGACAGGGACGCAAAGTCACGGGTCTAAGCGGTGAAAACCGTATGATCGCCGAACTGCCTAAGCATGTATATATGCTCTACGAGCCCTTAGGCAGCGGCTGCTTGAGGGCTTTTTGTTTTCGAGGTTTACGTCTAAATCTTAGTCGAAGAGGGATTACATTGAGGCATACATCGCACAGGACTATGAAAAACAATCACTTTATTGGCATCACCGGATTTCTAGCCATCATCGTTATCATCATTACCGGAATGGTCTCCCCCCAGACGGTTAAAGCCGAGGAAGATACTACTATCCCATCCGGGACGGTTTACTTACCTCTGCTCGTGCGCAGTTCGAACTACACGGCTCCTCAGCCGGAAAAACCCTGGTTGACCTACCTCAATAGCTTTCGAGCGATGGCCGGCCTGCCGCCTGTCACCGAAGTTGAAGCCTGGGGCGTTGGCGGCTTCAACCACTCCAAATACATCGTCAAAAACGATGTCCTGGAGCACAGCGAAGATAAGGATAACCCCTGGTACACGCCCGAGGGCCTGGCAGCTGCGCAGGCAAGCAACCTAGCTGCCAATTCACAATTGGCAGCCAGCGATTACTTCGCTATTGATGCCTGGATGCAGGCGCCGCTGCACGCGCTGGGGATTCTGGATCCGGCGCTGCTGAAAGTCGGGTTTGGCAGCTACCGGGAGGCGGATGGCGGCTTGCAAATGGGCGCTTCGCTGAACGTGATCGACGGCCTGGGCGAGATTCCTGCGTCGGTCAATTTCCCCGTCCGCTGGCCGGACGATGGGGCTACCGTACCGCTGGCGTTCTTCTGGGGGGAAGCTCCCAACCCATTGACCAGCTGCCCCGGTTACCAAGCGCCTGTCGGTCTGCCAGTTATCCTTCAAATCGGCCCTGGCGTGCTCAAGCCTCAAGTCAGCGCTCACTCCTTCAATAACAGCGCCTCAGCGCTGGAACACTGCATCTTTACCGAAGAAACTTATACGAACCCCGACAAAGACGCCCAGTCCCTCGCTCGGGCGATCCTGGACATGCGCGATGCCGTTGTACTCATCCCCAAGGAAAAATTGAACCCCGGTGAAACCTATACCGTTGCCCTGACAGTGAACGGGGCGGATTATGTCTGGTCTTTCACCATTTCTGCCTCTGCACAGACTTCGCTGGCAGCCGACGCATTCACTTTACGTTGAGCCCGAACGGGATACCGATTTATTCATCGATTTCAAAATTATCCTCCGGTATCTAATCATCCTCCTAAGGGCTCGGAGACCGCCCCTCGTCAGGGCGGTCTCCTCTTTTAACGGGATACGGGGTACCGCTCGATAGCCGGAGCGATACCCCGCGGTTTGCATGACGTGGTCGTTTAAGTTCCGGGCTTGAAACGCGTTTAGCGTAAGTTGGGAGGGCTGATAGTCGTTGTACTAATCAGGTCGGCGATCACAACCAACCTGTTTTCATATGAATTCTCGTCTTCGTTCCAGGCAGTACAGGTCACCAAGGTTAATTGCTGTGAGGGCGTATCGTACGTGATCGAGACTTCATTAATCGGAACGAAGCGCCGTACTCGAACCTCATATTGATATTTGATCTGACCGGAATAAACCAGGATCGAATCCCCTGGTCTGAGTTTCTCTAAATAACGCAAGGGTCCGAACCCCTGCAGCGGGAGGCTTACGTGCCCGGCCAGCACCAGATTGTTGGCGTTTTCATGCCCATAAATGCCGCCCAATTGAGCGATATCTTGACCGATCTTAGATACGTCCCAGGTGCTGGCTTCGAAGGGGACCCTGACCACTTCGGCTTTAACATCCCAGGCAGGAATTTCCAGGCGATCGGCAACCGGAACAACCTGCTGAGGGATCGCTTGGTTGGAAGGGTCAACAGATTCAATTTCACGTGGAAGCAGATCGGTCGACGATCTCAACTCAAACCCTCTTTCCGGTTCGAGTTCCCCTGAGCCGACTTGCAGGATCTCTATAGGCGATGCAGCCTTCTCCTCGGCTATTTCAATCGGTAGGTCTACCGTGTCTTTCCCGGAATCGTCATAGACAAAGATGTCTTTGATCGGCTGATCAGCTGAAGCGTAAGATACTCGATAACTTTGCCTGAAAAACCCGCTAGACCCGAGGATTAGCGCGAAGGCGAGCAACAAGAGCCCTAAGCCTTCCCGTTGCAGCCATTTCACCGGCACCCTGCTCCGCAAGCCAGCGCCGAGTCCAAGGCCAAGGCCCAGCCCGGCCAATAAGGTGAGCGCCGGGATGACAAACAACCGCCAGGCCAAATGCTGGTTGAAGTAGGACAGGGCCAGCTGGTCGGCGAGCAGATAGGCCCCCAGCAGCAAGGCGGACAGCGCCAGGAGGCTTAGAACGATGCGGCTCAATTTACGCACTAAGGCAACACCAACATAGGTAGATAAATGGTTTCATCAAAGATCACTGTCTCCACCAGGAGGGGTCCGTGGAAAGTTTCGCCGCCGGAGCTGTCCACATCGGCGATCCAGTACCACCAGTAGCCTCCCTGTGGTGCCAGGTCCTCATACGAATATTGGCTTCCACCGGGATTACCTTTGGCTGAAACAAAGCCGATCAACTCAGCCTTGTTAATGTCAGCAACGTCAGCCCTAAAAATTCTGAAGCCTTGGTTATCGATCTCCGCAGCGGTCATCCAAGACAAGGTAACCTTCTGTCCAAAAACCGAGTTGACCCAAAAATCGACCAGCTCTACAGCCGTCGGCTGTGTTGGGGTGATGGTTGGTGTGGGTGACGAAGTCGGGGTTGGGGTTAACGTTGATGTAGGCGTGGGCGTTTCTGTGGGTAGCTGGTCGGGAATGATGTTGATGTTATCGATGGCGCCGGAGCCGTTGGTCGTTACGCGCATGAAATCCACGCCCGAAATGCCAATGGGAATTAGGGCGAGGCCGTTGTTGCCCGTATCCGGGATATCCACGACGGCCAAAAGCGTTCCTTCTAGGCCTCCCGAATACAGCTCGATATGTGCATCACCCTCATTTTGATCCTCTTCAACATCCATCACGTGCAAACTTTCGACCGTGACCTTGCCTGTACCCCAATTCGAATAATCAAACCGGAAGAACGAACCCGGCAAATCGGCGTCGTCCGGATCGCTGGAGTCCAGATCCTCGCTGATGATCAGCACTTTTCCCAAATCCGGCTTGAACAGATCGCCGTCTCCACCGGTGCAGTCTGCCGGGACAAATCCAGGAGGACAGGTTGCGTCGAAGATCATGCCGGCGTTGATTTCAAGGCCGAGGTCGGCGCGCCGGCCGAAAACGGTCACATAACCTTCAACGAATTCCCCACTGATCCCGTTACCGGAGGAAACCGTGTCAACAATCGCGCCAGCCGGCAAACCTTCAAAATCGATCACCGCGCCGGTCTGGGCAGCGGTCCGATCGATTGAAAGCAGGATCATTAAACCCACCAGAGGCAAACCAAATGCCAGGACAGTTTTCCAGCTCATCTCTCCCTCCCTTCGTGGGGAAATAACCAAATGGTTTAGGAGTTACGCAGTTCTCAGAGAATGTAGGGGTATTTGGGCAGGCTTTGCCCACCCAAAACCCCCTTAGTTCCCTCAAGTGAGTAAGTCCTACGGTTAATAGTTGCGCAATTCCCGGGTGAACCGGCTCACTGGCGTTGGCAGAATTATCCAACGCCAGTGAGACATTGTTCAGGAAGGATCGCACATGGACTGCCGGATGGAGTTAAGCAAACTCCGTTTCAACCGGTCGGCGCACCTTCCCGGCTACGAATCTTTCGAGACTTCCTTCTTTCTGGCGGTAAGTGAAATTCCTAAGACCAGGCCGCCAGATAGACCGAGTAGAGCGATCACACCGAGCCCAATCAACCCGGACCCCTGGAAAGGATCGATCGGATTCTGGCCTGTCTCAGGCAGCAGAGGCTCCGGTGTCTTGGACGGCTTCGGTTTGGGTGGCGGCGGTGGGGTCGTCTCTTGCGGAGGCGGCGGGAGAGTCGGCTGCGTCTCCGTCACAGTTGGCGTCGGGGATATGGTGATAACCGGCGGCGGCGGAGGTTCGGTGGGCGGTGTGTCCGTGATCGTCGGCGTATCCGTGGGAGTTATCGTGATACCCACTGGATCGGCCTTGGCATTGGACGGATACATCGTCACAAGTACGAATATTCCGAGCAACAAGATGGCTCCCAATAAGAAACGCTGTGTAGATTTCATAAATCCTCCTCACATCTTAATTTTGGATAAGCGGCACGAAGAGCGTGTCCGACCATGTGGGTATATTGACTTGTGTCGCCGGATCTCCCAAGAGGGTGAACGTATCTAACAGGTCATCAAATACCGGCGCATTTTGAAGCACCTTAAGCTTGCCGGCTAACGCGGCGCTGCCTAAATCTTTCGTATTGGTCTGAAATATCGTCCCCATAAATCCTTCCGCCAGGGCTTCATGCCCCGTGGCAATGCCTAAACCGGTGGACCCCCAGGCAGCCACCGCCCCCCCACCGGGGCGCCGGACCAAGGCTTCATCCAGCGAAGAAATGCTGGGAAACTGGAAAGACCCGGTAAAACAGGTCATCTCCACCACTACCGGCAGCCGTCCGCCGTTGTTCAACTGGGCGACGTCGTCGTAATGCAAGAATTTTTCCACGGCCCACTGGTGGACGGAGGAATGGCCGGTGTACATGACCAGTCCCAGACCAGATCCCCAGGCCGCAAACAACTGGTCGCGAATTTCGCCTGCGCTGATCGCCGGCGGCTCGTAGAGAAGCCGTTCCGCTTTGAATGGCGGCGCGATATAGGTATCGATCACCGTCTCCGTCTGGGCGGGAAAATTACCGCCGTCGTCACTGTCATCGGCGACAAAAGCCAAAGTCTGGAACCACGCGCCGTCCGGCGGGCTCGTCTCGTAGGTGACGATCTTGCCAACGACCGTCTGCAATTCGCTCAAAGTGTTCACCGGCAGCCGGCCGATGAGCATATCCGGCAGATTATCACCCCCATCCACGGTGACGTAGCGATTGTCCGCCGCGGTCTCTCCGGCCCATGGATCGACATTGGCCAGGAACGGCGGCAGGACCGTTTCAGCGGAGACGCTCTGGTAGCGCTTGGGGTCGGATGTGCCATCCCCAACCAGCAGAACGTAGAGCGGTGTGGGGTTCCAGGTCTGGTAGGCCTGGCTGAGATAGTCCCGGATGGCGGCAGGCTCCGCCCGGCCCTCACCAAAGTGGTCATAGATCGCTTGAAGCGATGCGATCGCCACCTGGTAGCCCTGGCTTTCCCGCAAGGCAGCCAGCGGGGCTAAGGCAGAGACGAATTTGCCCGGCGCGACGATCACATAATCCGCTCCATCGGAAGGCGGCGGCCCGGACAGCAATCTCAACCGGGAGGGCGAGGCGATCCCGGCTTGATTAGTGACCCAGTAACGCCGCACACCGCCTCCAGCGGGGTCGCCCAGCTTGACCGTACCGGAAACGGTCAGATTGTTCAGGATGATTGGTTCACCCGGGTTGGTGATCTCGTAGGCATGTAAACCGGTATTGCCGGACAGACCTAACGTATAGGCGTGCTGGCTTGATTCGCCGCTGAAAGCGATGGTATTTCCGACTAAGGCGCTGCTGCGGGTGTATTGGATCTGGAAAGCATCAAGCCACATGGACTCGACGTTCACGCCGGTGATCCCTGGGAGGGTCAAGGTCAACGTGTTTTCGCCGGTGAGCAGCTTGTTCGCCGGAATCGAAAAGCTTTCTGCGATAGCTTGTTTTCCATCCCAGACGATCGTCCCCAACTTATTGGCCGTGTCGCCGTTCAGGATCACGTCCACTTTGTGGTCAGGGTTGGCGCTGGTAATGTCGGTGTAGCCGATCAACCAAAGATTCAAGTTGGCCGTTTGTGAAGCGTCCACCTCCGGTAAATCAAAGGGATAGTCCACGCTGGTTCGGTCGGGTTTTTGCAAGCGATCCCAGACCCAGCGATCTCCATCGCGGCCAGCCGGGAGCGACCCGCAGTAGCAATTGGGCGTATAGATATCGTTGGTTTCAACCGTTGCTTCGACGAGAGGTGCGCCAGACGGTAAACCGGTAGGCGAAGCGGAGCGCGAGCTCATCTTCAGCCCTGGGGAGCTACCCGCAGTGAGGAAATAAACGTCCGCTTGGGTGTAGCGGCTGAAGCGTGGTTCGGCGTAAAAGAGCAGGCGCTCGTCAGCCTCAAAAACGGCGTCGCCATCCCCCTCCCATTGGTACGCGATCGACGAACCATTCCGAGTTAACTGCAAATTTGCCGGGTTGACCCCACTCAGTGAAAAACCGATGCCGGTCAAATCCGCATAACTGACTGAGACGATGCCCGCTTGTTCGACTTCGACGGCTGCAGTTTTTTGGACGTCCAGGTTCTCAATCGGATTAAGATTCACTGCTGATCCGGGTAAACGGGTCGAGGCTGGCACGTCCTCCGGGTTGATCACGAACGACTTGAGCTCGTCCAGCAAAGGATCGCGTGCGGATTCAAGCTGGTTCAAAGTCGAAGCCATCGGTGCATTGAACCGTACGGCGACCTGGATTTGCGTGGTGAGGCGTAAACCACCACCCTCCGGCCTGGCAGGATAGAAGTTCACCCGGGCGAGCTGGACGCCGCGCAGCACGCCGGATTGCTCCAATTCGACCGTATCAAATGGAAATGCAATTTCCCCGGCGGCAGCAACGAAGCTGCCTCCCATGATCGCTCCCTGCGAATCGCGCCGCACCCCCTGTGGGTATGGCGCTAATCGCACGGGCGCAGTCAGGCTGACGATTTCGCTGGAGGAAGACTGGATCTCCAATTTTGGCCTTGCTCCAGGGGGCAGCGCGACCAGGGCGCTGGCAATAGGCACCTGGGCGATGCCCGGCTGGTTCAAAAGGTTGTAACCCGGCAGGGACACCTCGATTTCGCCGCTCGCATCGACCTGTACGGAGGCTGGGGGTACTCGCCACTGCAGGATCAGGCCGCCGTCAACAGCGCGAACCACAGGTTGTGGAACGTCCTGCGGCTCGCGGCCAACCGCAGCTTGGGTAATGTTCGAGCCTAGCGCAGCAGCCAGAGTCATGGCGAGGAATAGACGAAAACCGCGAGGCATTAATTACTCGGTTGCCAGGATGGGTACGAAGAGGAAGTTATCCATTGTCGCCAGGCCAAGGGTGCTCACCGGTCCGTGGTACGTCTCGCCATCATTGGTGTCAACGTCCGCCAGCCAGTACCACCATGCGCCGGCATTCGGGACGGAATCGTTGTAGACATACTGGTGCCCCCCGAAACCGCCAGCAGCGGGCTCAAAATGGACGAGCTGCGCGTTGGCCAGGTTTTCGTCGGCTGAACGGTAGAGGTTGAAACCGACGTTATTGATCTCCGCGGCGGTCTCCCAAACCAGTGTCACTTTGTCTTGGGTAAAGCTGTGCACATAAAAGTCCAGCAGGTCGATAGCAGTCGGTTGGGTCGGTGTCACCGTCGGCGTGGGCGTCACCGTTGGGGTCGGTGTGGCGGTCGCGGTCGCCGTAGGCGTGGGGGTCGGTGCTTCCTCGGCGGTGATCTCGATGTTGTCGATCGCGCCCGAGCCGTTCAAATCGATGCGTATATAGTCAACGCCGGACTGGTTGATATTGAAGGTTTGATACTGGTTGTTGCCAGTGCTGGTGATATCGTAGGTTCCTAACAACACCCCATTTAATCCCCCGGAGTACATAAAGATATTTTCAGCTCCTGGATCTTCCACATCCTCCACATCCCCAACAACGATCGAGTCAAGGGTGACGACGCCCGTGCCCCAGGTTGAGAAATCGAAATCATAATAGGCGATGGGGTCGTCGGCGTCGTCCGGATCGCTGCTGTCGAGATCCTCACTGATGATCAAGATATTGCCTAACGGAGGAAAATACAAGTCGGAGTCTCCTCCGCTGCAGCCTGCCGGTGTATTTTCGGGCGGGCAGGTGGAGTCAAAGATCATCGCCGCGTTTTGTCCGGGGAAATTCGGGTTCTCAGCAAATACGCCGACGTACCCCCCCAGGTCATCCCCACTGATGCCGGCGCCATAGGTCACCGAGCTGACGATAGTGCCTTCAGCCAGGCCTTCGAAATCGATCACCGCAGTTTGCGTAGGGCTGTTGGGTTGGAAAAAGGACGCCAAACCCATAACCAGTACGGTAAAACTGCTCAACAAGACAAAGAAGATTCGACTCATTTCACATTCTCCTCATTGGCAACTATTCTGTGGGCTGATAGTACTTCCTGTTATTGCGAACTTGCAACGCACGGAGGCTCCTGCCTTCGTCACTCGGACTTCTTGAATTTTATCCCCGCCGGATGTCATGATATGTGGGAACCCGAGTTTCGCGCTTGATCGGCTGATCCTGGTTCGAGCGCCCAAGCCGAGGGCGTACCCCCAACAGATGATATTAATAAGAATTACGCAATTCCTGGGGAAAGTGGGGGTGTTTGGGCGGGCAGAGCCCGCCCAAACACCCCCTTTCTTTCCTCAAGTGCGTAAGTCCTAATTAATTTAGACCATTTTACTCGATTTGACTGGCTTTTTCAATAGATTTAGACTCTTCACCCTTAACTTGGCAACTTTTATTAGGTTACGGAACGATACTTTAATTTGCGCAGTTCATTGAGAAAACGAAGGTGTTAGGGCAGGCTTCAACCGCCCCAATACCCCCCTATCTTTGCCATCATAGTCATCATACCGGATCAGCCGTTTAATATGCATCCCCCATCCGAGGTAGATTCGGGACCCCAAGTGCCGGATTAGCGCATTTAAGCACGGCGCCCTGGCTGTAGGAGCCAGGGCGCACGCCCGGTCATTATCGAAGGAGGTGGCTAGAAGATCAGCATCAGGAGCAGCACGACGGGCGCGGCAACGACGAGCAGCACGACGGCCGTGACCGCCAGACCCACAAAGGTCCCTAAAAGCCCAACAACCAGCCCGAAGACGGCGCCGATGATGCCGACCACCAGCCCGATTATTCCGCCAACGATTCCCAGGATCAACTTGATCAATCCCATGTTTTTATCCTCCTTGTTCAACGCTAGTTAATACTTACGCAATTTGTGAGAGTGTTGGGGAGCGAGGGCGGGCTGCGCTCGCGCAAGCTCCCCAACCCATCCTTGAACTGCGGTACTTCTAACATTATTTACGCAAAGATAACCTTTAGGTTGCGCGCTCTCAGGGCGATTGCACTTACCCATTTGGACAGTCGCAATCCCCATAAATGGTGATCAGGGGGTTGAAGTGGAGCAATGCTCCACTTCAACCCCCATTTCTCACTTTGGGTGGAGGCTGTAAGCCATAACGCGATAGGCCTAGCATATTTGCGATCGTGCTTGCCAAATCACCAGACCGCGGGTATAATTCGAACTATATAAGTCCGAAATAGCGTAGACCGAGACGAGTAACCGGCTCCGGAGCCGACAGAAAGAAGAGATCACCGGCTGAGAGTCTCTTGCGGCGACACCCGGCGAAAACCACTCGCGAGCCTGACCCCTAAAAACTTGCCTGCCAGGTCCAGTAAGGGAAACGGTTGACCCCGTTACCGGTCGAAAGAGATGGATCGATAATTTGTAAATAATTCGATCCAAATCTGGGTGGAACCGCGTGAGTCTCGCTCTCGCCCCAGTGTGGGCGAGAGTTTTTGGTTAACCAGACTAGTCTGGCGCAGTTATGCGTCGATCAGCCGCAAGGAGGTTGAGATGGCTGAGAAAGAAAAAGAACGTTACGAAGATAGCCAACTGTATCGCGTCCGCCACTCGGCGGCTCACGTGATGGCGGAGGCGGTGCTGGAGATGTTCCCGGAAGCGAAATACGCCATCGGCCCTCCCATCGAGGATGGTTTTTATTACGACTTCGATCTGCCGCGGCCGCTCACCCCGGAGGACCTCGAATTGATCGAAAAGCGGATGCGCCAGATCATCGCCGGTCACCACGAGTTTCACAAAGAGGTCATATCCGCCGAGAAAGCCAAGCAGATCTTCTCCGACCAACCTTATAAGCTGGAGTTGATCGAAGATTTGGAAAAAGGCGAAATGGATGAACACGGTCAACCACTCAAGGAAAAGCCGGAGATCTCGATCTACGAGCACGACAACTTCGTCGACCTCTGCCGCGGGCCGCATGTTGAAAACACCAAACAAATCAATCCATCGGCGATCAAATTGATGAACGTCGCCGGTGCATACTGGCGCGGCGACGAAGATCGGGCCATGCTGCAGCGCATATACGGCACAGCCTGGAAATCCGCCGACGAACTCGAGCAGTATTTATGGAAGCTGGAGGAGGCTCGTAAACGCGATCACCGCCGGCTGGGCAAGGAACTGGACCTGTTCAGCATCAGCGATGAGATCGGCGCGGGGCTGATCCTTTGGCATCCCAAAGGTGGTATGGTGCGCAAGATCGCCGAAGATTTCTGCCGGGAAGAGCACGAACGCGGCGGGTATGAGTTCGTCTATTCTCCTCATATCGGCAAAGCCGACCTATGGGAGATCTCCGGGCACCTGGACTGGTATAAGGAAAACATGTACTCCCCTCTGGATATTGAGGGACAGGAGTTCTACCTTAAACCGATGAATTGCCCCTTCCACATCCAGATTTACAAGAGCCAGCTGCGCTCGTACCGCGACCTGCCGCTGCGTTTTGCCGAATGGGGCACCGTTTACCGCTACGAACGCAGCGGCGTGCTCCATGGACTCTTGCGGGTGCGCGGGTTCACCCAGGATGATGCGCACCTCTTCTGCCGCCCTGACCAAATGCCGGAGGAGATCGACCGCGTGCTGGCCTTCAGCCTGAATATTTTGCGAGCATTCGGGTTCGAAGATTTCCAGGCCTATTTGTCTACACGCAACCCAGAAAAGTCGGCCGGCTTACCCGAACAATGGGAAGCGCCTACCGAAGCGCTGCGCCGAGCGCTGGAACGCGCCGAAGTGCCCTACCAGATCGACGAGGGTGAAGCGACGTTCTACGGCCCGAAGATCGATATCAAGGTCCGCGATGCGTTGGACCGGGAGTGGCAGCTCAGCACGATCCAGTTCGACTTCAACCTGCCCGAGCGTTTCGATATGACGTACATCGGAGATGACGGGCAGGAGCACCGCCCGTACATGATCCACCGCGCTTTGTTGGGCTCTATGGAACGCTTCATGGGCGTTCTGATCGAGCACTACGGCGGTGCCTTCCCGGTATGGTTATCGCCGGTTCAAGCCATCCTGATCCCGATCGCCGACCGCCATGTAGACTATGCCAGGCAAGTTGGCGAAAAACTGTCCGCAGTTGGCCTGCGCGTCCAGGTGGATGAGCGCAGCGACCGGATGAACGCAAAGATCCGAGACGCCCAAAATCAAAAGATCCCTTACATGCTCGTTGTTGGGGATCGATAAGCGTAGAATGCCACTGTAACTGAGCTCCTGCGTTCGGAAGAAAATCACGGCGCGCTGCATTTGGACAGCTTCCTGGAACGGATCCAGCGCGAAATAGAAACGCGCGCTTAAGTGAAATGCGGTTCAGGGGTGGAAGTACCACCTCTGAACCGCCTACTTCTTGCTGAAAGTGTCGATTACATCGGCGTGAAAATTCGCATGCCATCCTGCTCGTCTACAATGTACGAGTTGGGGGGATAGCGCCACACCAGCAAGGATATCCACGCATCTCCAACTGCTCCAGAGAAATTAATCGCAGCGCAAACGGCGATCCCGAAGGCCAGCTTATTGCTGAAGGGTAAGGCGAGCAGAATCAGAGCCAGGCCACTCCCTACAATCAAGGGTGCCAGCAAAATGCTCAAATACTGGTTGCGTTTAAATGCATGTCCTGGCGCCGTCGCGTAAAACATCAATCCTTTCCAAAGGATGCCATATTGCGCTTGCGCACCAAATAATTGCATTCTTGCGCCGTGCGTCAGCTCATGCAGTACATACGTCAATAGAATTGCCCCCAGCAGCATCAAGAGATCCGTCAAGAGCAGATTGAAGGTGAAAGGCCCGGGATACCAGAGGCGCCTCCAGCGGAGGAACAATAAATTGCTTCCAACAAGCAATACCAGGGCGGCCAGATTCATCAGGATAACCCGCCGCAGATCCTCGGATAATTTCCAATATTTGTCTTCGTGGTAACCCTCAGGCAAATTACTCGGCGTCGGTTGAGTCGAATCCATCATTTTCTCGTATCTGGTTGACTTACGTGCTCCAAATATGGTATCATGCATCCCTACTAGGTTCAGGCAGGAATGAACCCTGGTTTAAGTTTTAAGTCATTTCGAGGAGAAGCCAATTAGCACATCTGATTATCGGGTAAATGAGGCTATCCGATCGCCCGAAGTCCGGCTGATCGATGCGGACGGTGAAAACGTAGGCGTTGTCTCCGTCCAGGATGCCCAACGAACTGCTCGCGAATCCGGACTCGATCTTGTCGAAGTCGCTCCCAACGCCGAACCCCCGGTTTGTCGTGTGATGGATTATGGTAAATTCCTCTACGAGAAAACCAAAAGGGAACGGGAGGCTCGCAAGGCGCAGACCAAAGTCGAAGTTAAGGAAATCCGCCTTAGACCGAAGACGAACGAACATCACCGAAACTTCAAGGTACGCGACGCACGCCGATGGTTGAAAGACGGCATGAAAGTGAAAGTACGCATTCGCTTTCGCGGCCGTGAGATTACCTACCCGGAGATTGCGCTCAACGATTTAAAGGAGATCGCCGAAGATCTATCCGATGTCGGCGTCGTCGAGCAAGCGCCATCGATGGAAGGTCGCAGCATGCTGATGGTGCTCGGCCCGAAAAAATAATCAGCACGCTAGAGTTATCCGCAGATCAGGGTAAATTGTGTGCATTTTGACCGGGTTCGCCCACCAAAATACACCCAGTCTCCCACCAGCTGCGTAAGCGCCAAAAATACGTTCTCCGCGGATGGAAGATCGTTCCGCGGAATTTTGTGTGAGAGGAGCAAAGTTTATGCCTCGCAAGCCGAAAAAAGGCAAGTACAAGATGAAATCTCATAAGGCAACCACGAAGCGTTTTCGCCTGACGGGTTCCGGGAAGTTGATGCGCACCAAGGGCGGCAAAAGCCACTTTCGCAGACGCACGTCGGACCGGACCAAGCGCCAGTTAGACGAAATGATCCCGGTCAAAGGCCGGGGGATTAAGAAACGGATCAAACGACTGGCTCCCTACCTGGACAAGGCCAGCTAAATCCTTCCGATATTATTATTTGAGCGATTTGTGGGCGCGTGCAACAGGTGACGGCGGGACCAGAGCGGTCCTCCGAGCCGGCGTCCAGCGGATCGCAGGAGAGTAAGCATGGCTCGAGTTAAAACTGGAACCAATCGCCGCCAGCGGCATAAAAAAATTCTCAAGATGACCAAAGGCCAATTTGGCACCAAGCACCGGCTCTTCCGGCGCGCCAATGAGGCTATGTTGAAAAGCCTGTGGTACGCTTATCGCGATCGCCGCAACCGCAAGCGCGATCTGCGCCGCCTGTGGATCACCCGCATCAACGCCGCCGCGCGCCAGAACGGGATAACCTACAGCCGCTTCATCCATGGGATGAAAAAGTCCGGCATCCTGCTGAACCGCAAGATGCTCGCCGACATGGCTGTACGCGATCCGCAAGCCTTCAGCGCAGTGGTCGAAAAAGCGCGTTCAGACTAAAAAGCTAGCAGCCAAAATTCATCCCCCCATCCAGGGCGGGTGAGTCGAGATCATCTCTTGACCGCCCGCCCTTGACGCGTTAACCGGAACAACGGCCGCGTGCTAAAATCAGGCAGGAGGTGATTATCGATGAACGAAGTGATCCAGGAGCATACCTACCCGGCCGGGAAGCGCCTGCAGCTCGTTCGGGGCGATATAACCACGGAGGCGGTTGGCGCTATCGTCAACGCAGCGAACGCCCAATTGCAGCACGGTGGAGGCGTTGCAGCCGTGATCGCCCGCAAAGGCGGCCGAGTAATCAGGGATGAGAGCAATGCCTGGGTGCGTGAGCACGGCCCTGTGAGTCACAGCCAACCGGCTTACACCCGCGCAGGAAACCTGCCTTGCCGGTACGTGATCCACGCGGTGGGTCCTGTTTGGGGAGACGGCGACGAGGATGCCAAGCTGGCCGCTGCGGTGCGGGGATCGATGGAAAGAGCCATTGAGCTGGAGCTGGACTCCCTGGCCCTGCCAGCCATCTCAACCGGCATCTTCAGCTTCCCAAAAGCGCGCGCCGCCGGGGTGATCTTCGAGGCGATCGAGGATTATTTTTCAAATAACCCGGAGACTCCCCTCGAACTTGTGCGCCTGATCCTCTATGATCGACCAACTCTGGACGCTTTTACTGAAGTCTGGGAGGCGCACAGCCTCAGTGGAGGCGCCGGAGCTGCCTGACTCTCTGGAAAATTTGTAGACATGATCACTTCCACCAGCAACCCGAAGATCAAATGGGTGCGCGCCCTCAACGGCCGCGCACGCACGCGCCAGAGCGAGGCGGCTTTTGTTATCGAAGGTGTGCGGCTGGTGGAAGAAGCTCACCAGGCGCGTTGGGCGGCGCAGCTGCTGTTGTATACTGGCGACTTAAACGAGCGCGGTCAGCGCCTGGTGGCAGCGTACGCGGAAAGCGGTGTAGAGGTTGCACTGGTCAGTCCGGAGGTCATGAGTTCCGCCAGCGATACGCGCAGTCCTCAAGGTCTGTTGGCGGTTCTGCTGAAGCGGGTACCTGCTTTGCCGCAGTCGCTTGATCTGATCTTCATCCCGGACGAGGTGCGCGATCCTGGCAACCTTGGCGCCATGCTGCGAACCTGCGCGGCTGCCGGGGTCTCGGCGGTGCTCATCCCGCCGCGCACCGTCGACCTGTATTCCCCCAAGGTTCTGCGAGCAGCCATGGGCGCCCACTTCCACGTACAGGCGCTTGAACTGAGTTGGGATGCGATCCGCTCTCGCCTGGAAGAAGCCGGGGTGAAGGTTTTCCTTGCATCCGTCTCCCAGGGGGAGAACTATACCGAGGCAAATTTTCGGACGCCATTGGCATTGATCGTCGGCAGCGAGGCGGCCGGAGCAGGCCCAACCGCCCGGGACATTGCCGACGCGCGGGTGCATATCCCCATGCCCGGCGGGACCGAGTCGCTTAACGTCGCCGCCTCGGCCGCGATCCTGCTGTTCGAAGTGGTGCGGCAGAGGAGATCGGAACCTTCCAAATAATTGTTGTGATCAGGAGTACCTGATGAAGATCCGTTCTATCACCGTTTTCACCCATCCGGGCTGGCCGTTGGATGAGGCGGCTTTGGAGTGGGCCGGCCGGCTGAACGGTGCAGCCCGGAAAGCCTTCGAAGACGAGGGTTATGCAGTCCAGACCAGCCGGCTGGCGACGCCCCCCTTTCCCACATACCTCCCCGAACTTTCTACAGCCGCAGAGTTCGCCCACTCCCTGGAGGACGCCGCCAAACCCCACGGATTCGATTACGTTTCCATCGGCCCGGCTATTCCGGACTCTCCGGAAAGCTACGCCGTTATCCCTGACGTTCTGGAAGCTACTGAAAACGTGTTTGCAGGTGGAATACTCGCCACGGCGGAGAACGGTTTGAGCCTCGCGGCAGTCCGGGCCTGTGCCCATGTGATTGCTCAGGCAGCCAACATCACGCAAGACGGCTTCACCAACCTGCGCTTCGCCGCGTTGGCCAACGTGCCGCCCGGTGCACCCTTCTTCCCGGCGGCTTATCACAGCCCGCAGGTGAAACACGGCGACCAGCTGTCCTTCGCCCTGGCGACCGAGGCGGCAGACCTGGCTGTGGTTGCTGTCAGCGGCGCAGGTAGCCTGGCCGCGGCCCGTACCAGGCTGGTGGGATCGATTGAAAACCACGCAAGCAGGTTGACGGAGATCGGCGACAGGATTGCCGGAGAGTTCGGTTTGGCATTTTCCGGCATTGACTTCTCTTTCGCCCCTTTCCCGGAGGAAGCGATCTCGATCGGCGCGGCCATGGAACGTCTGGGCGTTCCCGCTGTGGGCATGCACGGCAGCCTTGCTGGGGCCGCCTTCCTGACCGAGGCGATCGACCGGGCTAAATTCCGGCGAGTGGGCTTCTCCGGTTTGTTTTTGCCCGTCCTGGAAGATCCGGTGCTAGCCGCGCGCGCTGGCGAGAGCTTGACCGTCAACGAGATCCTGCTCTATTCTGCGGTGTGCGGCACCGGTTTAGATACGATCCCCCTCCCTGGCGATACGACGGAGGAGCAGATCGCGGCAGTCCTGCTCGACCTGTCTGCGCTGGCTCAAAGGCTGGACAAGCCGCTCACCGCCCGACTGATGCCCATACCTGGGAAGCGAGCTGGCGAACCGATCCATTTCGATTTCGCGTATTTCGCCGACAGCCGGGTACTGAGCCTGGGCGCAGCCCCCCTGGGCGGGATCTTCACAGGGGACGAGACTTTCGCGATTAAACCGCGCATTAATTGAACTGCCCGCCACTGGGAAGCAACCTGCGGGTGCATCCAAGAAAGTGCCGGGCAGTTGTCTTTATTCGACCCGCCAGTATTCGCCGCCGCCATTCTCGCGCGCCAGCAATCCGGCATCGACCAGACCTCGCCGCAGGGAGGCGGTATCCTGATAGAACTGGGCCAGGATTTCATTGACCTGCTTTTCCGAATACCGCACGCCGACTTCGAACTTATCGCCCAGGTATTTCAGGAGCACCAAAAACTTTTTTTGCTGGTTTGGCAGCGCTTTGAAGCGCCCGTTCTCATCCAGATAGGTCTTAAACACCTTAAGGTCGAAATCCGAGCCTTCGAAACCGCTCAAATCGGCTTGCGGCCGACGACCGGCGTGGACGCGCCGGGAGAGGTCCTCCAGAGATTTCACATCCAGGCAATACTCCTGGCCGTCCCGCCGAACCAGGGAAATTCGCTCCAGTAGCTCCAGGTGACGGTAGACGTCCGCCGGAGACTGGTTTAAAGCCGGCGCCAGTTTTTCAGCCGTGTGAGCGCGGTTCGCCAGCAGACCGGCGATCTTCAAGCGCTCTTCGTTGGCCAGGGCTTCAAAAAATGCCATAGCTTCGTTTAACATCTGTTTTTCATCCATGTCTTTACCCTACTTTTTTTGATAATCCGCCTCAGGCATTCCAAAATTGAAGGAAAACCTGACAACGGAATTCCCGTTATTCGTCTTTTTCGACCTCGGTGACCCGCCAGTATGCGCTCCCAGCAGGGTCGCGGGCTAACAGCTGGAAACCCACCAGCTCACGGCGCAGTGAAGCCGTATCGGCATGGTACCGCGCCAGGATCTTGTCGACCTGCTTTTGGTTGTAGCGCACGTCCGGGTCGAACTCCCGCACGAGGTATCTCAAGATGGCCTCCAGCTTCTTGCGCTGGGAAGGGATGGTCTTCAAGCGGCCTTCCGAATTCAGGTAGTCGGCCACCACTTTGCGATCGTACGCGCCCAGGTCCACATCGGCGGCAATTTGAGGAAGACTCTCCTCTGAAAGCAGCTGTTTGGCCATCGATTCCAGCGTCTCCGTCTCCAGGCGGTAGATGTTGTAGTAGCTCTCCGCCCGAGCGCTCACCAGGCCGGCTTCCGCCAGGCGTGTGAGGTGGTGCGAAACCGTCGAAGGGCGAACCTCCAAAATCTCGGCCAGCTCCTCAACCGTGTACTCACTCTGGGCCAGCAAACCGACGATGCGCAAGCGGTTGGCGTCGCCCAGGGCTTTGAAGAAGGTGAGCAGCTCTTCTGTAGAGTCGTGTTTCATCGATCACCTTCCTAAAATCAATTCGATAACCATCGAAATAATTCTATCCAATTTTCGCAACTTGTCAAGAGGCATTTTTCCCTCCTCGAGAAATGTTTACCCCTAAAACAGAAGGTTAACGCCCAGCAGGGGCGGGCCCGAAAATGCGCCCGCCCCTGCTGTTGAATTCCTTGAAATTACTGAGAGCGAAATACTCAGGCTGCCGGCATCACTTCTCTGCGCTCCCCCACGCACACATAGGGCGTCAAGAACTGACCTGTGTAAGAGCGCTCCACGTCGCAGACCATCTCTGGGGTGCCCTCGGCGATGATCTCCCCGCCCCGCTCGCCGCCTTCCGGCCCCAGGTCGATGATGTGGTCGGCTACTTTGATGATGTCTAAATTGTGCTCGATGATCACGACCGTATTCCCGGCGTCCACCAGCCGGTGGAGCACTTCAATCAGCTTGTGCACGTCGGCGGCGTGCAAGCCAACCGAAGGCTCGTCCAGCACGTAGAGTGTGCTGCCGGTAGAGCGCTTGGATAGCTCGCGTGCCAGCTTGACGCGCTGCGCCTCGCCGCCGGAGAGGGTCGGCGCCGGCTGTCCGATTTTGATATAGCCCATGCCCACATCTTGCAAGGTCTCCAGCTTGTTGATCATCGGCGGGAAAGCTGCGAACACCTCGGCTGCTTTGTCCACGGTCATATCCAGAACGTCGGCGATGGTGAAATCCTTGAAGCGCACCTGCAGCGTCTCCCGGTTGTAGCGCGATCCATGGCACACGTCGCAGGGGACGTAAACGTCGGGCAGAAACTGCATCTCGATGCGCAGCTGACCCTGACCCTGGCAAGCCTCGCAGCGCCCGCCGCGCACATTGAAAGAAAAGCGCCCGGGTTTATAACCGCGGATCTTGCTCTCAGGCAGGTCGGCGAACAAGCCCCGGATATAGTCAAACAGCTTGGTATAGGTGCCCGGATTCGAGCGCGGTGTGCGCCCAATGGGAGATTGATCGATGTTGATGATCTTGTCGATATGCTCCAAGCCTTCGATGCTATCGTGATCGCCAGGTATGATGCGCGCCCGATGCAGATCGCGGGCCAGGGCCTTGTAGAGCACTTCAACCATCAGGCTGGATTTGCCCGAACCGGAAACGCCGGTGATGCAGACCAGCTTGCCCAGCGGGATGCGTACATCGATGTTCTTGAGGTTGTTTTCGCGCGCGCCGCGCACGATCAGAGCTTCACCTGTGCCCGGGCGACGCGCATCTGGAATGGGGATGCGCTTTGCGCCGGTCAGGTATGCGCCGGTCAGCGATTTGGGGTTCTCCAGGACATCCTCGAGCAGGCCGTTGACGATCACCTCGCCGCCGCGATCGCCTGCTCCCGGCCCGAGATCGACGATCCAATCTGCGCTGCGGATGGTTTCTTCGTCGTGTTCCACGATCAGTACGGTGTTGCCCAAGTCACGCAAGCCTTTGAGCGTGTCCAGCAGGCGGGCGTTGTCCCGCGAGTGCAGACCAATAGAAGGCTCATCCAGCACGTAGAGGACGCCCATCAGGCGCGAGCCGATCTGCGTCGCCAGGCGGATGCGCTGGGCTTCGCCCCCAGATAATGTGGCGGCCTTGCGCTCCAGGGTCAGGTAATCCAGGCCGACGTTGACCAGGAATCCCAGGCGGTCGAGCAGCTCCTTCAAGATGCGGCTGGCGATGATCTTCTGGCGTTCGTTCAGGAGCGTCTCGTCTTCGTGAAGACTGCGCACCCACTCCAATGTCCGAACGACGGGCCAACGGGTCAGCTCAACGATATTGACATCGGCGATGGTGACGGCTAAGGCCTCCGGGCGCAAACGGGCGCCACCGCAGGTCGGGCAGGTGCGCTCGCTCATAAACTCCGAGATCTTATCGCGCATGTATTCGGAATTCGTTTCGTTATAGCGGCGCTGCAAATTGGTGATCACCCCTTCGAAGGCGGTTTTAAAGGTCGCCGTGCGCCCATTGCGGTTGCGATAATGAACGGTGACTTCTCTGCCGTTGGTGCCGTACAGGATGATATCTAGCTTTTTCTGAGACAGGGTCTCCACCGCGATATCAAGGTCGATGCCGTACGTCTCGGCGGCGGCTTCCAAAGTTTGCCAGTAATAGCCGCCCTCGTCGCGCGGGCCGCTCCAATCGGAGATGGCGATGGCGCCTTCGTTGAGCGAGAGCTCCCCGTCCGGAATGAGCAGATCGGGGTCGATCTCCAGCTTGCCGCCCAGGCCCTGACAATCGGGGCAAGCGCCGTGCGGGGTGTTGAAAGAAAAGGTGCGTGGTTCGATCTCCGGTAGGCTGACGCCATGCTCCGGGCAGGCCAGGTGCTCGGAATAATAAATATCTTTTGGCTCATCCGGGTTGCTGATATCCTGGATGATCATGAAACCATCGCCGAACTGCAAAGCGGTCTCGATGGAATCCGTCAATCGGGAACGGAAGCTTTCGATCTCATCATCGGCTTCGGGGCGGCGCATGATCAGGCGGTCCACCACCGCTTCGATGTTGTGCATCTTGTAGCGGTCCATATCGATCTCTTGATCGAGCTCGTATATCTCTCCGTCCACGCGAGCGCGCACGAAGCCGGACTTCTGCAGCTCTTCCAGCACCGCCTGGTGTGTCCCTTTGCGGCCGCGCACCACCGGCGCCAGGAAGATCAAGCGCGCCCCTTCCGGGAGCGCCTCGACCAGCTCTACGATCTCTTGGGCCGACTGGCGGGTGACCTCCCGGCCGCAGACCGGGCAATGCGGAATGCCCGCCCGGGCGTACAGCAAGCGGAAGTAATCGTAGATCTCGGTGACCGTGCCGACGGTCGATCGCGGGTTATGCGAGGCGCCACGTTGGTCGATGGACACCGCTGGAGAGAGCCCTTCGATATAATCCACGTCGGGTTTGTCCATCTGCCCCAGGAACTGCCGGGCGTACGCCGAAAGGGATTCGACGTAACGCCGCTGTCCTTCGGCAAAGATTGTATCGAAAGCCAGCGAGGATTTCCCGGATCCCGAGAGCCCGGTGATCACCACCAGCTGGTCGCGGGGGATCTCGACGGTAATATTTTTCAGGTTGTGGGCGCGGGCGCCGACAACACGAATGACGTTCGATGACATAGGCAAATTTTCTAAATTATTGGCTAGATGATCGTGGAAACGGCCGGAGGCGAATTATAGCACGTTTGTTTCATTTATACCGGACAGATTCCCACTTTTTAAGATTAGAATTCTGGTTCCGTTGGGATTTTGTTGCTCTCGATGCTTTGTTTATGAACAGAGATTCGCGATTAACGCAAAGTTTGATTATAACACCTGTAGGTTCGAGCGTTGAACTGTAGAGGGCTTCTAATCGTATACTAACTGAATTCAGATCATGCTCGATGCTCCTACCGGAGTCTCCAGGAACCGAAAAACATTTACCAGAAAGCCCCGACGGGAAGACAGGTGGATATGCCGCTGCAAACACATTCGCAACGGAGGATGATTAGCTTTCTGGCGCTCGCCGCAGCTGTGTTGATCGCATGCCGAACTTTGTTTCCAAGCGGAGAGGCGCCCCCCCTTCCCACGCCCACTGCTGCGGTCTTGACGCCCGAGCCGACGCCTGCTCCGATTTCGACTCCTGCCGCGGCTACGAGCAGCTCAGCGGCGCTTAGGACGTGCGACCTCGAATTGCAAGCCCATGCGATGCGCGCCGGTCAAAACATGGACTGGGCTTCGCTGGGACTTAACGCCTGCTATCGCTTAAAGCTGGATCTGACCGGCAATCCCGGTGAATACAGCGGGGCTGCCCAGATTTCCTTCAACAACACTACCGGAGAAGAACTCGACGAAGTCGTTTTCCGGACATACCCTAACGCCAATAAAATCTACGGGGGTCGTCTGGACATCACCAGGGCGCTCGCCGGCGGCGCGCCGGTCCAGCCGAAGGTGTATCTGGATGACCGTACGGCGGTGAGTCTGCCTTTGGCGAAGCCGCTCCCAACGGGTGAATCGTTGGAGATCGAACTGGATTTCACCGGGCAGGTCCCCCAGGATTTCAACGGCGGTTCGCGGCTTTACGGGACCTTCAATTACACCAGTGAGGATCGGGTCTTGACACTGGCGAACTGGTTTCCCCTCCTGGCTCCTTGGCTGGAGGGGGGCTGGCAGGTCGAGCCGGTCTCGGGCATCGGCGACGCGGTGGTCAGCCAGTCGGCGCTCTATCTGGTCGAGGTCACCGCGCCGGAGGACTGGCAGGTCGTGGCGACCGGCAGTCCGATCGATTCCAACAGCGCGAACGGTGAAACTACGACCACCTTCGCCAGTGGGCCGGCGCGCGATTTCTTCATCACCGCCAGCCCAGCTTTCGTCCTTCGGACCCAGGAAGTGAACGGCGTTCACATCAACCACTGGGGGCTGACTGGGGGAGAACAGCGCTGGGAGGAGGCCCTTCAAGCCGCCGCAGATTCGCTCACCATTTACGACGAAAAGTTTGGTCCATACCCCTATGCGGAGCTGGACGTCGCGACTGCGCCGCTCCGACTCGCTTCCGGAGTCGAATATCCGGGGTTGTTCCTGATCGGCTCGGGTGTCTATTCCCCCGATCCGGACGAGCCGTACCTGCTCGGGATTGTTGTGTCGCACGAGGCCGCCCACCAATGGTGGTACGGCGTTGTGGGCAACGATGTGCTCACCCACCCCTGGCAAGATGAAGCTCTGGCGACCTACAGTTCCTTGGTCTACCAGGAATCCTACCAGCCAGGCTACTATCAGGGCACGTTGAATTTTTATGCCGAACGGGTGGAGAATTTCGAGGCAAACCACGAAGACACGGCCATCGACCAGGGAGTCGCCGCCTTTATCAACGAACCTGCGGCCTATTCACCCGTAGTTTACACGAAAGGCGCTTTATTCTTCGTCGAACTCCAGGACCTGATCGGTGATGAAGCCTTCTTCAACGCCCTTCATGCATATTATCGGGATAACATGTACCGCCTTGTCTCTCCCCAAGCGCTGCTCGATTCCTTTGAATCAGCCTGTGGTTGCGACCTGGATGACTTTTATTCAGAATGGGGGGTGGATTAATCCACGGAAGGGTCAATTCAGTAAAGAAAAATAATCTCACTCTGGAGCGATCTGCACGTAGCTGCTTTTACGTTCACCGAAAGCGCCGGCGATCAGGTGATAGATAGCGTACAGCTCCAGTGAGAAGGGCAAATACCCCCCATATCCCAGCAAGGGCATCTCGAAGAGGTGCAGCCAGTCTCCCCAGGCGATCTGGTAGATCCATTTGGGGTAAGAGAGGTAATTCCACATCTCCCAAAAGAAAGCGGTGATCAAGACGCCGATCCACAGAGCCAGGATCGGCCGCCAGTCCCCCTTGCGCGTCCACTCTGTCAGGCTGCGGTTGCCCAGCCATACGTTGATGGCTTCGAGGATGAAGAACACCGAGATCCACAAGAACGGAAAGAAAAGCTTCGGCCAGGCCATCATCAGCGCCAGCATGACCAGGCCGGCGATGAAAAAAACCAGAGTCGTCCGCTTGTCGGGCTTGATCACCGGACCTCGCCCCAGCTTCCGCAGGAAACCGAAACTGGCGACCAGCTCCGCTGTGCCGAACACGGCCGGCACCACGGTGGTGAAGCTCAGCGTCGCCCAAAACCAGAACTGAAACGCGCTGAAGCCCTCCGAACCAATGTACACCCAGTTCCGCAGACGCCAGTTCAACGCCTCGAACAACCACCACACCGGCGCGGAAACCAGGAACAAGCCCACGTATTTTCGCCATGAGCGCGTTAGCAAAGACGTGCCTTTGCGCCAGTAGACCAGGGCGTCGATCAGCAGGCTGTACCCGAGCCAAAGGGGGAAGAAGCCCCAATGGGTGCGCGTCCCTTGCAGCCCCCAATTCAAAGTCCAGAAAACGGCGATTAATAACAGTCCGAGCCAACCGTGTGGGGCAAAAGTTTTATTGGTTTGTCTAACTCGTTCCATATGCTCCTTGTACCATCCTCAAAAGTCAGTTCCCCATTATATCGTTCTCTCCCAACTGTAAGTTTAGCGCCAGTTAAATATTTCACAAAACCAAGGCAATTAACTCTCCCTTTGCACTTAATTTTCACCTGTTTCATACAACGGGATGCTAAGGTATTCAAACTTGCTCG
>CAYNWK010000057.1:0-25704 GCA_964400875.1 uncultured Anaerolineaceae bacterium | reverse complement strand
ATGCACCGGGTCTACAACAGCGCCTTCATGAACATGCTCCGAGATGAGAAGAACCAGGAATATCGTCTGGTGATTAAGAACACCCTGGAGTTCGATCCGGAAATCCTCAAACGATATGTTAATTTCATGAACAATCCGGATGAGCGCACGGCGGTGGACCAATTCGGCAAAGGGGATAAGTATTTCGGCATCTGTACCGTGATGGCGACCATGCCCGGATTGCCGATGTTCGGGCACGGACAGGTCCAGGGCTTCTCCGAGAAGTACGGGATGGAGTTCCGCCGGGCATATTGGGATGAACAACCCGATCACAACCTGATCGAACGCCACGAAAGGGAGATCTTCCCGCTCTTGAGGCGGCGCTATCAGTTCGCCGAGGTCGAAAATTTCCTGCTTTACGATTTGTATACTCCGGATGGGCATGTCAACGAGGATGTATTTGCCTATTCCAACCGGTCCGGAGATCAGCGTTCTCTTGTTGTTTATCACAACAAGTTCGGTGACACGCAAGGATGGATCCGCAGCTCTGCAGCTTTCTCGGTTAAGCCGGGGGAAGGCGATGAGCGCAGGCTGGAGCATAAGTCCCTGGGCGAAGGACTGGGTTTGCAGAACAAGGAAGGTCATTTCGTCATCTTTCGCGATCATCTCTCAGAGATGGAATATATCCGCAATAATCAAGCGATCTACGAACAGGGGCTCCAAGTCAGGTTGGATGCTTACAAAGCCTACGTATTCCTGGACTTCCGCGAGGTGGAAGACAACGAATTAAACCAGTACGCCCAGCTAACCGACTATTTGGATGGGCGAGGCGTCCCCAACATTGAGGAGGCTCTGCGCGAGATCGTTTTGCAGCCCGTCCTTTATCCTTTTCGGGAGCTGATTAACCCCGGCATGCTGCGTTACTTGATCGATAACTGCATGGCGCATGCCGATAGCACGGTCTCTCCGGGGCTTTTCCAAGAGGTCGAGCAGAAAACCGAGCGTTTGCTCAGAGAGATCAATACTCTGATTGACGCGGGCGCCGAAGAAGAAAAGATCGACCATTTGGCTGCCGAAATCCGGCGTGAGGTGCAAGCTGTCATCGAATTGCCGGTCATCGAGCAGCTATATCCGAAAACGCGCTCACGGAATTATCATTCGGCGGCGCGCATGCTCAATGCTGTTCCGGATGGGGGGGTGCAGGTTTGGGGCGCCTTATTTGGTTGGGTGTTCACACATTCCCTGGGTGCAATCGCCGGGGACGAGGAAGTACATAGTCGCAGCCGCAGCTGGATCGATGAATGGTTGTTTGGTAAATTGATCGCCAGCGCATTGCAGGATATGGGCCTGGACGAATACGCCGCCTGGCGGTCCGTACAGATCGTCAAACTGCTCATCGTTCATCACGATTGGCATACGTTCGAGGCACCGAAGAAAAAACGCGCCTACCTGGCGCTGCAAAACTTGTTGCGAGATGACGAAGTGCAAAACTTCATTCAAGTTAACCGCTATCAGGGCGTGCTGTGGTTCAACCAGGAAGCTTTCGATGAACTTCTGCGCTGGATGCTGCGGCTGGCAGTTGTAGAAACGCTCAGCGATCCTGAGATCGAGCAGAAAGAGGTCCCGGATCGGATTATCGTGCATTACCAGGTAATCAAACGTCTTCAGAAAGCTTTAAAGACGTCGGATTTCAAAGTTGAGGGGTTGCTGGAAGCCGCCAGGGGGTAGCAGCTTGCTCGGCGAAATAGTGCAGGGATTTTGGCGGATGGCCCGCCAAAATCCCTTTTTGATCCCTCTTGACAGTGAGGTCATTTTCCTGTATTCTATAACTGACTGACCAGTCGGTTTAGACTTTGGTTCTAAGGAGTCCAGGCTATGGATATCTTCATCGTTTTAGTGGCAATGCTCGTCGTCGGGGCCATCGCCGGCGCGTTGGCAGGCGTTATATGGCGGGGAGAGCGACCGTATGGACCGATGGGAGACTACCTTGCCGGGATTATCACGGCGATTGCGGTAGGCTTATTGGATTGGTACGTGATCCCGGCGATGGGCTTCAGCGACCGGATCAGGCTGCTGGGGATTGCCATCGAGCCTCTCTTAGGCGCGTTCATCGTATTATGGATTATCCGTAAAGCCAAGCGATAAGCGACCAAGCCATGTCAGCCGGTTGCGAATCAGCGCCGATTATTCAAACTCGGTCCCTGGTGCGGGAATTCAAAGACACCCTAGCAGTTGCAGCGTTGGATCTGGAGGTCCAGCGAGGCGAGCTGTTTGGCTTGGTTGGACCCGACGGCGCCGGAAAAACCACGACGCTTCGTTTGTTATCCGGGCTGCTCGATGTGACCTCGGGGTCAGCTTGCGTCGCGGGATTTGATTTGAGCACGCAGGCTGAAAAGATCAAACCGAAAATCGGCTATATGGCGCAGCGTTTCAGTCTGTACGGGGAGCTCTCCGTGCAGGAAAATCTGGCTTTTTTTTCGGAGTTATACGACGTTCCCCGTGGCGAGGTAAAGCAGAGGCAGGCCCGTTTATTACAGTTCGCCGGTTTAACAGAATTCAAGGACCGCCGGGCGAACGATCTCTCCGGCGGCATGCAAAAAAAGCTGGCTCTAGCCTGCACACTGATCCATGAGCCGCCGATCTTGTTGCTTGACGAGCCGACCACAGGGGTTGATCCGATCTCGCGCCGGGAATTCTGGGACATACTCACCGAACTGCATTTAAGCGGCACGACAATCTTAATCAGCACTCCTTATATGGATGAAGCCGATCGTTGTTCGATGGTTGGATTGATGTACTCCGGCAAGCTGGTGGTATCCGCAGAGCCTAAAGCGATTCGCGCCCGCATTGATAGCGACTTGATCGAATTGCGCCCGGATAATTGGGATAGCGCTCGCAAAATATTGCAGGAAATCGAGGGGGTCCGCGAGGTGCAGACTTATGGGGAAACCCTGCACGTCCTGGTAGACTCGGCAGAGCGGCGCCTGCCGAAGATTGAAGAAGCGCTGCACAAGCGGAACATTGGTTATCGCGGGCTGCGCGAAATGCCATTACGCATGGAAGAAGCTTTTATCTCTTTGATCAGAAAGATGGAAAACTGAGATGTCGTTCCGCCATCTTTTGGCCATCATTCGGAAAGAAACCCAGCATATCTTGCGCGACCGCAGCACGTTCATCCTGGTTTTGATCACCCCCACGATCGTGCTTCTTCTGATGGCTTATGCGCTCACCGTAGATATCCAGCATGTGCCGATTGCTGTACTGGATTACGATCGCAGCCAGACATCTCGAGCCTTTATTCGAGAGATCACCGCCGGGGATGACCTGGATTTGTACGCCCAAATCAGCTCGTTGACAGAGATCGAAGACCTGCTGGTACGCGGCGCGATCAAAGCGGCGGTCGTGATCGGTCCGAAATTTGGGCAGGAAATGCAGACGCTGCGAGGCATCCCGTTGCAGGTGATCATCGACGGTACCGAACCGGAAACCGGTGGATTTGCTGTCGATCACCTCAGCCTGCGCGCCGAAGCTTTTATCGGCGACCGTTTAGCGGGTCGCTTCCACGAATTCGGGCTCGATGCCAACGCGCTTCAGCCCATCGACTTACGGGTGCGAACCTGGTATAACCCGAGCCTGAAAGCCAGGGTGGACTTGATCCCCGGGCTGATCTCGATCGTGCTTGGCTTCCCCGCGCTTTCCGTCGCACTGACGTTGGCGCATGAGCGGGAACACGGCACAATGGAGCAGCTCATGGCTACGCCGGTTGGGCGCGCCGAACTCCTGATCGGCAAGATGATCCCCTACATCCTGGTTGGCCTGTTGAACACGATTTTCATCCCAATCTTGGCAATCCTTTGGTTCAAGATTCCGTTTAACGGAAATTTCTTGCTGTTTTTATTTCTCGCCGCATTATTTCTGTTCTCAATCTTGAGCATGGGCATCATCATCGGGGTGTTCATCCGCACTCAGGCCGCAGCGTTGGCGCTTTCCTTCTTGCTGATCTTTTTTCCGGGGTTTTTCTTGACGGGAATTTTCTTCCCGATCGTCTCCATGCCCGAAGAGGTGCGGCTGGAAGCGCTGGCCTTGCCGGGCACGCATTTTGCGATCATCACCCGGGGAATCTTTCTCCTGGGCTCCGGCTTGGATGTCTTATGGCCCTATGCTGTGGCGCTCGTCGGGTTAGGCCTTGGCTTTGTCGCTATTGCTGCGCTGTTCTTCCGCAAGAAACTGGCATAGCTTATGTTTCAACGCATCCGATCAATTGCTGTTAAAGAATTCCTCCACCTGATTCATGACTGGTGGCTTCCGGCATTTATGCTGGTTGGCGGGGCGATGGAACTTTTGCTCGTAGGTTGGGCTACTTCACGTCCAATTACCAACCTGCCGATGATGGTGTTGGATTTGGATCAAAGCGCGGCCAGCCGACAGGTTATCACCGCCTTGGAGAATACGGGCACTTTCCAGTTGGAACAGCAGGTTGTCGATCTGAATACCATCCGGGATGCATTTCAACGCGGCCAGATCAATGTAGCCGTGATCGTACCGCCGAAATTCTCGGCTGAGCTGGCCGGCGCATCCGGTGATCCCGTCCTGGCAGTACTGCTAAACGGTTCAGAGAGCACTCCTGCTATTGCTGCTCAGAGAGCAGTTGAGGGTGTCGTCCGGCAAATGAACGAACGCATCCTTGTCCAGCGAATTGGGATTTCGGAGTTTTCAGCCGCAGGGTTTGATCCCAGTTTGCGGGTCTGGTTCAACGAATCGTTAAGCGAAGCCTATTACACTACGCCTGCTGAACTTGCTTTGATGCTGGAATTTACCGTGTTGCTGTTTGCGGCTCTTTCGCTCGCGCGTGAGCGTGAGTTAGGCACCCTGGAGCAACTCCTGGTTATGCCCTTCAGCTCGTTGGAAATCATTCTCGGGAAATCCATTCCGGTGTTGATCGTCGGTTTTGCCGATTTTCTTTTGATGCTGGGGATGGTACATCTGGTCTTTGGAGTGCCGGTGCGCGGTTCCCTGATCCTACTACTAGTCCTTGCCCTTGGTTATTTGCTGGTCGAATTGGGCAAAGGACTGGTTATCTCGGTGGTCTCACGCAGCCAGCACCAGGCTTTTCTGCTGGTTCTGGTCGTCGGGATGGTGGATTTCATGTTCACGGGGTACGCTGCCCCGGTGGAATCAATGCCCCCGGTGTTGCAATGGATCGCCAACCTGGTGCCTGCGCATCATTGGTTGACCATCGTGCGCGGGATCTTGCTCAAAGGCAGCGGGCTGCAGACGCTCTGGCCAAGCGTCCTGGCTTTGGCAGCGTTAGGTGTAGTTATCGGGGCTTTTTCCTTGCGATATGTACGCCGTGCGATCAGCTGAGCAGCAATCATTCATACGGAGCGTCTTTTAGTGAATGAGATTTACCAAAGGTTTGGAGGGTATGGATGGACGAGCAAGCCATCGTCGCGAGGCAATTGACTAAGCGTTTCGGTGACTTCGTCGCGGTAGATCATATCGATTTCGAGGTCCACCGCGGGGAGATCTTTGGATTTTTGGGTCCGAACGGCTCCGGAAAAACCACCACCATCCGCATGATGCTGGGTTTACTCCCGCCGACCGATGGCGAGGTAGAGGTACTGGGGATACCGGTTGCCGAAGGCTCGGCTGCTATCCGGCCGCGGGTTGGCTACATGGCCCAACGCTTCAGCCTGTATAACGACCTCAGCGTGATGCAGAACCTGCGTTTTTACGGGCGGGCTTACGGTTTGAGTAATGACAGGCTGAAGGAACGCCTGGAGCAGGCTGTTTCTATGGCTGGATTATCCGGACAAGAGCATAGCCGTACAGGTGATCTATCTGGGGGATGGCGGCAGCGTCTGGCGCTCAGCGCCGCTATCCTGCACCGCCCCGAGCTGCTCTTTCTGGATGAACCTACTGCCGGAGTGGATCCTATATCCCGGCGGGAGTTTTGGGATCTGCTCTACAGCCTGGTCGCCGAGGGAGTCACGGTGTTCGTCACCACCCACTATATGGATGAAGCCGAGCATTGTCATCGTTTGGCTTTCATCCAGCGCGGTCACTTGATCGCCATGGGTCCTCCAGAGCAGATCAAACACGAGGTGATGCCGGAAAACCTGTTGGAGATAGAACCCGATAATGCGGCAAAAGCGGTCGAGGTATTGCGCGCCGCGGCCGACTCCGGCGATTTGTTGGTCGACGAGGTAGAAATGTACGGCTCAGTGGTGCACATCGTCGCGCCGGACGTCGGCTCCATAAGGGATGATATCGTCGAGACGCTGCGAGACGGTGGCGTGGAAGCAGGAAATATGT
The DNA here is from genome assembly GCA_964400875.1 of uncultured Anaerolineaceae bacterium. Lineage (GTDB taxonomy): Bacteria > Chloroflexota > Anaerolineae > Anaerolineales > UBA4823 > CAYNWK01. The sequence goes on along the minus strand of CAYNWK010000057.1, from coordinate 19,410 downwards.
CCTTGGTCGAACCATCCCTGGAAGATGTCTTCATCGCCAGCATGCGCCAAAACACACCCAGCCCTCCTTCCAAAGGGGAAGTCCAAAATATTTAAGGATAGATTTATTTATCTCGCAAACTACTATAGATCTGCGTACGTTATCAAGGGTTGCTAACTTGAGACTGGGAGGTACGAATGAATGTAAAAAAGATTTCGATTTGCATTACCATATTGTTTCTGCTTTTATTCGGAGCTGCCGGTTGTGATGTTCTAACCGGAAATCAAACGCAAGGTCTGTCCGCTTCCGGAGTGGTTGAGGCGGTCGAGGTTGAGGTAGCTCCGGAAATTGCAGGTCGGGTAGCAGAGGTGACCGTCGCGGAGGGGGATGAAGTCCAGGCTGGCGATCTGCTGATCACCTTGGAGGATGAAATGATCCAATCGCAGCGCGAGAGTGCTGCGGCCGGGTTAGAGGCTGCTCAAGCTGCGCGGAACACCAGCGAACAGGGTGTCAAAAGCGCGGAAGCCGGACTATCCCTGGCGCAAGCACAGCTAGACTCGGCTCACGCTGGGTTGGATTTGGCCCGCCTCCAGGAACAGCAGACCATGAATGCAGCCCGCGCGGCGGCGGCGTCCCAACGCGCTGCTTCCTGGAGTCAGGATCAACCTGCAGACTTCGAACTTCCACCCTGGTATTTTGATAAGGCGGAGCAGATCCAGGCTGCCAGGGATGCGCTCTCCGAGGCAGAATCAACCTTGGAAAATGAGCACACCGGCTACATGACCGTAATCGAAGCTCCTGAGAATTCTAACCTGGCTGATGCTGAAGAACGCCTGGTTGAGGCGCAGGCGGCGTTCCGTGTTGCCGATGACCTTCTCGCCGAAGCGAAAGGAGCGGACGATAATCAGCAGTTAGAGGACTATGCCCAGGCCGTTTTTGACGCCGCTCAACAAGAGCTGGAAGCGGCGCAGTCGGTATACGATCAGCTGTTGACCGAAGAAACCGGCAGCGAAATCATGGAAGCGCGCGCGCGCTGGATGGCTGCCCAGGAACGGTATGATCTGGCCTTAGACCGGCTGAACAGTTTGCTGACGGGGGAGGACTCGTTCGAGGTTCAGGCAGCAGCGCTGGGGGTGACCCAGGCTGAAGCTGCCGTCGCGCAGGCTGAGGCAGGCTTGCAGCAGGCTCAGGCTAACCTGGATCAGCTTCGATCCAGTCTCGAACAGTTGGACGCTCAGGTGAACCAGGCTCGCGCGGAACTACAGCTCCTGGACGTGCAGTTAGGGAAGCTGGCGTTGCATGCCCCGGTCTCCGGAGTGGTTTTAAACCGTCTCGTTCAACCTGGTGAGCTGCTCCAATCTGGCGTCACCGCGCTGACCTTGGGAGAGTTGAATGAGCTGACCGTTACGGTGTACATTCCCGAAGATCGCTATGGGCAGATCAGCCTGGGCGATCAGGTCGAGGTCACTGCCGATTCTTTCCCCGGACAGGTTTTTTCGGCCCAGGTAACCCGTATTGCCGACCAGGCCGAGTTCACCCCGCGCAACGTACAGACAGAAGAAGAACGCCGGACAACAGTATTCGCCGTGGAGCTTTCGTTGGGAAATGAGGCTGCCGGAAAGTTGAAGCCGGGCATGCCGGTGGACGTGAACTTTGGTTTGTAACTGAACTGGCTTTTCCCTGACGCGAAGCCATGCACTGAATCAATCCGGTGCATGGCTTATTGCTTATTGGTTGGTTAATAGTAAAATACACGCTATGGATTCTTCTGTGCTCTTCTTCACATACCCTCTGAGCGCCTTTTTGATCATCCTGATGGCGATCGGGTTGGGTGTGTACTTCACGCGCAGATTCAACTTGGGTTGGCGGTTGTATCTCATCGGTGCGGCAGGGTTTATCCTCTCCCAAGTGGGTCATATCCCCTTCAACAACTGGGTCGGCGTGCTTTTCCAACGCGGAAATTTGCCGGTTCCACCAGCTGCCTGGCGTCTGGAGTTTAATTTCATCTTTCTGGGATTGAGTGCAGGGATCTTTGAGGAAGTCACCCGCTACGCTGTGTACCGCTGGTGGGCCAGAGATGCTCGTTCGTGGTCAAAGGGTTTGCTGCTGGGTGCAGGCCATGGTGGGGTTGAGGCTTTGTTCGTCGCAGGGATCATCCTGCTGACTTACCTAAACATGGTTACCCTGCGCGGGCAGGATTTAGCCGCCTTCGCTTCGGGTGATCAGCTGGAAGCCTTACGGCAGCAGTTCTCATTTTATTGGTCCGCGCCCTGGCATATGAGTTTGCTGGGGGCGCTGGAACGTGCATTAGCGATTCCAGTCCACGTGGCTTTGTCGATACTTGTCCTGCAAGTTTTTATCCGGGGTCAGAGCCGCTGGCTGTGGCTGGCGATTCTCTGGCACGCTATGTTGAATGCTGTGGCGCTTTATGTCTTGAATTTTGGTGGGGCTTATGCCTCCGAAGGCTCGATCGCATTATTTACGCTCGCCAGTATAGGGATGATTTTTGCACTGCGGGGTCCTGAGGAGCGCGTTGCAGAACCTGCGGTTTCTAAACCGGAAACGCCGGCTGAACGGACACAGAAGATTGCCGCGATTGAAACGACGACCGAAAATCTGGATCGCTCCCGATTTTCGGATTGAGTTGGCTTACCTCATTTTACATTTGTTAATCACCGACGGAGTTGATCGCATCCAATGATCGCAACAGATGGCTTGACCAAGCAGTTTAATGAAGTTTTGGCCGTTGACAACCTGACGCTGGAAGTAGCCGAGGGGGAGGTATTTGGTTTTCTTGGTCCCAACGGCGCCGGGAAGACCACCACGGTGCGCATGCTTACCAGCCTGATCAGCCCTACCAGTGGGCGCGCCCAGGTGAACGGGTTTGAAATCGGCAAAGAAGACATACAGATCCGGCGTACAGTAGGCGTTCTGACCGAGACCCCGGGTTTGTACGATAGTTTGAGCGCCCAACGAAACCTGGAGATCTATGCCAGCCTGTACGAAGTCCAGGACGTCGAGGGTCAGGTCGAGAAATACCTGCGCATGCTCGGGTTGTGGGAGCGGCGCAAGGACGAAGCTGGGACTTTCTCCAAAGGCATGAAGCAAAAATTAGCCATCGCCAGGACCCTGCTTCACGAACCACGCACTTTGTTTCTCGATGAACCTACCGCAGGTTTGGACCCGGAAGCCGCACGCCTGGTACGCGATTTTGTCCTCGACATTAAGAAACAGGGACGCACGATCTTCTTGTGCACGCATAACTTAGACGAAGCCGACCGCCTGTGCGATCAGATTGGCGTGTTCAAGACTCGCCTGATCGTCCTCGATAAGCCGGAGCGACTGCGCGCCGATCTTTTTGGGCGGAAAGTCGTCTTCCATCTGCGCGCCGTTGAAGATGGATTTGTTGACCACCTGCACGCTTTATCGTTTATTAAAGAGACGCAGGTGATCGACAACAAACTGGTGGTGACCCTGGACCACCCTGAGGAGCGCAATCCAACCATTATCCGTACCCTGGTTGAAGCCGGCGCCGATATCCAGTTTGTCGGCGAGTTGCGCCACTCCCTCGAAGAAGTTTACCTGCAGTTGGTCAAGGAAAATTAGGTAGCAAGATGGACAAAATAAAAACCATAATTCGCAAGGAATGGGCCGAGGTGTTCAAAAACCGCCTGGTTTTGTTCACCGTGATTTTTTTGCCCTTGTTTTTCACCGCGTTGCCGTTGATCATCTTGTACGCCTCCGGCGGTAATGCGAGCACCGGATTGAGCCTCGAGGATTTATCCGGCGAGATGCCGGAACAATTCATCCAGTTATGTCCCGAGGGTGCCGGAGGGGGGGACTGCATGCAGATTTTCCTGGTGACCCAGTTCATGCTCTTATTTATGCTGACCCCTTTGATCATCCCGGTCAACATAGCAGCTTATTCAATCGTCGGTGAGAAGACCACCCGAAGCCTGGAGCCGCTCCTGGCGACCCCCATCACAACCGCGGAGCTGTTGATCGGCAAAAATCTGGCCGCGGCGATCCCGGCAGTCGGCGCCACCTGGATTGGTTTTGGAATATACGTGCTCGGGGTCTGGCTCATGTCCGCTTCACCGTTCGTGATCCGAGCGGTGCTGCAGCCGTTCTGGTTGATGGCTGTCCTCCTGGTCGGCCCGTTGATGGCAATCCTTTCGGTGAATTTCAGCATCATGGTCTCCTCCCGGGTGAACGACCCCCGGGTGGCGGAACAGCTGTCCGTGGTCGTGATCTTGCCCCTGTTGGCCCTTTTCTTTGGCCAGATCTCCGGGCTGATCTTCATTAACCAGCAGATAGTTTTGTTGATGGCAGTGATTTTGGTGGTGTTAGACGCTATCGCGGTTTATCTAGCCGTGCAGTTGTTCCAGCGAGAAACGATCCTGACCCGTTGGAAGTAGATCATGAAGCAAATCCATAAAATTTCCCTTCTTTTCGTTATCTGCATTCTGTTGGTTTGTTGGGCTGTTCCGGCAGCGGCGCAAGACGAGCAGGGGTTGGATTTACGCTTGAACCGGGATTTTGGTTACTCGTCAGGAGCAGGCCAGATCCAGGGAACCTTCAGCATGCGGGTAAGCGGACCGGAGGATTTGCAACGGGTGATTTTCATGGTGGATGGAGACAGCATCGGGGAGGTCACGGGGCCTCCCTTCCGCCTTCAGTTCCGAACAGACGATTACGCGCTTGGGGTCCACACGATGAGCGCCGTTGGTTATACCGCGGACGGGCGCGAACTGCACTCAGCGGAAGTGCGCCGAGAGTTTGTCAGCGCTCAGGCCGGTTGGCAGGCGGCATTACGCATCATCATCCCGGTTGGTGTGATCGTCTTGTTGATCACATTGGTGTCAGCTTTGATCCCGACTCTAACCGGAAGGGGTAAATCCTCAGAAGTTCCGCTAGGGGCGCCGCGCAAGTACGGAGTTCTTGGTGGGACGGTCTGCCCGAAATGTGGGCGGCCGTTCAGCCGCCACTGGTGGGGCATCAATCTGTTGGCGGGCAAGCTCGATCGCTGCCCGTACTGCGGGAAGTGGAGTTTGACACAAGGCGCTCATCCTTCCGTTTTGCGCGCGGCAGAAGAAGCGGAATTGGCGATGGCCGAAGAAGATAAAGAAGAGCGTCCGGAGATCAGCGAAGAAGAGCGCTTGAAACGATCTTTGGAAGAATCCCGCTTCGAAGATATTTAGATAAGGACTCTTGCGCACTTTTGAGGTGTTTGGGCTGGCTTCGCCAATCGAAACACCCTTTTATTTTAATATTTGGCGCACTCAGCGTTTAATCGAGGACTTTTGTATACGGGAAATGTGACAGTTAGCACTACCCTGCCCTAAGCAAGCAGCTGATAATGAAAGGTGGCTAATCATCCTAGGTTTACCAAACTTCTCGGAAAAGGAGCGTAGGATGCCCGTCAAGGGTTGGATTGAAGTCGATGAAATTTACTGCAAGGGTTGTGAACTGTGCGTCAGCGCTTGTCCCCAGGACGTACTCAGTCTGGACATGGATAGGCTGACGCCAAAAGGATACCACCCGGCATATTTGAGCGCAGCTGGTTGCACCGGCTGCGCGATTTGCGCTTTGGTGTGCCCGGAGGCGGCTCTGGCAGTTTACCGTGAAGTGCCCGCCCGCGCCGCTCGGGCTGCGGCTTAGGGAGGCAAGGATGGCTCGAGAATTACTCAAAGGCAATGAAGCGATGGCGGAAGCGGCTGTGCGCGCCGGATGCCAGGCTTATTTCGGATACCCAATCACCCCACAAACTGAACTGTTGGAATACATGGCCAAACGAATGCCTTTGCTGGGCAGGACTTTCCTGCAAGCGGAAAGTGAAGTCGCCGCGATCAACATGGTCTACGGCGCAGCCTGTACCGGCGCGCGGGTTATGAGCTCCTCTTCCAGCCCCGGAGTCAGTTTGATGATGGAAGGGATCTCGTACATCGCCGGTACTGAAGTCCCCGTCGTTCTGATCGACGTGGTGCGCGGTGGGCCCGGTTTAGGCAACATCGCGCCGTCCCAAGGCGACTACAACCAGATCGTACACGGCGGCGGGCATGGCGACTACCATCCCATCGTGCTTGCCCCTTCCAGCGTGCAGGAGGCCATTGATCTGACCTTGCTGGCTTTCGACCTGGCCCAAAAATACCGCGCTATCGTCGTGGTGATGGCCGATGGCAGCATTGGGCAAATGATGGAACCGGCGGAGCTGCCTCCCATGCAGCCGCTCCCGGCTGAATATCCGGATTGGGCAACCCGCGGGGCGCAAGGACGTGAACGACGCATCCTCAGCTCGATCTACATCGATCCGCAAGACGAAGAAGTGATGAATTTCCGCTTGATGCAGCGCTGGCAAACCATCGAAGCCAACGAGATACGTTACAAGGAATATTACCTGGACGATGCCGAGATCGTGGTGATCGGCTACGGTACGGCGGGACGGGTTGCTTTGTCAGCAGTGCGAACTGCCCGCGCCGAGGGCATTCCTGTGGGTCTTTTCCGCCCGATCTCCCTAAGCCCGTATCCGTTTGCGCAGATCGAGGCGCTGGCTGAACGCGCTAAGAGGTTGCTGGTGGTGGAGATGAACGCTGGGCAGATGTTGGATGATGTGATGAGAGCTGCAAAAGGCAGGCTTCCGGTTGAGTTTTATGGTCGCATGGGCGGCGTCATGCCCTTCCCGGATGAGATCATTGAAGAGATCAAGCGCGTTGCCGGCGATCCGCGGTCGCCGCTCCAAGACCCACGCCAGCAGTGGTTGGAGCGGTTTTCCCAGGTATTGGCGCCGACGAATGGTAAACATTAAGGAGGATGGCACTTCTATGGTTACGATGACCCCTACCCAAACGGTTTACCAACGCCCGAAATCGCTCGCCGAGGTTCCTACCCATTACTGCCCCGGATGCACCCACGGCGTCGCCCATCGCTTGATTGCAGAGGTGTTGGATGAAATGGGCGTGCGCGAACGGACGATCGGTGTCGCTCCGGTTGGCTGCTCCGTGTTTGCCTATAACTATTTCGACTGCGACTTCGTTGAAGCGGCCCACGGCCGCGCCCCGGCGATGGCAACCGGCATTAAACGAGTGCTGCCGGACCAAGTTGTGTTTACCTACCAGGGCGATGGCGACCTGGCTTCCATCGGCATGGCGGAGATCGTACACGCCGCGGCCCGCGGGGAGAACATTACGGTCATTTTCATTAACAACGCCATCTACGGCATGACCGGTGGACAGATGGCGCCGACCACCTTACCCGGGCAGAAGACGACCTCCTCTCCGTCTGGTCGGGATGTCGAGCAAATGGGATTCCCCATCCGTATGGCCGAGATCCTGGCTACGCTGGATGGCGCAGGCTACGTTGTAAGGCGCAGCCTGCACGATCCAAAGAACATCCGGTTAGCCAAGAAGGCCATTCGTTTAGCTTTCGAAGCACAGGAGCGCGGCCTTGGTTTCTCCATGGTCGAGCTGCTCTCCACCTGCCCAACCAACTGGGGAATGACCCCTTTGGAGGCGCTGAGCTGGGTCGAGCAACACATGGTGCCGGCTTACCCGCTGGAAGATTTTAAGGTGGCGGATGCGCTTGCAGGGCTGCGCTTCCGCTAGGTTTCGGCGGACAAGGAGAAGAATAATGCAAACAGAGATCGTGATCGCCGGCTTTGGCGGGCAAGGCGTGCTTTTCGCAGGTCAGCTGCTGGCTTACGCCGCGATGGACAAAGGCAAAGAAGTCACCTGGATCCCCTCATATGGGCCGGAGATGCGCGGCGGCACCGCTAACTGCACCGTAATCGTATCGGAGGATGAGATTGGTTCCCCCTTGGTGCTCAACCCAAGGGCTGCCATCGTGCTCAACCTGCCCTCGTTGGATAAATACGAGCCGCTGGTTGCGCCTGGTGGCGTGTTGGTGGCTAACGCTTCCCTGATCAACCGCGGCCCCGAGCGGAGCGACATCACCAACGTCTTCATCCCGGCGAACGAAATCGCCGAGGAATTGGGCGAGAAGCGTTTGACCAACGTGGTTGCCTTAGGTGCGCTGCTTGCCTGTTTACCGGTGCTCTCATTTGAAGCGATCGAGCAGGCGCTGGAAGCCCATTTGCCCGAGCGGCACAAACGCCTGCTCAAGGTAAATTACCAGGCGCTTCAACGAGGCGCCGAGTTTGCCAGCCGGGCAAAGGCTGTTTCAGGCGCCTGAGATCCCTTCTGTCCACTACGATCTTGATGGGGGTGGCTTGGCGAGCTTGGTCCGCCAAGCCACCCCCAACGCTTTTATAAGTGTGTGGTTCAAATCAATTCAAGTCTCCGGCGGATTTCAGTTACAATTGCGGGGTGGTTCAGCGAAGGATCACCTAAAGCGGGGCATTCAAATCGCTTCATGCTGGAGGCTGGGATGGCTGAAGAGCATATTATCTATATTTGTCCGACGTGCTTCCGTATCTGCGAAAGCAAGGATGTGAATCACGAACATCCCCGCCTGATCGCCTGCGATGTGGGCGAAGAAGGGGACGAACGCCGCAAGCCGATCACCGACGAGCACGGCAACCTGCTCTCCCGAGCGCCTCGCTGGTTCCTAGAAGGCCTCGGGGTAGTCGAAACAGAGTAAAACTTAAAATACATCTCTAGATTAAAAAAAGCGCCCCCTGGAGAAGGGGGTGCTTTTTGGTTCTCAGGAGCATGCTCTATAAAGGGGGTGCTTGGGTGGACAAGGCCCGCTCAAACACCTCCACTTTACCCGGCGCGTCCCTCCTCATCTAAAGACCCTTTTGCCAGACCAGGGGGGCCAGCAGCAGCAGGCCTGAATTGTTAAAAGTCTGCACGCCTTTCCAATAATAGACCCAGGCAGTGGATGCCGGCTCGGAGAGTGGGGCGATGGGCTGCTTGCCGGGCGTATAGCGGCGTACTTTGGCGTCCTGCGTAAGGCCGCCAAGTTCTCGAGCCTTGCCAAGCGCCGCTTCCAACCCGCCCAGTTCGTCCACCAGGCCTCTCTCGAGCGCTTGGCTGCCGGTCCAGACCCTCCCGGCCGCGATCTCTTCAACCTGCTCTCGGTTCATCCCCCGGCTCTCGGCGACAAGCTTGACGAACTTGGCATACAGCTGCTCGAGGATGTCTTGCATGGTAGCGCGCTGTTCTTCGTCGAAAGGCTGTTGATAATCATAAAGCAGTGCGTTGTCCCCACGGGAGAGCGTCTCGGTATGGATGGATAGCTTATCCAGCAGCCCGGTGTTGACGATCTTGCCGATAATTACCCCAATCGAACCGGTGAGCGTGCTGGGGTAGGCGAAGATGATTTTACCGGCAGTGGCGACCCAATAGCCGCCGGAAGCGGCTGCTGCGCCCATGGCAATGACCAGCGGTTTTTTCCTGGCGAGCTGGGCCAGTGCGGCGCGCATGTTTTCGGAAGCGGTCGGCGAACCGCCGCGCGAATTGATATACACAACCACTGCGGCCGCACGTTTATCCTCCATAACCTGGCGCGCAGCTTGCACGACGCTCAGATCTCCGGCGCGTTGTTCGTCGAAAAACGGAATTTCGAGCGGTGGATCGACCGGCGGGCGCTGGCTTTCCCCATCTATGATCGTGCCCTCGATGGCGATAAGTGCAATGTACTTCCCAGGACGAGTCGGCGCCGGTCGGAGCAGCATTTTTTCAGAATTTTCCCAGGAATCCAGGCGCGGGAGCATTTCGCCGGTTTTTAAGTACGCCGGTATCTCCTCTTCATTAAGGACTTCGTCGACGACCTGCAGCTCCTTGGCTTGATAATCCAGACATGGCGTGCTGTTGATCAGCTGGCGAGCGCTTTCCTGGTCGATGCCGCGCCCGTTGGCGATCGCCTGGATCACCTGGCCGTAGGCTGCATCGATCAACCACTCGGACATCTCCCGGACTTCGTCAGACATATCCTCCCGGGTAAACGTGTCTGCGGCGGATTTATAGGGGGATATCGGCAGGAAATCCCCTTTAAGGCCGAGCCGGTCCAACGCCTCGGCAAGGAAAAGGTAGCGCCGGTAGATCCCGAGCGGGTTGATCATCCCTTCGGGAACCAGCAAGATCCGGTCGGCTGCGCTCGCCACGTAATAACTTCTCGTGTCGTAGACGTAAGACCAGACGATCACTTCTTTGCCTGCGTCTTGCAAACGATGAAACATTTGCCGGAGAGTATCCAGCTGCGCCAAACCCATTTCCAGCGGGCGCAGCTGGATAACCACGCCGCGGACCCGGGGGTCGTGCGCTACTGCTTCAAACCATTCTTTAACGTCCTCCAGGCTGGTCCTGGGCGCTCTCAGCTGGCGCATCAGGAAGCTACGCGGTGGTTCACGCAGCTCCGGATAATCCCCTTCCAGGATGAAGGTGATGAACTGCGGTGGTTTCCCTAGGCGTCGCAGCGCGTTGCGCGGCCACCACCAGAACCAACGTAGTAAGTAAATCAAGTAAGCCAACATAGACATGCATTCACAAACATTCCGAATGGAAAATCCGGGACCAACAACCGGGCAAGAGGGGGCATCGCCGGCTGCATGGCCCCGGATCAGGGTTTACTTGCAGAGATCAGGCCTTATGTCGTAGTGCAGCGTGCGCTGCAGCCAACCGGGCGACTGGCACACGGAATGGCGAGCAGCTTACGTAGTTCTGGCCGATCGTATGGCAGAAATCGATCGATTCGGGATCGCCGCCGTGTTCACCGCAAATGCCGACTTCCAGGTCCACCCGGGCGCTGCGCCCGTCTTCGACCGCCATGCGCATGAGACGGCCAACGCCGTCGCGATCGACGGTCTGGAAGGGATTGACCGGCAAGATGCCGTCTTCCACATATTTCAGCAAGAAATTGCGCTCTGCGTCGTCGCGGCTGTAGCCGAAAGTCATCTGGGTCAAGTCATTGGTGCCGAAGGAGAAGAACTCGGCAATTTCGGCGATCTCGCTGGCAGTGGTGCAAGCGCGCGGGATCTCGATCATGGTGCCGAATTTGTAAGGGAATTCTACGCCCTTCTCTTCCATCACCTGTTTGGCGATCTCTTCCAACCGCGGCTGGATCACTTTGAGCTCGTTGACGTGACCGGTGAGCGGAATCATCACTTCTGGTTTGGCGTCGATATCCTTCAGCACGGCGTTCGCTGCGCCTTCAAAGATGGCGCGCACCTGCATCTCAACGATTTCCGGCATCACGATGCTCAAGCGGACGCCGCGCAGGCCCATCATTGGGTTGCTCTCATGCAGGTTCTGGATGTTGTGCAGTAGCTCCTCTTTTTCTTCCAGGCCGTCTGTCTCGCCTTTGACCCGCATTGTAACGACTTCTTCCAACGTCTCCTCCAGAGAAGGTAGGAACTCGTGGAGCGGGGGATCGATCAGGCGGATGATTACTGGATAACCGTCCATAGCCTCGAACAGGCCTTCGAAGTCGGCGCGCTGGTAGGGGAGCAGCTCATCGAGAGCGGCCTTGCGCTCTTCACTGGATTCTGCCAGGATCATGTGTTGAACGATGGGAAGCCGTTCTTGCTCGAAGAACATGTGCTCGGTGCGGCATAAGCCGATGCCGACTGCGCCGTATGAGCGGGCCCGGCGGGCATCGGCGGGATAATCGGCGTTCGCCCAAACTTGCAGGCCGGTGGTCGGCCATCCTTCCGGTGCCTTGCGGATCCCCTTAGTGGCGCAGATCTCATCAGCCCAACCCAGCAGGGTGAGCAGGTCGGTCTGTTCGTCCAGTGTTGGGGAGATGGTATCGATCTCACCGAGGAATACTTCTCCGCTGGTCCCATCGACCGAGATCCATTCGCCTTCCTTGACTACCGTGCCGTCTACTTCCATCTGCCGCTCTTCCAGATCGATCTGGATCCCGGCTGCACCGACGATGCAGGGGACGCCAAACTGTCGGGCAACGACGGCTGCGTGGGAGGTTGCCCCACCTTCACTGGTCAGGATACCTTTGGCCGCCAGCATGCCGTGCACGTCGTCCGGCTTGGTGAAGGGCCGCACCATGATCACGTCCTCGCCATCTTCCTTAGCCATCTTCTCGGCGGTGTCGGCATCGAAATAGACCTGACCAACCGCTGCGCCGGGGGAAGCGTTTACGCCGGTAGCGAAGAGCTTACCGTCGTCTCGAGCGGCGTTTTTAGCGTCGAAATCGAAGCGCGGGTGAAGCAGCGTGTCGACTTGGTTCGCCGTCACCCGCCTGACGGCGGTTTCATTATTGATCAGGCCTTCTTCAGCCATCTCTACGGCGATGGTCACCTCGGCCTTAGCGGTACGCTTACCGGTGCGGGTTTGCAGCATCCACAGGTTGCCGTTTTCGATGGTGAACTCAACATCTTGCATATCCCTGTAGTGCTCTTCCAGTTTGTCGCAGATGTCGATGAATTGCTGGTACACCTCCGGCATCTCTACTTCCAACTTGTCGATCTTCTCGGTGTTGCGAATACCGGCGACCACGTCTTCGCCCTGGGCATTGAGCAGGTAATCACCATACAGTTTCTTTTCGCCCGTGGCCGGATCGCGAGTGAATGCTACGCCGGTGCCGGACTCCCAGCCCATATTGCCGAAAACCATGGTTACGATGTTTACCGCCGTCCCGAGATTGTGGGAGATGCCGGCTGCGTTGCGGTAATCTACCGCCCGCTTTCCGTTCCACGATTTGAACACGGCTTCGGTCGCCATGCGCAGCTGCTCGTAAGGATCTTGTGGGAAGTCGAACCCTTTCTTTTCTCGAATGACTCCCTTGAATTTTTCGGTCAGAGTCTTCCAATCCTCAGCGGACAGGTCGGTATCCAGGTTGACGCCTTTTTCGGCTTTATATTCTTTCAATACGTCTTCGAAGGATTCGTCTGGTAGGTCCAACACTACCGAGCCGAACATTTGCACCAAGCGGCGATATGAGTCGTAAACGAAGCGCTCATCTTCGGTCAGCCTGATCAGTCCTTCGGCGGTTTCATCGTTGAGGCCGAGATTCAAGACGGTGTCCATCATCCCGGGCATCGAAAACTTTGCACCTGAACGGCACGAAACCAGCAGCGGATTGCTTGCATCGCCGAATTTCTTACCTGTTTTCCGCTCTACTTCCTTGAGAGCTGCCGTCTCCTGCTCCCACATCCCTTCCGGGAATTGGTTGCCAGCTGCCAGATAGGCGTTGCAGGCTTCGGTGGTGACGGTAAAACCTGGGGGCACGGGGACGCCAATGCGGGTCATCTCTGCTAAATTTGCGCCCTTCCCTCCCATCAGCGCGCGCACACCTTCCCATTCACCCCCAACGTACTCTTCAGCCTGATCTACGTCACTGAATAAGTACACCCATTGCTTGTCTGTCATAAAAATATCCTCCTAACTAGGAAATTATTCGTAATAGGACTTGCGCATTAGGAGGGTAGTTGGGGGTTTTATGTCGGGAGCAGCCCGCCATGTCACCCCTGAATCCCTCGTGAACTGCGTAATTCCTACATTAATCGATAGCAGACCACGGCGTATAGTTTACCACTGCGCTGGCATAAACACAAATTTTTCAACATTGTCCAGGTTTGATGATTGTTTCACATTCAATTTAAATTGACTTTCAATACTGTAAGCAATTCAGATTGACTCGCTGAGGTGGAACTGCTACAATGTAATTGATCGGTATAAAGGCAAACCCGGTGAAAACCGGGGACGCAAAGCCATGGGTCTAACGCCATTCGTGTAAGTGGCTACGACCGCCAGGCCGCCGTAGATCGGACGACGCACAAGTCTCCCCTTCTAGGCCTGGCAACAGGTCTTTTTATTTAGACATAGTTAGTCTAGATTTGTGATAGGGAGAACAGCCATGAATGTCAGACCATCTTTGATGAAGCCCTACAGGCTCTTGACATTCTCTCTCGTATTGGCTTTGATCCTCCCGCTGGGTCTTGTTTCTGCCTCAGCAGCCCCAGATAGAGCCTCTTTTATTGTTCGGGGGGTTTCGGTAGAAGCGGTTACCAGCCTGGTGGAAGCCTACGGGGGGGAAGTCACCTCACACCTTGCTCTGATTGATGCTGTGGGAGCAACTCTGCCCCTGCAAGCGGTGCATAGTTTACGCACCAACCCGAAGGTCGTCTCCGTAGTTCCAAACGGTGAGGTCTTGCTAGCTGGCAAGAAAGACAAGGGTGCTCCCGAAACGGACTACCCTGAAGTTGTCGGGGCCGACGTTACCTGGGATCGCGGCGTGAACGGCGGCGGCGTCACCGTCGCTGTGGTTGACACAGGTCTCGCAGACCTTCCTGGGATTTCCCAAGGGCTGGATGAGAGCGCTGGCAACCGGATTGTCGGTTGGGTAGACTTTGTTGATGGGCGTAAAAAACCACACGACCCCAATGGGCACGGGACCCATATTGCCGGGATCATCGCGAATAGCGATTTAGGCACTGACGGTGAGTGGAATGGCGTCGCCCCGGGCGTTAACCTGGCCGGCGTCCGGGTGCTCAACGATCAGGGTTATGGGACCTATGAAACTGTCATCCAGGGCGTACAGTGGGTTGTTAACCATGAAGATGAATTAGGTATTAAAGTTCTCAACCTGTCGCTGGTAGCGTCGGTTGAATCACCGTATTGGGCCGATCCGCTCAACCTCGCGGTGACCCGAGCATGGGCTGAAGGCATTACTGTCGTAGTTGCCGCCGGAAACGGCGGGCCGGACCCCATGACGGTTGGCGTACCGGGGAATAACCCGTACGTGATCACGGTCGGGGCATTCACCGATAATTACACGCCTGCTGACTGGAGCGATGATTACATCGCACCGTTCTCGGCTGCAGGACCGACGCTGGATGGCTTCGCCAAGCCCGACGTGGTTGCTCCCGGCGCTCACATCGTCTCTACTATGAAGAATGGTACCTTCAATGCCAAAAAGTACCGCGACAATCAAGTTGGCAAGAATTATTATTGGTTAGCGGGCACCTCTCAGGCTGCAGCAGTTGTCTCTGGAGTTGCAGCGCTCACCTTGTCGCATACGCCCGATCTAAGCCCAGACCAGGTGAAATATCGGGTGCAGTCAACTGCCTTTCCATGGGTCGATCTCGAGTCCACGGAGGCTTTGTACAGCATGTTCCAGCAAGGCGCCGGCCGGGTTAACGCCCCTGACTCAGTTTTCTCCGAGGCTACCGGGTCCGCTAACCAGGGCTTGGATATTTGGGCCGATCTTTCCGGTGACCGGCATTTCGAGGGTTATGCTTACTATGATGAGGCCAGCGAAGAATTCCGCCTGAGAGGAGATTTCAGTGACTGGGCCGGTGGCTACGGCTCCTGGGCTGGCGGCTATGGCGCCTGGGCCGGCGGCTACGGAGCATGGGCCGGCGGTTACGGCGCATGGGCGGGCGGTTACGGAGCATGGGCTGGCGGTTACGGCGCATGGGCGGGCGGTTACGGAGCATGGGCTGGCGGTTACGGCGCCTGGGCGGGCGGCTACGGAGCATGGGTTGGCGGTTACGGGGCCTGGGCCGGAGGCTATGGGGCTTGGGCCGGTGGTTACGGAGCCTGGGCTGGTTCCTACGGATCGGCTGAATTCGCTGAAACTTTCGTGAATTGGAAGGCTCACAACAAAGCTTGGAAGGACACCTTATTGTGGACAGGCGAATTGGCCGATTTTGACGGTTAGAAATTGCTTTCACCCCCTGACCCGGGTCTTAGAAAAAGGAGCGAGTTCTTATTTTCAAACTCGCTCCTTTGATTTAACGTTCCGGATTAGTCAACCGGCGCAAGGCCTCGTTTGTTCGGTGGAGGTCTTGTTCTGCTCCAATTTGTTGGAACAAGAGGCGGGCTTCTTGGAACCGCTGTCGAGATTCCATTACTCGTCCCTGTCGTTGGGCGAGCACTGCTGATTCGTAGGCCGTTCTGGCCGTTTCTAACCGTTCGTAGGAGGCATCAAATATTTGCCCGCTCTCATTGAGTAGGCAACTAGCCAGCTCAAATTTGTTTTCCTTGCACGCTATGGCTGCTTCCAGACGAAGCACTCTGCCGCGCTGGACCGAGTTTGTGGCATCGTCGCCATAGACTTCCATAGACATAGTTTCGTAAGCCTGGGAGATCCACAGGCGCGCGGCTTCCAGGTTCTCTTGGGCGAAATAATTCTCACCAAGATAATAGTAAGCATCGATCAGGTTATCCCGGGCTTCGAGTTCGTCGAAAATACGGATGCTCTGGCGCAGATAATCGTCCGAGCGCTTGAATTCCTCTTGGGATGTCCGCAGTCGCCCAAGGTACATCATCGCTAGAGCCTGGTAAAAACGGTGGCCGATTTGTTCCGTTGCCTGAAGGCTATTTTTCAAATTCGATTCGGCGGATTCGTTTTGACCCCGGTCAAGCTGCACTAGGCCCAGGTTGGTATAAGCGATGGCGATGCCCTCTGCATCACCAAGGTGTTCCAGGAGCTTAATGCTCTGCTCGAAGTTCGTCTCTGCATCACGCAAGTCACCGCGCATCAAGCCCAGAAGTCCGAGGTTATTATATAAACGCGCAACCCCAGCCTGGTCGCCAATCGTTTCGCGCAAGACCAGGCTTTTGCGTACGTGGTTAGCTGCGAGCTCGTATTCGCGCTGTTGGTAAGCCACTGCCCCCAGGCGGTTATGTATCGAAGCGACGATGTCGTAGCGTTTCGAATTCTCGACCAGTTCCAACGCTTTGGCCAACTGGCTTTGAGCCTCTTCGAAATGTCCTTGAAGGAAATGGATCCAGCCTATGTCGTTGAAGATGCGCGCTTGCTCGTAGATCATCGGTGTTACGCTCGCCTGAGTCGCCTGGAGGGCGTTCTTGAAATGGTCAAAAGCGCGGTCGTAGTCGCCTTGGCGCTCAAAGGTAATGCCGATCTTGCGGTGAAGTGCGCTAAGTTCTTTCGTATAGAAACCAGGCGCCGCTGATTCGATGACTTTCAATTCGGACTGGAATTGTTCCCGAGCTTCCTTATATTCGCCGATGAAGACCAACACGTCTCCCAATCCCTCGCGAACCAATAATTCTTGTTCGGGTGTGTGCAATACGGAGGGCAGCAGCTCAAGCACCTGTTCGAAATACTGGCGGGCTTGTTCGTTGGCGTAATCCCGGGAGGCTTTTTGTCCGGCAAGCGCAAGGTAATGCAAAGCGCGGTCAAGATGTGGGCTCAATAGAAAATGGCCGGCCAGGACTTCGACGTGCCTCTCGATCTGACCCTGATAGAGCTGCTCTAATGCTTCCGCAACCCGCCCATGTAATTCAGATCGATCGCGGCGCAGTAATGTGTTGTAGACCGCTTCCGAGGTGAGCACGTGTCGGAAAATGTACTCTGTATGCTGCGGACCGGCTTGGAGATGTATGAAGTCTCGCTCGATCAGCTGGTTAAGTACCTTTTCAATACTTCCGCTTTGTTCGGGGTTGATCACTGCGGTCAACAGCGATAAATTGAACTGTCGGCCAATCACCGCAGCCGTTTGCAGAACTTTTCGCTGGAAAGGCTGCAAGCGGTCGAAGCGCGTCATGATCAGACCTTGCAAGGTGTCCGGCACTTCGGTCGCGCTGAAGTCGGCGCCTGGGACCAGGGTCCAGCGGTCGTTCTCGCGGACGATCACCCCATCATCGATCAGCATGCGCAGGATCTCTTCTAAATAAAAAGGAATCCCGGACGCGCGTTGCAGGATGCGTTGGCGTAACGACTCTGGAAAATCTTGAAAGGTGAGCAAATTGGTAAGCAAGCGATCGCTTTGATCGGCTGTGAGTTTGTTCAGGTGTATGTTGATCAGCCGATCAGGAGCTCGACGCCGCATCTCCTCGAGCAAGTTGCTTAAAGGCCCTTCCTGGAGGAGGCGTGAGATTGCATAGATGAACAGTGCTTCTTCCTGGATGGAATCGACCAGGAATGACAATAGGTCTAAGGAGGTATCGTCCGCCCAGTGCAGATCTTCCAGTATGAGCATAAGGGGCTGGCTCCGGGATTCAGCGACTAACAAATCCCGGATGGCGATGAAAATCTGCTGCCGCAGTTGGCTGGCCTCCAGATAAGCCAATCGTTCTCCTGCGGTGACGTCAACGTGTTCCAGGGAGAGCAGATGCTCTAAGTAGGGAAGCGTTTCCGCTGCTTCGTTCCCCAGTAAGGAGTAAACCTTAGCGATCAACTGTTCGTGAACCTGACGAGGTGGGGTTTCAGGAGTGAAACCCAGATAGTTACGCAACAGGTCAATGAAAATCCAGTAAGCTGCGGAACGCCGGTATGCCAGGCTCTGGCCTTCAAGAATGCGCAGTTGGCTGCCTTGCAGGTGGGATTTCAATTCGGTAGTCAGGCGACTCTTGCCGATGCCGGCCTCGCCGAGCATTAAAACGAGCTGGCCTTTATTTTGGCTGGTGAGCGCGTTGACCGCCTCGATCAGCTGTCGGTATTCATTTTCACGACCGATGAGAGGCGCTCGCAGCCCTTCTAACCCGCGGACGGACCCGGGTTGTGATTTCAGTCCCAACAACCGATAAGCTGTTAGCTGCCGGTCAATACCTTTCAGGTTTAGATTGGAAACAGCAGTAAACTCGAACATGGCGCGCGTCGCCCGGTAAACTTTTTCGCTTACCAAGACACAGCCGGCTTGCGAGGCTTCTTCGAGCCGTTGGGTAAGGTTGACAGTATCGCCGATCGCTGTGTAATCCATCATCAGATCGGATCCTACACTTCCAACGATCACCGTCCCGGCATGCAGGCCGATGTGCACATTAATCGCCTCGCCCAGCTTGGCTTCCATTTCTTCGCTGAACCGGGCAACACCTGCTAGCATGTCGAGGGCAGCCCGGACGGCGCGTTCGCTGTTGTTTTCGTGCGCGATGGGGGCGCCGAAGAGCGCCATGACCCCGTCCCCCAGGATTTTGTCGACGGTTCCATCGTAACGATAAACATTCTCAGCCAGTATGCCGATAAATCGTTGCACCAGGAGGTACAGATCTTCGCTGTCCAGGCGTTCCGCCAGGCGCGTATACCCGGACATATCCGCGAACAAGACGGTTACATTGCGTCTTTGACCGGTGGCATCCAGGCCGGCTTGGCGGAAACGTTGTAACAACCCGGTGCCCATTTGGGCGTTGATCCGCTGTGGGGGTTTTTTTGCCAGGTTAGGGAAATCGGCTTGCGCCAGAGATGGCTCAATCAGTGGTTTACCACAATTTCCGCAGAAGCGCATGCCCGGAGGATTGTCAAAACCGCAATGGTTGCATAAAGGGGGCATCGAGAATTCTGATCCTGGACTTAGGTGTAACGAAAAAGTGCACTGCACTCGATTGAAATATACCATGGGTTAAAAAAGGAATGCCTTGCAAAACCGCATAGCACGTGCATGCGATACTCATTGGCATGCGCCGCCCCAGAAAATGAGGAATCGGGTTGCTCAGAAGGGGACGCAATCCTCTCCACAGTTCCACGTAGATTCCTGGAGAACCATTATTGCGTGGTGTCAATGCAAAGTAGAAATGTCCCCATTTCTGCAAAGTAGAGATGTCCCCTTTG
>CAYNWK010000056.1:0-25753 GCA_964400875.1 uncultured Anaerolineaceae bacterium | reverse complement strand
AGAAGAGGTCGAATTTTCCGATCATCTTCATCGTTTTAGGCGTGTTGTTGATCGCTGGTTCGCTCGGGATATTGTTGCTCTCTCGTCCGCCCGGTGAGCGGGCAGACCAAAATTCTGCGGCGAATCACGGCGTTTTTCCGGCTGTCCCCCGGGTCAGTTTATCAGAAGCCAAAGATGCATTCGATTCTGGTGAAGCCATTTTTGTGGATGTACGCAGCAGCGACGCTTACGCAGAAGCCCACATTTCCGGGGCGCTCTCCATACCGGAGCAGGAACTAGCCGACCGGATGGAGGAGCTCGATCCAGATCAATGGATCATCCCTTATTGAACTTGACCCTCGGAAGAGTCAAGCGCCCGTGCGGCGCAATTCCTGATTGAGAGTGGTTACGAGACGGTTACTCCCATCCTGGGAGGTTTTCAAGCCTGGCAGCAGGCTGGATATCCGGTAGAAAGGTGAACAGAACAAGCAAACATGATCCCTCGCTCGGTGAGGCTATTTATCCAGCTCTCTCGGCCGATATTTTTGGTCGGCGCGGCTTTGGTGTATGGGCTTGGAGCAGGTATCGCCCGCTATCTTGGAATTCAGATTGATTGGGGGGTCTACTTACTGGGCCAAGCCTGGGTTACTTCTCTCCAACTCAGCGCTCACTACCTGAACGAGGCTTATGATGGGCCTGTGGACACCCAGAATCCGCAACGGACGTTGTTTTCTGGCGGCAGCGGGGCAGTTGGACCGGGCAAACTATCCCGGAACGTACCCTTTGTCGCTGCAGCCATCACGCTGACAATCACAGCCTCTCTAACCGTACTGTTAATCCAATTTGCCTATCTCTCACCACTGATAGTCTTAATCATGGTGTTGAGTTTCCTGGGCGCTGTATTTTATTCCACCCCGCCAATTCGTCTTGTTTCTACAGGTTATGGAGAATTAACCACCTCTTTCCTGGTTGCTAACCTGGTGCCTGCTTTTGCGTTCCTGCTTCAATATGGTGAGTGGCACCGCTTGTTAGGGATGAGCACTTTTCCATTAACGGCTTTGCATCTTGCCATGATGTTGGCTTTCGAGCTCCCAGATTATGCCACGGACCTCAAGTACGAGAAATTGACCATGCTGGTACGAATAGGTTGGCAGCAGGGGATGTTCTTGCACAATATCCTGATCCTCAGCGGATTTTTTATTCTAGCATTGGCAACTTTAATGGGCATGCCACCAGCGGTCGCGCTGCCAGCTTTCATCCCGCTCCTTCTCGGCTTACTGCAGATCTGGCAGATGAGACGGATCTCTGCGGGTGGTAAGCCCAACTGGAACACATTAACCCTGACTGCGGTTGTCTTGTTCGCCAGCGTGACTTATTTGCTAGCCTATGCCTACTGGACCAGATAAACTATCTTATGCCGGAGTTCATTCGATTAATCCCTCCTCCAGAAGCCTTAACCCAGCTGATAAACCAGCTGGAGCCGATCCGTAGATCGGAAGTTCTCCCCACTCAAGAATCTTTAGGGCGGGTTACCGCTGTCGCGGTGGAAGCGCCTCAGCCTTTGCCAACTTTCCGGCGAAGCACCGTGGACGGTTACGCTCTGCGGGCAGCTGATTCTTTTGGGGCGAGTGAATCCTTGCCTATGTATCTGGATATGCGGGGAGAAGTGCGCATGGGAGCGCTACCTGTCTTCCCCCTCGAGCCAGGCGAATGCGCACTGATCCACACCGGGGGGATGCTTCCGGAAAACGCTGACGCAGTCGTGATGATCGAGCACACGCAGGTTTCCAAGGAGGACGAGATCGAGGTGCTGCGCTCCGTAGCATTGGGGGAGAATGTAATTAAAATTGGTGAGGATGTAAAGCGAGGCGAAACCGTCATCCCTGCCGGTAGGCGCTTGAGGCCTGCCGAGATCGGTGGGCTGATGGCTTTGGGTCAGACAACGATAACGGTCGCCGGGCAAACCAAAGTTGGGATCCTTTCCACCGGAGACGAAGTGAGACCACCAGAATCCGATATTGGTCCCGGCCAGGTCCGGGATATCAATACTTATTCGCTCGCAGCTTTGGTAGTTGAATCTGGGGGGGAACCGCGCCCTTACGGCATAATCCCCGATCGCGCGCAAGCGTTATTCTCCGCTGCCTCCGAGGCGCTGGCCGAATGCGACATGGTAGTGATCACCGCCGGATCTTCTGCCAGCGTGCGAGATCTGACCGCCCAGGTGATTGATGATTTGGGGGAGCCGGGCGTGCTGGTACACGGCGTCAACGTGCGGCCTGGAAAACCAACCATCTTAGGCTGCTGTGATGGTAAGCCGGTCATCGGATTGCCCGGGAATCCGGTCAGCGCCCTGGTGATCGCCGGTTTGTTCGTCAAACCAGTCATCGAACTCCTGCTGGGGTTGGAGAACAAGCACTTCGAGGCAACGCAAACCGCCGAACTCGCTGTTAATTTGGCCTCAACAGCTGGCCGGGAAGATTGGATCCCAGTTCGCTTGCAGAGGACTGGAGCGGGTTACAGGGCTGATCCGGTTTTCGGCAAGAGTAACCTGATCTTCACCCTGGTTTCAGCTGATGGACTGGTGCGTATCCAGCCAGATGCAACCGGATTGGCGGCGGGGGAAAATGTAGAAGTCCAACTTCTTTAATATTATCGATTTACTTAAGCATAAGATGAATCGATACGAAGCTTGAAATTATGAGCGTTTATCTGCACGATATTCCTCTAACTGATGCCCGCCAGCGTTTGAACCAGGCATTAATCGACGCCGGGATGGAGGGCTTGCTGGGCGAAGAACAAATACCTCTGGATGAACGCGCCTCAGGCCGGGTTCTCTCACGCCCGGTCTGGGCGAAGAGTTCTTCCCCGCATTACCATGGCGCGGCGATGGACGGTTTTGCCGTGCGCAGTTCAACTACAGAGGGGGCGATACCCACTGCACCGCTAACCTTGTCTTACGAGGATCAGGCCCTGTACCTCGACACCGGCGATCCGCTGCCTCCCTGGGCGGACGCAGTTATTCCCATAGAGAACGTTGAGCCTGTAGATGCAACCGGAAGCCCTTCTCCGGACCCCCGCAAGCCCAACGCCATCCGCATTCGAGCCGCGGTAACTCCCTGGAGCCATGTCCGCACGATGGGAGAAGATATGGTCGCGACCCAGCTGGTGTTGCCCCAGGGACAGGTAATTCGCCCGGTTGATTTAGGCGCAATTGCCGGCAGTGGACATGCGGAAGTATGGGTAGCTCGCCGGCCGCGTGTGGCTATCTTGCCAACTGGAAGCGAACTTGTCGAAATTGGGCGGCCGGTTCAGGCCGGTGAAATCATCGAATACAATTCGTTGATGCTGGCCGCTCAGGTCAACGCATGGGGCGGAGAAGCAAGGCGCTTTCCCATCGTCCGGGATGATTTCGACCGTATCCGCCAGCAAGTGTTAGCTGCTGCGCAGGAAAGCGACCTAATTTTGCTCAACGCCGGCTCATCGGCGGGGTCAGAGGATTTCTCCGCAAGGGTAGTAGCATCCCTTGGCAAGCTGCTTGTGCATGGTGTGGCGGTCAGACCTGGACACCCGGTAATCCTCGGGATGCTGGAAGTTCCGGTTGAGCTTACGAACAAATCGGGGGACCAACCCAGATCGCTCCCGATCATCGGAGTCCCGGGGTATCCGGTCTCGGCGGCGCTTACCGGAGAGATCTTTGTCGAGCCACTCCTGGCGCGTTGGCTTGGAAGAAGACCCAGGGAGATGTCCAGCATTCAAGCAATCTTAACGCGAAAGATCACCTCTCCTGCGGGTGATGATGACTTTGTAAGGGTGGCGGTCGGCAAGGTTGGAGAACGTACGCTTGCTGCACCGCTTTCCCGAGGCGCAGGCGTGCTTTCTTCGCTGGTGCGTGCAGACGGTCTGGCGATTCTGCCCCGAGGTTCTCAAGGAGAGCCAGCTGGGGCTCAGGTGACTGTATTGCTCTACCGATCCCTGACCGAAATTGAGCGAACTATATTCGCCATCGGCTCTCACGATCTCACGCTGGACCTATTAGCGCAATTTCTTGAAGAACATGACCGCCGTCTCGTTTCGGCCAATGTTGGTAGCCTAGGGGGGCTGGTCGCACTCCGGAGGAAAGAGGCCCACCTGGCCGGATCTCACTTGCTTGACCCGGAAAGCGGTGAGTATAATCTCAGTTATATCCAGCAATATCTGCCCGAAACACCGGTTAAGCTTGTCGCCTTAGTCGGGAGAGAGCAGGGGCTGATCGTCAAACCCTGCAACCCTAAAAATATCCATGATTTGGGTGACCTTGCACAACCGGGGATAACCTTCGTTAACCGCCAGCGAGGGGCAGGTACCCGCGTGTTGTTGGATTATCATCTGGACTTAAAGGGGATTGCGAAAAATAGTATTAATGGCTACAATCAAGAAGAGTTCACCCATTTGGCAGTCGCTGCGGCGGTTGCCTCCGGTCGAGTAGATTGCGGATTAGGGATCGCCGCGGCCGCACAGGCATTGCGACTGGATTTTATACCGCTCTTCGAAGAACGGTACGACCTGGTCATCCCGGATGAGTATTATCGAGCCCGATTGTTGGAACCGTTACTGGTGGTGATCACCGACCGTGATTTTAAAAGGAAAATCGCTGAATTGCCGGGATATGATACCTCTCAAACCGGGGAAGTCGTAGCAGAGATGAATTGAAAATGGCGACTGCGCTGGTGATCGATGATAATCGGCAGACTGCTGACAGTCTGTGCAAAATGATATCCATGCTGGGTGTACCCGCCAAGCCTGCCTACGGTGCACGATCGGCGATTCTTGCGCTAAACCAGGTAAAATCCGATATCGTTTTTCTGGATATCAGCATGCCGGGCGTCGATGGGTTCGAGATCATGGCTTATATAAAGCGCCAACCGGCCCTGGCAAAAATTCCGGTGGTTTTCGTCACTTCAGACGATCAACCTGAAACTATTGAGAAAGCACGTGAAACAGGTGCCTTGAATGTGATTATCAAACCAGTTACCATTGAGGCGTTGGAGCGCACGCTAAAAACGGCCAGTCTGATTTAAGCAATTCCACGTATTATCTCCACCGACTCCATTTCTCTTCTAAAATTATGCGCATGAACCTTCAATCTATTCGTCTGTGAACCAGGTGTGTTTCGACGAGCTTTGCTCACCAAAACAACTCAACTCTCTAATTGTTTGGGAGGATTAGATGACTTTGCAAGCTGGAACGCCAGCGCCCGATTTCACATTGCCAGATGAAAATGGCGAACAGCACAGCCTCTCCGATTTTCGAGGTAAACCTCTGGTCCTTTATTTTTATCCTAAAGACGACACCAAAGGGTGTACCACGGAGGCCTGCGGATTTAGAGATGATTACAGTGCTTATCAGCAAGCGGGCGTTGAGATCGTCGGCATCAGCCCCGACTCGTCCAAATCCCATATGAAGTTCAAGAATAAGTACGAGCTGCCCTTCACGTTGCTGGCGGACGTCGGCCACCAGGTTGCCGATCAATACGGCGTTTGGGGACGCAAAAAATTCATGGGACGAGAGTACGACGGGATTTTCCGGACCACCTTTCTGATCGACATGGACGGGAAGATTCGTAAAGTATTCGAAAAAGTCAGGCCTGCTGGTCACAGCGCAGAGATCCTGGCTTCTCTGAATGATAATTGACCCAAAGAAAAAGAATCCATGGTCAAGTTAAAGTTCCCGCTCGTAATGATCTTGTGTGGGTTGGGTTTGATCCTGCTATCCGCCTGCGGCGGCGCTAACAGCACTCCGATTTCCGAATCTGGACAAACCACCCAACACTTAGAACCTCCCCCGGAATATGACGGATTAACCAATCCGTTAACCAGCTCCGAGGATACCCTTGCCAAGGGGGCCAGGCTATTTCAGGCTAACTGCGCCTCCTGTCACGGTGATACCGGCCAGGGTGACGGACCTGCCGGGGTCTCTTTAGAACCAAGGCCCGCCAATCTTGCAGGGAACGAAGCCTCCTTGAGCGACGCTTATCTTTTTTGGCGCATATCGAAGGGGGGCATGTTTGAACCTTTCAGCTCGATGATGCCAGGTTGGGACAGCATCCTTCGTGAAGAACAAATCTGGCAGGTTATTACTTATATCCGCGAGCTCGGATAACACTGTCCCACGCGTTCGACAAGCCCGATCTAAGGCGAGAGCAAAGGGATACAAGCAGGAGCGACTGAAGCGCCTCTGCTTTAGCGTTTTGTGAAAAAATAGATAAATTCGGGTAAAATAATGGCGTGATTTTACTCCGTCAATTGACCGGTCGAGGATTCTTGGAGCACCGAGGGCGTTTCTTCGCATTGATAACTTTTGTGTTGCTCTCGATCGTTCTGGCAGGGATGTTCATCTTTAGCCTAGTAGAGTGGCCTGAGTTGGGGCGGTATTTCTTAGGTGGGGGGATCTTAATTCTGAGCGTTGGAATTTTTTTGCTGGCTGTTTGGTTAAGGCAGCTAACCGTTGCCAATGCTGACTTGCAAAAGAAGATAAGCGAGACTGAACGGATGGCCGGCGCAACGAAAAAACGCCTGGCAGGCGTTTTTCGTTTGAGCAACGCAATCGTGGAGGCTTCCAACGAAGACGAGGTCGTTGATCTCATGCTGAGTTTATCCGTCGAATTGGTCGGGGCTATGGGAGCTTCGCTAGTCCCCTATGACGAACGCGGCCAGCCGATGGCTGCGATTAATTACGGCGATCTACCGGCTCCTGTCTTCGATGCCTGGATTGAATATCTGGCGACCCCTGAAATTCGCAATCAATGCGATACTTGCCAGGAACAGGGCCGTTTGAAAGCGACCTGCCCGCTGTTGCAAACCCCGCTTTTCGATACAATTAAAGCCCCGAGACCGAGCGGCGTTTATTGTTTGCCGTTGAAGCGCGGCGACCACGAATTCGGTGTAATGAATCTGTATCTTCCGGAGGGGATGATCCTGGATGATGGGGCTCAGGCTTTTTTGAAAGCTATGGTTGATGAGACTGCTCTGGCTATTGAGAGCGTACGTCTGCGCAGGCGCGAATTGTCGGCATTGCGCCAACTGCATGCCGTCCGCCGGCGTACCGATCTGAACGCTCTACTGAAGGCTTTTTTGGATAACCTGCGAGACACGCTGGAAGCCGATTTCGCCATCCTAAAAGTACCAGAGAATGAACTCAACCAACCACCCATCGATCTGTTTGTTGGTCAGTACCCGGATCACGAACGAAGTTTTATTGAGGGCATACAGCAAGGTGTGATTGCCTCGGGAGAGACAATACTTTTAGGAGATGTAACCGGAGAATCGGCGAATGGGCGAAATCTGCGCTCCCTCGCAGCTGCCCCATTGATTTCACCGGGCGGTCGATCGTTTGGGACGATCCTGGCCGCCAGCGAAAAGGCGCAAGGATTCAAACCACGACAGCTGGCTTTGCTCGGAACCGTGGCCGGTCAAGTCGCCCTGGTCATCCGGAATGCCTACTTGATGGCTGAAATGGAATTCAAGACTACCATGGAGGAACGCTCACGTCTGGCGCGGGAGATCCACGATGGGTTGGCTCAGACTTTGGGGTTTCTGAAGCTTCAAACTGCTCAGATGCGCAATCATCTCTCCCAAGGTGATCTGGATCAATTGAGTAAATCCCTGCAAACCAGTTACGAGATCTTATCTGATGCCTATCTGGACGCTCGTCAGGCGATTGACGGATTACGCATTAATCCGGAAAACGGTCTGGCTGCCTGGTTAGAGCAGACCGCGCTCGAATTTCAAGAGACCAGCGGGCTGATCGTCGAGTTGATCGACGTTCGGGGGGGGCAGATTCTCGCACCGGAGGTTCAGGTGCAGTTGATCCGCATCGTTCAGGAAGGCTTGAGCAACATACGCAAGCATGCTCAATCTAGTAAAGTTTGGGTTTCTTGTTCGCTCAATTGTGACGACGTGATTCTCGAGATTCGCGACAATGGTATAGGTTTTTCACCCAAGGATGTGCCTGGAGCTTCACGTTATGGGTTGCGTGGTATGCGTGAACGGAGCGAGTTGATCGGAGCGGAATTTCAGGTGATCAGCCGGGTGAACGAAGGCACCACGATACGGCTGCGCCTGCCTTTAGAGGTTGAAGAGGCCGGCATATGAAAAACATCCGTCTGGTGGTCGTCGATGATCATGCTTTGTTTCGCGCCGGCCTGGTGAATTTACTGGCTCAAATGCCGGATCTCGAGGTTGTCGGCGAGGCTGGGGACGGCAAGAAAGCGCTAGATTTGATCCGCGAGAAAAAACCCGATGTGGTCTTGCTGGACGTCAATATGCCGGAGATGGGCGGCGTCGAAACTGTCGAGGCGCTAAAAAAAGATAAGCCGCGCCAGGTCAGCAATGGTTGCTATATCCTGATGCTGACGATCTCCAAGCACGATGAGGATCTCTTCGGAGCAATTGCGGCTGGCGCAGACGGATATCTGTTGAAAAATGCTGAACCTGAGGAACTCCGGAAGGCGATTATGCAAGTCGCTGAAGGGAAATCGGTAATTTCGCCTGAAGTGACCAGGCGGGTACTCCAAGTTATCCAGAGTGGGCAAGGCGTACCCTCAGAGGCTGGGCTTAGCAAGAGAGAAATGGAAGTGCTCGACTGCCTGGCGAACGGAATGACCAGCGCTCAGATCGCCGCTGAGCTTTTCATTACCGAAAATACCGTCAAAACGCACGTTCGGCATATCTTAGATAAACTGGAAGCCTCCAACCGGGCTGAGGCCGTCAGCAAAGCCATCCAGATGGGCATCATCCGCCAGTAACTTTTCCTTCAAATCCCAGGCGAATACAGGAAAAGGGTGATATTCAAATCACCCTTTTTGTTTTTTAAAATACTCCATTTACGGATCTGCGGGGGAATGACATCCGGGAATGGATTTGGTAGATTTAGATTGTGAATTCACAGGCGCGCACCGAGAGTCCTCGCAAATTCCTCGCAGATGAAAATGACCAATAAAGGTGGTTTCTGGCGGGTACTGATCGCTTCGAGCCATCCGCTTTTCGCCAAAGGGCTGCGTGGGTTGCTGCAAAAACGCCAAGAGGCTGATGTCATCGTGGTGGGCATTGTCGCGACCATCGATGAGGCGATGCAAGCCTGGCAATCGCTTCACCCTGATCTGGTGATCGTCGATTACGACGATGAGCGCGTAAATCGGGATGAATTCCTGGCGCGTTTTGTCGAGGGTGAGGGAAGTGTGCGCGTGGTCTTACTTTCGTTGAAGGAGGGGGGTAATGAGGCGATCGTTTACGACAGGCGTAGCATGGCTGCCTCACAGATAGAGGACTGGTTGGAAAAATGGACCGACTTGGAGAGCGCCGAAGGACAACCTGCTGAATTTGAAAGCGTCGTAACTCACAATGGACCCAAACCGACGAGGAGAAACAGCATGAAACATATTATCGCTGCAGTGCTGGTGGTGATCGTCTTAACAGCCTTGAGCATCTTTGGATTAAACCATATCAGGCTGCTGCCAGTCCAAGCCAGTATGCAGGCTCTAGCGATCGATGGGTTGTTCCGGATTCATTTTATCGCCATTGCTGTACTATTTTCTTTGATAGTTGGCTTTATGTTGTACAGTATCGTGGTGTTCCGGCGTAGGAAAGGTGATACGGGTGATGGCGTTCACATGGAAGGGAGCACGTCTCTGGAAGTAACCTGGACGATTGTTCCGCTGGCGACGGTATTAGTGGTTGCTTTTATTGGCGCCGGGACGTTGAGCGAGACTGTACGGGCGGATCCACAGCCGATTGAGGTGGATGTGATCGGCCAGCAGTGGTCTTGGCGGTTCGAGTATCCGGAGTACGGAATTCGCTCGACGGAGTTGATCCTTCCGATAGACAAACAGGCGCTTTTGCACATGAGCTCAGTTGACGTGATCCACTCCTTTTGGGTACCGGAGTTTCGTGTCAAGCAAGATGCGCTTCCGGGTGGAGATGAGATGGTCAGGGACCTGCGCATCACGCCGTCGATGGTTGGTGAATATAAAGTTCGCTGCGCAGAATTGTGTGGGCGCAACCATGCGTTGATGCTGGCGCCAGTTAGCATACTGTCACAAGCGGATTTCGATGCCTGGATTCAGGAGCAGCTCTCGGCGATACCGGATGATCCGGTGGAGCGGGGCAAGCTCTGGGCGCGGCAATTTGGTTGTGGTGCCTGTCATAGCGTGGACGGCTCCACGATCGTAGGACCATCCTGGTTGGGGATCTTTGGTTCGGAGGTAGAGCTGGCCGACGGATCGACGACTATCGTGGATCAGTCATACATTCGTGAATCAATTTTACAACCGGGAAATAAAATCGTGGCTGGATTCGATAATGTCATGCCGCCGGATGTTGGCGCACAATTGAACGAATCCCAGATCGACGACATCATCGCCTACATTCAAAGTTTGCAATAAACCGCCGGATTTAACTGGAGGAGGATTCAATGAAGTTTCTTTCGTTATCCTTGGTAAGAGGATTGATCAGCCAGGTCATCGCTACCCTTGTCGGCATGGGATTGACCATGCTGATACGCCTGCTCCTTGGCCTGCCGGCCTGGAAACCGGAACCGGTTTGGGTGGCTGGATCGTTGCTTGGGGTGATTGGCTTCATCTATGGAGCGCGGGTTTTGGACGACTGGTTGAAGTGGATGAACGGGAAAGAGACGGGCGAAGTCGACCTGGACCGCCACGGACTGACTGGTTGGAAATTGCTAGCCAATGTGTCGTACGATCACAAGATCATTGGGATGCAGTACGGGGTAACTGCGCTGCTAATGATGGCCATCGCCGGTCTGTTTGCCTTGATCTTCCGTACTGAATTGATCTCACCGGAAATGCAGTTTCTCATCCCGGATACGTTCAACACCTTGATCAGTTTGCACGGTATTGTCATGATCTATGCCATCTTGTTGGGCGTGGGGGCAATGTCGAACTACCTGGTGCCCTTGCTGATCGGCGCAAATGATATGGCTTTCCCCAGGTTGAACGCCTTTGCTTATTGGATCAACGTTCCCGCCGGAATTTTGTTGCTGAGCGTACTATTGTTGGGCGGGATCGACGCCGGCTGGACAGCCTATCCACCGTTGAGCGCCAACCTGAGCAAGATGGGCTTCGCCATGTTTTTCCTGGGAGTTTACACCTTTGGTCTCTCCTCGATCCTGGGTTCGCTCAACGTGATCGCCACGACGATCCGGTTTCGCGCCCCTGGGATGAACTATTTCCGCATGCCCATCTTCGTCTGGACTGCCTTCGCAACTGCGCTCATCGCCCTGACAGCCACCCAGCTAATAGGCCTTTCATTCCAGATGGTGCTGTTTGAAAGAATTTTCGGCATGGGTTTCTTCGTCCCTTCTAAAGGGGGCAACGTGCTTTTATTCCAGCATCTGTTCTGGTTTTACTCCCATCCCGCGGTTTACGTGTTCATCCTGACCGGGTTGGGCGTGATTAGCGAGCTTCTGCCCGTCTTTGCGCGCAAACCTTTGTTCGGCTACAAGTGGGTGGCAATGTCCTCCTTGGCAATTGCTCTGGTCGGTTTCTTCGTTTGGGCGCACCATATGTTCACCTCCGGTATGGAAAGCTACCTGCGAGTCCCCTTCATGTACAGCACCTTGCTGGTCGCCGTACCCACCGGGGTCAAGTTCTTCAGCTGGGTAGGCACATTGTGGCAGGGGAAGATCAGTTTTCCAACCCCTATGCTGTTTGTATTGGGCGCGATCTCGATCTTTTTGCTCGGTGGTTTGAGCGGTCCACCCAATGGGACGGTTGCGACCGACCTGCACCTGCACGACACCTATTGGATCGTCGGGCACTTCCATGCAACTATGTTCGGAGGATTTATCTTCCCCTTCTTCGCTGCCATTTATTATTGGTTTCCGAAGATGACCGGGAGGATGTACAACGAGACATTGGGGAAGATCCACTTTTTCCTGATGCTGCCAGCCTTCTACATGCAATCACTGGGACAAATGTACGCCGGTCTATTGGGGATGCGCAGGCGAATCGCCGATTACGATCCTACTTTAGGGGTTAATTTTACCCATTTACTAATCACCATCGCCGGATTCGCCATCGCGTTGTCGGTGTTGATCTTCTTCATCAACATGGCCGTCAGTATGAGGCGCGGCAAAGTGGCGTTAGCTAACCCGTGGAACTCTCGTTCTCCCGAATTCCAGTTGCCGTCTCCTATCCCGGCGCATAATTATGATAAGCCCATTGAAGTGACCGGTGAGCCATACGATTATGGTCTGCCTGGATCAGTTTATACCAGCAGCCCACCTGCGCCAGCGGCCGCAGCGGCGGATTGAGCTTTGATAAGCTGCTCGGTTGATCAAGACTTGGAGGTTTTTAATGAGCGACAACAATGAGAACGTCAATGACAAGAAAGCGACAGCATACCGAGTTGGTGTTGTTGTCCTGATCTTGCTTGCAGTGCTGACCGCCGGAGAATACTTCATCGGCAGCATTGCAACCCTATGGTCCTGGCCGTTGTGGGGAATCGCTATCATAAAGGCTTGGTTCATCATAAGAGACTATATGCATTTGCCAAAGTTATTCGCTCAGCCCGAGGAGGAACATTAATGACTACCCATACAGACCCAAGAGCAGGTTACGCATTCAAGACTGCGACCAACCGATTGGGGTTATGGCTGTTCATTTTGTCCGATGCGTTTCTATTTGCGGGCTTGCTGGTCGCCAGGTTTTACTTACTGGGAAATACGCGACCGGATGTCAGCCAACTGCTCGGCCTGGGGGTTACCTCGGTCCTATTGGTCAGCAGCTTCTTCATGAACAGGGGAGAGATGGCTATCGTCCACGGCGACGAAAAAGCCTTTTTGCGCAATACGTTGATCACGATCATCTTAGGGACGTTGTTTCTGATCGGCGTTGTCGGAGTGGAGTGGCAGATTGCGCCTTTCTCGGCCGACGAAAGCGCCGCTGCTTCGATCTTCTATACGATGACCGGGTTTCACGCGCTGCACGTGCTGAGCGGTGTAATCTTCCTCGGGATCGTTTATCGTAATGGCCGCAAAGGACTTTACAACCAAGAACGGCACTTTCCGGTTGAGGCGGCAGCAATTTACTGGCACTTCGTCGATGTCGTTTGGGTGTTTTTCTATCCAGCGCTTTACCTGATGGGTAGGGTGGCGGGCTGATCGAATAGATGAAAGTCCGCCACGTAGTCTTGTTGGGGATAGCCGTCGTCATCGGTCTGGCAGCCGTGATCGGCGCTGAGGTCCTGGCGCGTCCGTATACCTACCAGGGGTCGCTGTTTGAACCTCCGGTGAAGGCGGATGATTTTTCCCTGCCCGATCAATTTGGAGAAACCTTCCAGCTCAGCGCCCAGCGTGGAGAGGTAGTACTGCTCTTTTTTGGATATACCCATTGCCCTGACGTGTGCCCGGTGACCCTGTCCGAATACCGCCAGGTTTCCGAGTTGTTAGGCGATCGATCCGAACAGGTCAAGTTCGTTTTTATCACCGTTGACCCGGAGAGGGATAACCGCGAAACGCTGCGGGATTTCCTCGATAATTTCGGCATTCCCATCGAAGGTTTGACCGCTGAACAGTCAGCGCTTGAGCCTGTCTGGGAGGCATTCGGCGTCTATCATGAAAAGGTGGATGTGGGCAGCGCGGCCGGTTACCTGGTAGATCATACCGCCCGCATTTACGTGATTAATAAGCAAGGTGAACTGCAGTTGACTTTCCCTTTTGGTACGTCCAGCGAAGCGATGGCCCAGGATATCACTCACTTGCTAAAGGAAAATTAGAGGTAGCCGGTAGATGGATGTGCATACAGCCATAAGATTGGGCGCTAAACGATTGGCGATATTATTCGCGATCTCACTGGCTGCAGTCTGGTTGATTAGCGAGGGGGCCTTCTTGTTGCAGAAAGAAGACACCGATCGTGCGCCGGAGACTATCGAATTGGAGATCCCTCAAGGGACAGCCGAACGCGTCGCAGCAGGGCAAGCCTCCCCTGCCATTCCCGATGAGATGACTTTTGTACTCGGCGACACCCTCCTGGTTAGGAATCACGACTCAACCGATCACCAGCTAGGTCCTCTGTGGGTGCCTCCCGGCAGCAGCGCCAGTTTGAAGCTCGAACAGGCGGACAAGTTCGCTTATTCTTGCTCGTTTCAGCCCAGCAGCTATCTAGGCTTGAACGTCGTCAAGCCAACCACGTTGCTCACCCGCCTCACAGCTCTGGGGTTGGCGACTCCCCCGACGACAGCCTTCTTATTCGTTTACAGCATTTTGATCTGGCCTTTGAAATCGAAAGAAGCGCAGGCTAGACCCGAGACACCAAACGACGAAGAAACCTCCCAGGTAACTGGATGATGCTTCTGCGCCCTTTCAGCCGGCGGTGGTGGAAGACGACCTTGCTGGTGATCTTGGCGATGGGGGTGATGGCGCGCCTGGGGATCTGGCAGTTGGATCGCCTCGCACAGCGCCGCGCTTTCAACGCACGCGTTGAAGCCCAGCTGGATGCACCGCCATTAACCTTGACGGAAAATGCCTTTGGTTTGGATTTGACTGCGATGGAATATCGCTCAGTGGCGGTGGAGGGAGAATATGATCCCAGCCAGCAAATCGTTCTACGCAACCAAGCCTGGGTTAACCGCTACGGTGTGCACCTCTTGACACCCTTGCGTATCAAAGATAGCGATACGGCTGTCCTCGTCGACCGCGGATGGGTCCCTGGGGAGGATTTCGAATCAGGGACTCTGGATCAATATAACGAACCCGGAGTCGTCGAAGTCCAGGGTATGCTGCGGGATTCACAAATCCGTCCTGATTTCGGGCGCAGAGCGGACCCAACCCTCGCGCCCGGTGAACAACGTCTTGACGCCTGGTACCTTGTGAACCTAGATCGTATTGCAGAGCAAATTCCATACCCGCTGCTGCCAGTTTACATTCAACAGGCTCCCGATCCAGACTGGACCGATCTGCCCTATCGAAGTTTGCCTGAGTTAGAGCTGACCGAGGGCCCTCATCTGGGGTATGCGCTGCAGTGGTTCGCGTTTGCTTTGATTCTAGGGGTTGGGTATCTCTATTTCATCCGGAAGGAAGAATCAAACGCCGAATCTGCGCAAGCGCTAAAGGCCCGACCTTCTAAAAAGATGGTCAAGGCTAACCCTAAAGGTTAGAGCGGAGCAAATCAATGGGAAGAGAAATCCAAGTGGAAACTCAAGATAGGCCGGCTGTGCGAGACTTTTTATTAGCAACTTCGATCGTCACCTTCGCCTTGATCGTGATCGGCGTCATGGTGCGGGTTACCGGGGCCGGAGCCGCATGCGGCGGCTGGCCGACTTGTTTTGGCGAATGGTCGCCGCCTCCGGTAGCGGGGGGCTGGATTGCTTTTGGGCATCGCCTTGCCGCAGGACTTTCGGGTTTGATGATCCTTATAGCCTCGTTGTGGGCCTGGTTCAACGCGCGGGAACAGCGCAGGCTCGTTGGGCCGCTAACTGGCGCAGCCGGTTTAATCCTGGGGCAAATCCTGGTTGGTGGATTAACCACCTTGTTTAGCCCAGGCGCACATCTCACCGCCATCCATTTGAGTTTGTCTTTGATGGTCTTGAGTCTCGTGATAATTCCAACAGTGGAAGTGGTCGCATCATTTAGAAATATCCCGGATGAACGACAATTTTTGGGAGTCAAATCTAAGTTTGGGCGGCTTTCCCTCTTGACGCTGGCGGCGGTGTTTGTGCTGATGATCAGCGGCGCAGTCGTTTCAACCAGCGGAGCGGCGACGGTTTGCAGCAGTTGGCCGCTGTGCAACGGCTTCCAATTTCCACAAAGCACGCTGGAATGGCTTGCTACTGTGCACCGGCTGCTGACCGCAATCGCCGGATTTCTAGTGAGCGCGCTGTTCGTACGGGGTTGGCGCACGCAACGACACAATGTCGCTCCCCTGTTGGCATGCACGATCGTGGTTGTGCTGTTCTATGCCCAGGTATTAATGGGCGCCTTAGAAGCAGCCAACCGCTTTCCGATTTATCTGGTTGGGCTTCACGTGGCAACCTCCGTAGGGATCTGGGCCGCTCTGATTGTTCTGGTTACGGTGAATGGCATGGTTCGGAGCGAGTCTGGCGCTAAGTTGGAAAGGATGCGCCCTGCGAGGGGGATTATTACCCTGGCTAAGGATTACCTCATGCTCACCAAGCCGATCGTGGTGGCTTTGCTGCTGGTGACAACTTATGCTGGAATGGTCATTGGTGGGAAGTCCTTCCCGCCATTGCCTACAACCTTGTTCGTCTTGCTGGCGGGTTACCTGGCGGCAGGCGGCTCGAGCGCGATCAACCAGTACATCGATCGCTACGATGACGAGAAGATGCAGCGTACATCAGCTCGTCCGATCCCTGCTGGCCGTCTGACCCCCGGCGAAGGACTTGCTTTCGGCGTAGCCATCGCCTTGGCTTCGTTTTATTTGATGGTTGCTTTCGTGAATTTTCTGGCCGCTCTGCTGACGCTCGCTGGGATCATTTATTACGTACTGCTTTACAGCATTCTGCTCAAAAAGACGACCGTTCAGAATATCGTTATCGGCGGAGGCGCCGGGGCAATTCCGCCGCTGGTAGGTTGGGCTGCTGTCACCGGAGCGTTGAATATCCCTTCGTTGTTTCTTTTTGCCGTCGTGTTTATGTGGACTCCGCCACATTTCTGGGCGCTGGCTTTGGTGCGCCGGAAGGATTACGCCCGAGCCGGGGTGCCGATGCTTCCAGTAGTACGTGGGGAGCGGGAAACGCGCTGGCAGATCTTGCTCTATACGATTGAACTTGTCGCGCTGACCCTGGCGCTGCCGTTTTTTGGATTGGGAGGCGGCGTTTATCTCGTTGGCGCAGTCCTCTTAGGCGCCGGATTGTTGTTTTCAGCATGGCGAGTTTGGCAAGGAAGCGGCAACAAAGTCGCCTGGAAAATGTACCGGCATTCGAGCATGTACCTGGCGTTTTTATTCCTGGTATTAATGGTCGACGCGGTGCTTTAATCCACGAGATAGTGGGGGAGTAATCGAAGATACTGTATTAATTCTCCGTAATTGAAACGTTTTGATTCCTTAGCAACACAGTCTGGGTTGGATAAGGCATATCGACGTTATGCGCATCCAGCTCTTTCTTGATCGCATCGATCACTTGATCCTGTATGGTGATTACTTCCCTGCGGGCCGATAATGTCCACCAGCGGGCGCGTAAATTCACGGCCGAGTCGGCCAGATCGACGATCAATACGTCAGGTGAAGGATCTTGTAGTACATCTTCAACCCGGCTGATCGCCTGGAGGATCAACCGGCGCGTGTAATCCAAATCGACTCCGTAACCGATACCGAAATCATATTGGGAGCGGCGGGTGGGTTTGGCAGTGTTGACGATCACCGACTGGACGAACAGGTCTGTATTGGGGATGACAACCCGGCGACCATCGTAGGTACTGATGTAGGTCGCCCGGGTTTGAATATCCTCCACCGTGCCTTCGAAGCCGCTGACGATAATCTGGTCTCCTATGCGGAAAGGTTGGGTCAATAGCAACAAGATCCCAGCGAGAAAGTTCTGAGCGATATCCCGAAATGCAAACCCAATGGCGATGCTGCCGATACCCAAAATTCCGAAGATATCGACAGCCTGCATGGAGGGAAAAACGATGGAAGAGCTGACTAGCAAGCCTCCCAGGACAATCGCCCATTGGGACAAGCGCCCGAAGACAATACCAGCGCTGACGCCCAACCCGGACCGCTCGGATATCCCGCGGACAACTACCTGGAAAATCTTGGCAACCAGGAAAAACAAGATAAAGACAATCACCGCCACGCCGAAATTTGGCAGGGAAGCGATGAGGCCATTCAGCATCTCGTTAATTCGAGCAATCGCTAAAGTAAAATCGAGCTCCATCGTAGTACTCCTTCAACAAGCTAATATGAGGTGGACCGGATTATGAAATGTATACGGTATGCAACCGCTTGCCAATACTGCATGGGTGAGCGAGAAAATCTGGACGCTTTGGACGACCAGTGGAGCAGCGATCTACATCAGCCCAAGCTCAGTTTTGAATTACTATCGACTTTGAGGAGCGCAGTGAAGGTTAAATTACCTGTACCAGGGTGCCGCGACCGGGTTTAAACCACTCGTCAGGTCCGGCTACAGGAGAAGTCCATCGGTAGATCCACCTGGCGTCTTCGTTGCGCATGTTGACGCAGCCGTGACTCATGCGTGTACCAAAATTATCATGCCAGTAGGTGCCGTGCATGCCAACTCCGGTCGCATGGAAGAAGCTGACCCAGGGTACACCAGGAAGCTCATAGGCTTCAAGCTCGCTGGTCAGGTTGCCGTCGCCCATATGGCGAGAAGGCATTTTCAATAAAACGCGAAACCGACCCTGTGGAGTCTCCGTTGGAATGCCGTTGAGCGAAGGCCCTTTCAAGAGCACTCCGGAAGAGATTGGCGCGCGAAGGACGATCTCTCCTCTCTCGAAGGCGGTCAGCTGCTGCTTGGCAACGGATATCTCGATGCGTTTGTCCTCTGGTGGAATGTGAGGGGAGATCGGACTAAGCTCCTCAGCCTGGATCGGTCGCAAATGCGTTCCAGGGACGTAGTGAACCACATTCAATTTCTCATCCTTAATGGCATACCAAGGTTCGCCATCCGGCCCTGCTTCGATCGCCGATATCCAATGAACCGAGCCGAAGTATAGCCGGTAAAGTGGAGTCCAGCCGAAAGCGCGAGTGAAGCGCAAGGATTGAGAAAATGGGACGGTGACTTCGGCGAGCTGGCCTGCTTCTGGCAATTGTGACAGCAAGGGGTTGAAATGGGCAGTTTCCACGCGCTGGAGGTAGGCGCTGTGCGCGTAGCCTCCAATCACCCGGTACCAACGAGGGTTAAATTGCGGACCGTGGGACGAGCTGATATGATCAAACAGGTCAACCAATTGATCGCGGCGCAGCCAGCGGACAGGTTCGCTGC
Source organism: uncultured Anaerolineaceae bacterium (assembly GCA_964400875.1). Classification (GTDB taxonomy): domain Bacteria; phylum Chloroflexota; class Anaerolineae; order Anaerolineales; family UBA4823; genus CAYNWK01. The sequence continues at coordinate 6,821 of CAYNWK010000056.1, read as the reverse complement.
GGTAGGATGGTTCTAGATAAACGCGAATGTTTTGAATGGTTACCCGGCCAATCCCAAATGGCGGGGTTTGGTCATCCGGCGGCAGGCCAGCTCTAAACGCCTGTAATCCAAGCGCGCCGACAGCCAGACCACTGACCTGGAGGAAATCACGGCGCGAAAGTTTTCGCTGCATCAAAAAACGTGAACCCGGGTACCGTATCCAGTGCGTTCGATCACTAACGGATCGGCATTGACGGGAGTCGTCCAACGGAACATCCATTTGGCATCCGCGTTGCGCATGTTGACACAGCCATGGCTCATCGAGTATCCAAAATTATTATGCCAGTATGTGCCGTGCAAGGCGACTCCGGTCTCGAAGACGAAAAAAGTCGTCCAGGGTACGCCGACCAGCTCGTAAGCGTTCAGGTCGAAATCTCCGAGCATCAGGTTACCATCCCCCATGTGCTTGGAGGGCATTTTGGAGGTCACGTTGTACCGGCCTTTGGGCGTATCGGTCGGGCTGCCGTTATTACTGGCTATGGTGCTGGGAATTCCTGAAGAGATGCGCGCCTGGTAAACCATCTCATCGCCCTCATAGGCGAATAAAGTCTGCCTTGCCAGATCGATCTCGATGCGCTTGGCCTCGGGGGGTACTTCGGGAGAAATCGGTGCGATCTCTTCATCTGGGATAGCGCGTAAGTGCTCGGCAGGCACGAAATAATCGAATGGCTGTAATTCATCGGTAATCCGGTACCAGGGATGCCCGTCTGGACCTTCTTCGACGCCGGTCACCCAGTGGGTAGTCTCGTAGTAGAGACGGTATTCTTTCCGCCAGCCTTCGAAGCGCGAATAACTATACGATTGCGTGTAGGGAACCGTAACCTCGGAGAGCTGGCCGCCTTCCCTGATCTCGTCGAGCGGTTGGTTGAATTTAACATCGACGAGCTGCAAATAGCTGCTGTGCAGGTAACCGCCCCATACTCGATACCACAGCGTGTTGTAAAAGGCCGGCGCGTCGGGAGGATTTAAGTCGTAATAGATATGGACTAACTGATCCCGGTAGCGCTTGCCGATAATCTGCGCATCGTCGCGTGGTTCGGCGTGCAAATCGATGTCCCGGATCGTCACCCGGGCCAATTGACCGTACCCTCCTTCAGGTCCGCGTAAAGAGAACGGCCTGAAAGCCAGGCTTCCCAGGGCGAGGCCGCTTAGTTTAAGAAAATCACGCCGTTCGATTCTTTTGACCATATCAGATTCATTCTAACCTAGGCAATTAGAGATTGCAAGATAGACCGGCGTTCATTAATACGCCGTTTATTTAGGTCTATATCGGTGTGGGAGTACCTTAAATTTGTCAGCTGGGGGCAAATCGTCTAATGCGATCACCTGGTCCCGTTCTGGTGCCGGCATTGACGAATGGACGTTCGATGATAAAATATGGCGAGGTTTAACCCGATCTCGACCAGCCGTAAAAGTCGTCTCCTGTGCAACGATCTCAAGAAAGTTTCGCAGGCAGACGGACTTTTTTTGCCAGTCTCGTAAAAGGAGCAACTATGCCTGAAGAAAGCCAAAACCAATCGGAAGTCAACGAACACAGCGCCGAGCAGGTGGACCTGGACCAGGCTGCTGTCTCGAACGTTCAGGCAGAGGTAGTGCACATGACGCAAAGCGGGGCAGCCTCAATCTCTGCCTCCGTGGTCTACCTCGAACAAAGCGGCGCGCAGCGGATCGAAGCGGACCGGGTGACGGTCTCGCAGGGTGGAGCTCTGGTTATACAGAGCAGCTCGGCAGAATTGAACACAGGAGGCGCCGCCATCCTGCGCGCTCAAGATGCCACCGTCAATGATGGGGGAGTCGGAGTGGTCATCGCCGATTCAACTGAGCTGCAGGATTCCCAAGCGGGAGTAGTGCTGGCTCGAAAAGTCACCGGTGATTCTGTGCGGAGCGTGATTCTACTCGCCGGCAGCGTCGAAGGACCGGTCGAAACCTACCTGGATACCCCGCGCGCGCTCCTGGCGGGGCTGGTCAGCGGTGTAGCTGTCGGTCTCGTGTTATTCGTCGGTCGTTTGCTTACCGGCCGGCGATAGAATTAAGTCAACCGGGGGCTTTCAAAGAGAGCATCCCGGCATATAGAGCGAAGGTAACCCACCGGGGATATCGGGTGGGTGAGAGGCGCTCGAAGGAAGGAATGTATGGATGAAATTGTGATCACGGCAAGCCGACGTTCAATCGTCGGCAAACAAGTTAAAACCCTGCGCAAGGAGGGGCTGCTCCCTGCTGTGCTGTATGGGCGCCACATCGACACAGTCCCCATCGAGATGGATTTGCGTGAAGCGAGTAAAACCTTGATCGGTTTATCGCCTTCTGCATTGATCAATCTGGAAGTGGAGGGAGATACTCATTACGCACTGGTGCGGGAGAAACAGCGAGACGTTTTGCTCGGCACTTTGATGCATGTTGATTTTCAAGCGGTCTCCCTAACCGAAAAAGTGCGCGCGAACGTGGCGATTGACCTGGTTGGAGAAGCGCCCGCGGTAACCGAAGAAGGTTTGATCCTGGTTACGAACGTGGAACAACTGGACGTAGAAGCCTTGCCGCGCGAACTGCCCGATCGCATCGAGGTGGATGTCTCCAATTTGCTTGAAATCGGCGACGCCATTTACGTGCGCGATCTGGATCTACCCGGTGAAGTAGAGATATTCGCCGAACCAGACGACGTGATCGTCGTGGTTTCCACCCCGGTGGCCGAACTGGAAGAAGAGGAAGAAGAGGAAGAAATCGAAGAGATCTTCGAGGAGGCGATGGAACCGGAGGTTATCGAACGGGGCAAGCGGGCCGAAGAAGGAGAAGAAAAGGAAGAGGAGGAATAAATCCGATCTTCTTACGGGTCCATCTAGCGTTGACACACCCCGAATCATGGTTCGGGGTGTGTTTTTTTTGGTCTGAGAAGCTATCTGGCTTGGAGGAAAGGGCAGATTGGTTTTCGGGAGGTTGCCAGGCAAATGGTACTAACTTTTCAAGAGAGCCTTAAGGCATTAAGCAGGTTAAGGGTGATCTGTGCGCTGACTCCCCAGAGCAACTCATCATCGAAGCACGAAAAATAGACCACTGGGACTGAGCCGAAAGGAGCGGGCAGCTCTCGCTCTTCAATCTGGTGATTTGCCGCATCTGCCAACCAGGCGAGCGGGATGGTGAAGACTCTGCTGACTTCCTGCTGGGCAAGGCGTATCGCATACGGCCAGGGGATCACACCTACAACCGGCGTGAGGCGGTAATTCGAGATGGTAACGAGAGGATCCAATCGCCCGAGCAAGCGGACATCGGTCGGATTCAGCCCGATCTCTTCCTTGGCCTCTCGCAGGGCGGTGACTTCCGGAGTGCTATCCCCGGGATCGGCGCGCCCGCCTGGAAAAGCTACCTGACCGCTGTGTTCTGGAAGGGTGTCGGTGCGGCGGGTAAATAATACATGCCAGGCATCATCCTGTTTTAGAAAGGGGATCAGAACCGCGGCAGGTTTTGGTTCACCCCCCAGCATCTCTAAAGGGAAGCGCTCCACCAAGCCGCTCGAACGCTTATCTTTCAGTCGTTTGCTGATCTCGATTGTGGTGAGTTTGGAAATGGGGTCCGGCGTGTGCATCATCCCCCATTCATATCTTCGGCAAGCTGGTTATCGCCCTCCTCTGCCGGCAGGATCGGGCGAGCGAATATCAGGTAGCCGGTGTGGGCGACCATGCGGTCTGTGGGGCGCAGCCGCTCGGGGACAGCCTTATAGTAGCGCAGCAATATTTCACACACTTCGACAAATGCGAAGCCGCCCATTTCCAGAGCGTTGATCGTCCGGCTGACCTGATTAATGGTCGGCAGAAGGCAGCCAAAGTAACCGCCCGGGATTAATGCAGCGCGGACCTGAGTGATGAAATCTTCCGGATTGGGGAGATCCAGAAAAAGGGCATCGACACCGCGCTCCTCGAACCCAGCGGAGATGTCCGCGAGCACGAAGTTGACTCGGTCCGCTAACCCAACCCGGCGGAGATTCTTGATGGCAAGGTTTTGCACGTCTTTGCGGGTTTCGTAAGTCGTGATGCTCCCGTTCGGACCCACCGCGTGGGCTAAGGCGGTGGTCAGCGCTCCAGAGCCGGTACCAGCTTCAATGACATGCTGGCCGGGACCAATCCCCATCTTGACCAGGATAAAACCAATATCCTTCGGATAGAGGATCTGCGTATTCCGTTTAATGTTGAGCAGCAGGTCGCTGAGCCTGGGTTGGAGAAGGTGAAAGGACTTTCCCAGGTGGCTGAAAACCTCGCTGCCCCAAGGTAATCCGATCAGCGCGTCATGCTGCAAGATCCCCCTATGTGTCTCTAATTTCTCTCCTGAGGTGAGCCGCACGAGGAAATTCTTGTGCCCTCTGCTGAGCAACAAGGCCAAATCTCCCGCTCGTGCACTGCGCCGAACAGCTTCGTCGTGAGGCAGGGTCACGGGTGGAGGTATTTCTCGAAGAACTCGGTGATAGCGTTATAGCAGGTAACCCGGTTTTCGAATTTTAGTACGTCGTGGCCTTCATTCTCAAACATGAGATACTCGACTTCGTTCCCTGCGTCACGCAAGTTTTCTACCAGGTCGCGCGATTCGCGCTCGACAACCCGGGGATCATTTTTACCCTGGATCACCAGAAGCGGCGTGTCCAGCTGATCCATATAAGTTCGAGGCGAGCGTTCTACCAGGAATTCTCTCTCCTGGGGATCATCCGGATCACCCAGAGCAATTTTGAAGTATGGTTTCCAGGTCTCCGGGATGCGGTCCGAGAAGGTGAGCAGGTCGTAAGGTCCGAACATGTCCACTGCAGCGCCCCAAAGTTCTGTGTGACGTGCAGCCAATGTAAGGGTCATATAGCCGCCATAGGAACGGCCGACAACTCCAGCCCTGGCTACATCCAGGCGTGAATCATCCGGGAGAATTTCCTGCATGGCGTAGACATGGTCGAGCCTATCCCGGCCTCCCCAATCCCGATCGACTTGCTTGGTATAGGTCAGTCCATAGCCAGTGCTGCCGCGCACGTTGGGCACGAAAACTGCGAAGCCATTGAGGGTCAAGAATTGGATCAGCGGCATGGAGAACCAGGCGAAATCTGGCCTTTCCTGTCCTTGGGGTCCGCCGTGTACGTAATAGATCACCGGGCGGGGGCCTTCGAATCCTAGAACTTCAGCTGGAAAATATAATCGTGCGGAGACCCGCAGCTCATCGAATGTATGGAAAGAAGCATCTTCGCCTTCCGAAAGCCAATCATGGGGGATACCCAGGATGCGTTCATTGGTGTGGCGGATGACGGTCATTCGATCTTCATCTTCTACCGTATAGATCTGGGTGGGTGAGGTGGCGGTGGAAAATGAAAGCGCGAAACGGTCTCCATCTTCGTCATAGTATGACGATTCGAGTACACCGTTGGAAAGCTCCCCCTGTCCGCAGACCACCGCATCCAATTCCAGGATCAACTCCGCTTCGCGGAAACTGCCTTCGTATAACCAAGAGCACCCGTCGATATTGTATTTGACCACATACCGATCACCTTTGAGATGCTCGATGCCTTCGAACTCACCTGCCCCGCTGTGCACGGCCCCGTTGATCACCACCGGTTTAACATCCTCTGGGTCGGAGAGCTGGAAATATCCCAATCCATAAGCGTCGCTGAACAGGGCAGTCGCAAACAGCAACCCATCGCGCGGAGTGAACTGACAGTCGAAGATGGAATTGAGTGGGACCTCCACTCCGATTTGACGCTCTTCTTGTGGAGTGCCGTACAGTAATTGCAGCTCCGAAGATGCTTCGCTCCAAAGGTACACGACGTGATCGCCCATCGTATACGAGTCGATGATCGTTGCTCTCTCGTGAGCTTCATCTACGCCGTCAATATAAGCGCCCCAAACGCTCTCCCCTAACTTGTGAAGAACGCCTGTCTCTAAATTTCCCTGATATGCAAGGTTAAGCTGCTCACTGCGAGATTCCGCGGAGAAGTACGCCAAGTTTGATTGCGGGTCGCACTTACTGCAATGCACCCGATAGTTCTCAAACTTGTCCCCGAAGGCAGGTTCGGGATATCCTCCCATGATCGGGATCATCATCGGCTGGTAATTCTCGTCACCATCCCGATCGATCATCACCAGTATTTTCTCCAATTTCGGAAAGACGTAGTACGAATATCCGCCAATCAAATGCGGGTTCTGTAAGGCGATCTCGGGAGGGAGCAAAGGTTCAGGGACACTGCCGCCATAATCCATGGCATACAAACTGATATGCCCGCTCAGGTTGCTGAGGAAGTAGATCCGATCTCCTATAAGTTGCGGTACCAGGAATAAACGGGCTGATAAAAGTGATTCGACTCGAGGAGGCATTTGGTTTCCTTTCAGAATCAAGCTAGGTGGTTAGAAGGCTTGGAGCAGGACTTATTATAACCTTACAAATCCTACAGGGTCGTTTTTTGTAGCCTGGACTAGGGCTTGACGGTTGGTTTTTTCCTTGGTAAACTTCCTGCAAGTTGGATGGCACGTATGATTTCTATGGATTTCTGTGAAGGCTAGTCTGGACGAAAACAACCGTCCGGGCTATTTGTGTTAAACACAGCATTGCAGCCGTACGAACAGTAGGACCATACGCAGACCTCCGAAAAATCTGTATTAGTCAGGAGAAAGTAGAAGCATGAACGAGCGTGAAATTGGAACAGTGAAGTGGTTCAATAATAGCAAGGGCTATGGATTCATCGAAAGGGAGAGCGGCCCCGATGTTTTTGTGCACTACTCTGCCATTATGTCCGATGGTTACCGTACGCTCCAGGAAGGGCAGCGCGT